>DATMEZ010000202.1:0-73243 GCA_035556415.1 Povalibacter sp.
ATGTCTGCAGATGGACGCCCGCCTGCGCGGGCGTGACGAACCGTCGATCGGGTGTTGCGACCCACCCCCCGATGGTGGATTTCTCGGCGGGATTGGCTTAGCTTGATTGCCCTTTTTCTCACAATCGGGGCGATCGCTCGCCCGCGGGTACGAGACCAAGAATGAAAGATCAGACCATTGCCATCCACGGCGGCTATGAAACCGATCCCACCACGCGCGCGGTGACGACGCCGATCTACCAGACGGTGTCTTACGAGTTCGAAAGCGCCCAGCACGGCGCCGACCTGTTCAATCTCGCGGTTCCCGGCAACATCTACACCCGCATCATGAATCCCACCACGGACGTGCTGGAAAAGCGCGTGTCGTTGCTGGAGGGAGGCATTGCGGGCCTGGCGCTCTCCGCCGGCATGGCGGCCATCCACTACTCCGTCATCAATCTCGCCCAGGCCGGCGACAACATCGTCGCCATCCCGATGCTCTACGGCGGCACCTACACACTGTTCGCCAGCATGCTGCCGAAGCTGGGCATCGAAGTGCGTTTCGCGAAAAGCGATTCGGCCGCGGATCTGGAGAAGCTGATCGACAAGCGCACCAAGGCGGTGTTCTTCGAGACCATCGGCAACCCCGCCGGCAACATCGTGGACGTGGCGGCCATCGCTGCAATGGCCCGCAGCCACGGGGTGGCGACCATCGCCGACAACACCGTGGCGACGCCGGTGCTGCTCAAGCCGATCGAACACGGCGTGGACATCGTGGTCCATGCGCTGACCAAGTACATGGGCGGTCACGGCACGACGCTGGGCGGCGTCATCGTGGATTCGGGCAAGTTCCCCTGGGCCCAGCACAAGGAACGCTACCCCATGTTCAACGAGCCGGAAGAGTCGTACCACGGCGTGGTGTACGTCGACGCGCTCGGCCCGGCTGCCTATATCGGTCGTGCGCGTACCGTTCCGCTGCGTAACACCGGATCGGCCATATCACCGTTCGATGCCTTCCAGCTGATGCAGGGCATCGAGACGCTGCCGCTGCGGATGGAACGTCATTGCCAGAACACCCAGCGCGTCGCCGAACATCTGCAGGAGCACAAGGCAGTGGATTGGGTGAGCTACGCGGGACTGAAGAACCACCCGCATCACGCGCTCGCGCAGAAGTACATGAAGGGCCGCGCCTCCGGCATCCTGACCTTCGGTGTGAAGGGTGGCTTCGACGCCGGCGTGAAATTCTATGACGCACTGAAGCTGTTCAAGCGCCTGGTCAACATCGGCGACGCCAAGTCGCTGGCCTGTCATCCGGCTTCCACGACGCATCGCCAGCTCGCCGAGGAAGAGCAGCGCAAGGTCGGCGTCACGCCCGAAGCCATCCGCCTGTCGGTGGGCATCGAGGACATCGACGATATCCTGGAAGACCTGGATCAGGCGCTGGCGGTGGCCGCGCGCTGAAGCCGACCGTTCCGGCGCTGGTTGATCTCGTGGGCTGATCTCTCCGGGCCGACTGGCCCGCCCGGGGCGGACCAAGGCGTTGCGCTTTGCAGGAGACGGCAGATGAGTATCAACGGAAATTTCTGGAAAGGCGTCGTCGTCGCAGTGCTCGCGGCCGCGGCGGTCATGAGTGTGTCGCTGCGGGCCGCATCCGCCGCTGACCAGCCAGCATTGAGGATCGGCATCATCGGCACCGGCAACATCGGCGGAACGTTGGCGGCGCACTGGGCCAAGGCCGGGCACCCGCTGATGATTTCGTCGCGCCATCCCGAGGAACTTCAGGATCTGGCGAAGGCGCTCGGCTCG
The DNA here is from genome assembly GCA_035556415.1 of Povalibacter sp. Lineage (GTDB taxonomy): Bacteria > Pseudomonadota > Gammaproteobacteria > Steroidobacterales > Steroidobacteraceae > Steroidobacter. The sequence continues at coordinate 1,785 of DATMEZ010000202.1, forward strand.
CACGTGCGCGTCGGCACGCCTCAGGAAGCGGCGGCTTTTGGAGAAGTGATCCTGCTGGCAGTGCCTTACAAGGCTACGCCGCAAATCGGCCGTGACCTGGCGAAGGAGCTGAAGGGCAAGATCCTGCTGGATACCGGCAACCCTTATCCGGCTCGCGACGGCGCGATGGCCACCGAAGCCCGCAAGCGCGGCACGGGCGTCGCCTCCGCGGAATTCCTGCCCGGTGTGCGGCTGGTGCGTGCGTTCAATGCCATCAACTGGAACTCGTTGCGTGATGAAGCGAATCGCCCCGGTGAACGTTATGCGATTCCGCTCGCGGGAGATGATGCGGAAGCATTGGCCGTGGCGCAGCGACTGGTCAGGGATGCCGGCTTCGATCCTGTCGTGGTCGGCGACCTGTCACATGCCCGTGAGTTCGACGTCGGGACGCGCGTGTACACCGAGCTCAACACGGCGGCGGAACTGCGGCAGAAGCTGCGGCTGGCGCCGGTTTCAAAGTAACTGCCCGCTCACCACCCTTTGAACGGCTTCGAATACACCTTCGGCATCGAGGAGGAGTTCTTCCTCGCGCGCGCCTCCAGCGGCCTGCTCGCTACGCGCGTGCCGGAGGAGCTGCTGAAAACCGCCCGGGCGCAGCTGGGTGACTGCATTACCTCGGAGCTGCTGCAATCGCAGATCGAGATCGCCTCGCCGGTCCTCGGCTCGATCGACGATGCGCGCAGTACGTTGAGACATTTGCGTGCTGCGCTGAGCGAGCTGGTCGCGCAAATGGGCTTTCGTCTGATTGCCTCGAGTACGCATCCGCTCGGTGCGTGGCGCGAGCAGCTGGTGACGGAAAAGCCGCGCTACGACCAGCTGATCTCGGATTTCCGCATCGTCGGCCAGCGCAACCTGGTTTGCGGCATGCACGTGCACGTGGCGGTTCCGCCCGGCATCGATCGCGTCGCGCTGATGAATCGCGCCATGCCCTGGCTGCCGGTGTTCCTGGCGTTGAGCACGTCCTCGCCGTTCTGGGATCGGCGCGTCACCGGGTTGATGAGTTATCGACAAGCCATCTACGATGAATGGCCGCGCAGCGGCGTTCCGGATTTCTTTCGTGATGAGGAGGACTACCGGGCGTTCTGCCTGACGTTGCAACGTGCGGGAGCCATCAGGGATGCCAGTTATTTCTGGTGGGCGATCCGACCGGCGGTGCGATATCCGACGCTGGAGCTGCGTATCGCGGATGTGTGTACGCGAGTAGAGGATACGCTGGCGATCGCCGCGCTGTTTCGTTGCTTGATTGCTGCGCTGATCGCCGATCCGGAAGCGGCCCGGCATTACACGACGCATACGCGCCGGCTCATCGATGAGAATCGCTGGCGCGCCAAGCGCGACGGCATGGGCGCCGAGCTGATCGACGAGGCGAGCGGCCGGGCGTGGCCGATGCGCGACGTGCTCGGCCGGATGCTGAAGTTCGTTGCAAACGAGGCCGAGCGCCTGGACTGTGCCGCCGCTTTGCGACAGCTGGATCACATCCTGGAGGTGGGCACCAGCTCGCATTCGCAATTGCGCATCTATAATGAGCGTCGTGCTGCAGGCGACAGCCGTTCGAAAGCTCTGCGGCGTGTCGTCGATTGGCTGGCTCAAACCACCGCGAGCTGATCTTTCGGGTATCTGTCCATGAGCGCCGTTTCACGCAAAGTCATCATCGGCCTGTCACCGCGCCTGCTGCGGGAAGTCCCGGGGTTCAAGGACAAGACGCTGCAATACCTGGAACAGTCGATGGCCCATAGCGTGATGCGGCTGGGCGCGGTGGCCGTCATGATTCCCACGGTCGAGCATTCCAGCGACGTCAGCCGCTGGGAGGTGTCGACCGCGGATTACGTTTCCGTGCTCGACGGCCTGATCCTGCAGGGCGGCGCCGACATCGACCCGGTGGTGTACGGCGAGACGCGAACGGATGTACTCGGTCCTATCGATGCAGTACGCGACCAGTTCGAGCTCGAGCTGCTGCGCGCCTTTGCGGCAGCGGACAAACCGGTGCTGGGTGTCTGTCGCGGCATGCAGCTGATCAATGTCGCTTACGGCGGCGATCTCCACCAGGACTTGCAGGCCGCCGGCGTCTCCACGCGCCAGCACAGAATGCTCGATTTATACGACGAGTATGCGCACGAGGTGGACATCGTTCCCGGCAGCTGGCTGCAATCCATCTACGGTGGTGTACGGCACGGGCGTGTCACCTCGATTCATCACCAGGGCGTGCGTCGGTTGGGCGAGGGTCTGGTGGTCGAGGCGAATTCACCCGATGGTGTCATCGAGTGCATCCGGCACCGCACCAGCCGCTTCATGCTGGGCGTGCAATGGCACCCGGAGTTCCATGACTCCCGCTTCCCGACCCTGTTGCCGGCCAAGCCGATGATGAAGGCCTTCCTGGAAGCGGCGGCGAAGCGCGCGGCGTAGTCGATGCAAGGCTCACGTCATTCCCGAAGGCGGGAATCCACCCGCCCCTCGCTGATGACAGTCAGCACTCGATCACATTCACTGCCAGGCCGCCGCGCGAAGTCTCTTTGTACTTCGTCTTCATGTCCGCGCCGGTTTCGCGCATGGTCTTGATGACCTTGTCGAGTGATACGTAGTGAGTGCCGTCGCCGCGCAGCGCCATGCGTGCCGCGTTGATGGCTTTCACCGAGGCGATGGCGTTGCGCTCGATGCAAGGAATCTGCACCAGGCCGCCGACCGGGTCGCAGGTCAGGCCGAGGTGGTGCTCCATGCCGATCTCCGCCGCATTCTCGACCTGCGCCGGTGTGCCGCCGAGCACGGCGCAGAGCGCGCCAGCGGCCATCGAACAGGCGACGCCGACTTCACCCTGGCAGCCGACCTCCGCTCCGGAGATCGAGGCGTTCTCTTTATAAAGAATGCCGATGGCCGCGGCCGTGAGCAGGAAGTCGACGATACCGCGATCGTTCGCGCCCTCGATGAAGCGCGAGTAATAGTGCAGCACCGCGGGAATGATTCCGGCCGCACCGTTGGTTGGTGCCGTGACCACTCGGCCGCCGGCCGCGTTCTCTTCGTTGACCGCCAGGGCGTAAAGGTTGACCCAATCGAGCACCACGAGCTGATCGCGTGAAGAGGCTTCTGGATTTGCGGTGAGCTGCCGATGCAGCTGGGGTGCGCGCCGCTTCACTTTGTAGCCGCCGGGCAAGACACCTTCGGTGGCGCAGCCGCGCTGCACGCAGGCCTGCATGACGCTCCAGATCTTCAGCAGGCCGGCATCGATCTGCGCATCGCTGCGCCAGTGCCGTTCATTGCGTCGCATGATCTCCGCAATCGAAACGTCCTCGCGCCGGCACTGCGACAGCAGTTCGTCACCAGTGTGAAACGGGTAGGGCAGAATGGTGGTATCCGGCGCGATGCGTTTCTGCAGTGCGCCGTCGGCGGCGACATCGGCGCTGACGACGAAGCCGCCACCCACCGAGTAGAAGATCTTGTTGAGCAATTCGGTGCCCGCAGCATCGTACGCGGTGAAGCTCATGCCGTTGGCGTGCAATGGCAGCGTCTCGCGGCGGTTGAAGATCAGATCCGCCTTCTCATCGAAAGGCACCGACTGTCGACCCAGCAGATTCAATCGGCCCGATTCGCGGATGGCGTCGAGGTAGGCCGCAATCTGGTTCACGTCCACGGTGTCCGGCTCGTGTCCGGACAACCCGAGCAGCACCGCCTTGTCACTGCCGTGACCCTTGCCGGTGGCGCCGAGCGAGCCGTATAGCTCGATGCGTAGCTTCGCGGTGCGAGCCAGCACCGCTTCGTTGGACAGCCGTTCGGCAAACAGCCGTGCAGCCCGCATTGGCCCCACCGTGTGCGAACTGGAAGGTCCGATACCGATCTTGAACAGGTCGAATGCGCTGACGGCCATGGTGTCCCTGATTTCCCGGTAGGCGCTGTGTACAAGGATCGTGCACAGCGCCTGCAGCTGCGGTCCGGCTGCGATCATACCGCTTCGAAAGTCCGAACTGCCGTCGAAGCGGCTTGCCGCGCCAATTACCGCCCTTATAGTGGAGTCGATCTCTCTCATTGAAAGTGCCCCATGATCCCATTCTCCGTGCTCGATCTTTCGCCCATCGTCGCCGGCTCCGACGCCGCCCAGTCGTTGCGTCATACGCTCGACCTGGCGCAGCATGCCGAGCGCTGGGGATATCGACGTTTCTGGCTGGCGGAGCATCACAGCATGCCCGGCATTGCGAGCGCGGCGACCGCCGTGGTCATCGGGCATGTCGCGGCCGGCACTTCCAGCATCCGTGTCGGCGCCGGCGGCATCATGTTGCCGAATCACGCGCCGCTGGTGGTTGCCGAGCAGTTCGGAACGCTCGAATCCTTGTTCCCCGGTCGCATCGACCTGGGCCTGGGGCGCGCGCCCGGCTCGGATCAGCTCACCGCCCGGGCGCTGCGGCGCAATCTCGCTTCCGATCCGGAAGAGTTTCCGCAGGACGTGATCGAGCTGATGGAGTATTTCCGGCCGGTGCAGGAAGGGCAGCGCGTTTGCGCCATTCCCGGCGCCGGCCTGGACGTGCCGGTGTGGATTCTCGGGTCGAGCCTGTTCGGTGCGCAGGTCGCCGCAGCGTTCGGTTTGCCGTTCGCGTTCGCCTCGCATTTCGCGCCGGCGCAGATGATGCAGGCGATACAGATCTATCGCGACGGCTTTCGTCCTTCGCGACAGCTGGAGCGTCCGTACGTCATGCTGGGATTCAATGTGTTTGCCGCCGATACGGACGAGCAGGCGCGGCTCATCGCGACATCGATGCAGCAGGCCTTCGTCAACCTGCGCAGCGGACGTCCGACGCAGTTGCCGGCGCCGGTCGAAGGCTACACCGAACGCCTGGCGCCGCACGAGACGGCGATGCTCGCCGAGGTGCTGTCGTGCACGGCGATCGGCTCACCGCCAACGGTTCGCAAGTCGCTGGCCGATTTCATCGAGCGGACCCGCCCGGATGAGCTGATAATTGCGTCGATGATCCACGACCACGCTGCCCGGCTGCGTTCCTACGAGATCGCGGCCGAGGTGCACGGTTCGCTGGCGTGACGTTTACGTCGCGGCGTGGAATTCGCAACGACCACAGATAGCCAGGGGGAATGAATGACTCGCAATGCCATCAATGCCGCGGGCGCTGCGGCCATCGGTCCGTATTCGCACGCCGTCGAGGCGGCAGGCCTGTTGTTTCTCTCGGGCCAGACGCCGATCGATCCGCAGACCGGACGGCTGGTAGTCGGCACCATTCGTGAGCAGACCGCGCAGTGCCTGACGAACCTGTTTCAGGTGCTGGAAACTGCCGGGCTTACGCCCGATGACGTGGTCAACGTGCAGATCTATCTCACCGACATGAACGATTTCGCGGCCATGAACGAGGTCTACGCCAGCCGCTTCACCCGGCCTTACCCGGCGCGCACCACCATCGGCGTGGCCAGCCTGCCGTTGGGCGCCGCCGTCGAGATCGGACTGGTGGCGCGACGGCCTCAAAAATAATCTCCGGCGCCGCAACCCCTGGCACGGCAGCTGCATCTGAAGGTTCAAGCGCCGCATCGAGGATGCGGCAACAACCCGAAGGAGAGCCGCCATGTTTACTGCCGAAATCCGTCGTCATCCGCGTCAGCGCTTCGTTTGCCTGGTTCTGGCTGTTTTTGTCGTCACTTCTTCTTTGTCACTGGGTGCCTTGGGCACGCAGCTGATGGTTCGCAACGCCCAGGTGGCGGCGCAGACGCAGGCGTAGGAGCGACCGCGGACGTCCGCTGCGGTGACCGGACATTCGACCGGACACACGGCGGACGATGCGGGCATCATGTTTCTATCTAAGGAGGAGCGAACGCATCGCTGCGTGTTGAGTCTCGCTTTCAGCGGCAGCGTGCACGGTGCGCTGCTTGCGCATACCTCGATGCCTCTGTCGCGCCACGCGGCAAGTACAGCACCTCGCTGCTGATTTTCTTCGGCGATTCCGAATGGTGCTGGACGCGTTTGCGTCGTCCAATGCTCGTTCCATTTTTCCTTGCGGACGCTTGCATGCCCTGAAGGGTATCCCCCGTCGTTTCGTGGAACCCCCCGTCGCTCGGAGCGTTGCACTTGTTAATGAGAACGAGTTTCTCAACGACGAGTGCAGAACGGTTTCATTGAACGGGGGATCGATGATGCAAATGGAATCTTGTTTGCGACGTGCCGTGCGGATCGCCATCGGTGCGACCGTCATGGCGGCCTGTACCAACGCACATGCGTCGGGATTTGCGCTGCTGGAACAGAGCGCCAGCCGTCTCGGCACTGCTTTCGCCGGCACTGCCGCCGCGGCGGATGACGCTACCACCGTCTTCTACAATCCTGCCGGCCTGCTCGAACTCGACCAGGCCGAGCTCACGCTGGTGGCCAGCGGCGTCGACATCGGTTCCGAATTCCGCAACTCGAATTCGCAAGCAGCGCTCGGTCAGCCGCTCGGCGTCGAAGGTGGCGATGCCGGTGGATGGAACGCCGTACCGGCTGCCTATTTCGCGCTGCCGCTCGGCAAGGACGTGGCGTTCGGTTTCGGCTTCAACGTGCCGTTCGGGCTGCAGCTGGACTATGCGCATGACTGGATGGGCCGCTTCCAGGCGCTCAAGTCCGAGATCAAGACCTACAACTTCAATCCGGCGCTGTCGTTCCGGCTGAACGATCATGTGTCGCTCGGCTTCGGCATGAACTATCAGAAAGTGCAGGCCGAGCTGACCAACGCGCTCAACTACAGCGCCGTGGTCGGCCAGGGATTGCAACAACTGGTCGGCGCCGGCCAGTTGTCGCCCGCCGACGTGCCCGGCCTGCTGGCGGCAAACGCCGGGCTGGAAGGCGGCACGGTGGTACGTGGCGATGATGCCGACTGGGGCTTCAACGCCGGCGTGCTGTTCAAGTTCACCGAAAATACGCGGCTCGGCCTGGCTTACCGCTCGTCACTGAAATATCACATCGAAGGTTCGGCGCGATTCGCACCGGCATCGACCGCCAATCCGGTCGGCGCCGGCATCATCGCGGCGGCATCGGCGCCGGGTGCGCAGCTTGCGAACGGCGCGGTATCCGTCGATCTGGAGTTGCCCGACATTGCCACCGCCTCCTTCTATCAGAAGCTCGGCGAGCGCTTCGAGCTGTTGGCCGACGTGGCGTGGACCGGCTGGAGCAGCGTGCAGGAGCTACGCATCGTGCGCGACTCGGGCGAAGTGCTGTCGGTGACACCCGAGCATTGGGAAGACACCTGGCGCTATGCGCTCGGATTGACGTATCGGATCAGCGACACGTGGAAGCTGCGCGGCGGCGTGGCTTTCGACGAAACACCGGTGCCGGACTCGACCCGAACGGCGCGTCTGCCCGATGCGGAACGTAAATGGGTCGCCGTCGGCGCGCGCTGGCAGCCGTCGGACTCCACACTGATCGATTTCGGCTATGCGCATCTGTTCAGCGACGACGTGACCATCAATCAGGACGATGGCAATGCCCTGGCCAGCGGGCTGCTCGACGGCAAACAGAAATCCAGCGTCGACATCGTCGCTGCACAGTTCGGTTATCGCTTCTGAAGAACAGACTGTCTCCCTTGACGGGGAGACAGTGACCGTGCGGTTTCAATCACGCACGGTGTCGGCTGCAATGTCATCGCGTTGCGACACTGCAGCCCGTGCATGCTCGCTTCATCTGCGTCGGTCGACGTGTCATGTCGCCAACTGGCGAAACACCGTAGGCGCGTCGGTGAAATCATTTTCGCGCGGGAACAAATGGGTGGCGCCGACGCTTTCGAGTCGGACCCTGGTCGGGATCTCTTCGGTGCATGGCGTGTTCGCACACGGATCAACACGAAGTTGCAGCTACCGCGGATCGAAGAAAGAGACACGCGGGATCCTGTAACGAGGTGCGGATCAAAATGGAGCGGACGAGCGGTGCATCGGTCGATGTTGATGCGTTGAGTTGATGCGGACGCTCACTGTCGTTTCGTTCGCGACGAAGGTTTGTAAGGAATAGAACCACACTGCAAGGCCGTAGGACGCAGAACCGTCGCGATGAAGCGACGAAAGCCGCGAACGGAACGGTACTTGCTGGGATGGCTGCAACGCGCATTTGTCGTAGCGCGTGGCGGCGGGAAGGGGGCGTGCGCGTGCGCACGACGATGTAGTCGCCGTGAGTGCGTTAAAGGTGGTTTGCCGGAGTCTGTATGCGCGCCAGAAGTATCGCCATTGCCTCGCTGTTATTTGCTATCGCGGTATTGCCTGGAATCGGCTTTGCGCTCGAGGCGGTATCGCGACACCAGGTTGCATCCGGGCCGCTCACGGAGGCGACACATAAAGCCGACGTATTGCCGGAAATAGACCTACAAACCATCGACATTCGGCTGGCGAGCCTGGAGCCGCGCGATGTGCTGCAGGACCGGGGAGGGCTGAGTAGCGTCGGAGCGCGTACCGCAGCGAACTTTGCAGCCAGCGGTCTTCCTGCCCAACAAGCCACGCTCATTGCGCCGACGCCGCGATTGAGTTCGCAGCCGCGCAGTCACGACGCATCGGACTACTGGCTGATGGGTCTGGTGGCCGTGATGCTGGTTGCTTACCAGTTGCGTCGCAAGCATCGCTTCCTGCGGCCCCAGCCTTTCAACTCGTAAGGTGGCAGGTGAGTGCGTGTGAGCAGTACTGAGTACTCAGCAAGACCTTCCGTACCTGCCATCGGGCAACCGCGGCTTCGCGACCGCTCCGGCGACGTGAGCGCCAGCGAGCCATTGTCGGTATTCGCGCTCAAGTCGCTGCTGTACCCGGTCATTCCCGTGATCACGTTGGGGCTGTGCCTGTGGCTGTGGCGCGAGCCGCTGTATGGGCCGTACCTGCTGGTGGCGGTGCTGTCGTTCCTGGGCGTGGCGGACCTGCTCGACGTGGTGCCGATCCGCATCGTGCCGGCGAGCGTGATGGCGCTGCGCTCGCTGATCGACATCCTGCTGCGCTGGTCGCTGCTGATGCTGTTCCTGTACCTGCTGCTCAAGCTGTCCGGTCTGGGACACTACTTCAGCCGGCCCGTGCTGATCGCGTGGGCTACGGCTACACCGTTCGTGCTTTGGTGCGGCGAGCTGATCGCGCATCGGGTGCTGCTGCACGGCGGCGATCATGCACGTCGCGCACGCAAGGCCGTCATCGTGGGTGCCACCACTCCCGGCCTGCAGCTCGAACAGACGCTGGACAGTCGGCCCATCCTGCGCATCCAGATTCTCGGGTACTTCGAGGATCGGGCGCTGTCACGCGTTCCTGCCGAGTGTGCCGACCGTGTGCTCGGCCGCATGGGCGATGTGAGCGATTTCGTGCGGCGCCAGGGCATCGACATCGTCTACATCACGCTGCCGATGACGCCGCACCCCCGCATCGTCGAGTTGCTCAATTCGCTGCGCGATTCCACCACCTCGATCTACTTCGTGCCGGACCTGAAGGTGTTCGAGCTGGTGCAGCCGCGGTTCGACCTGGTCGACGGCATTCCGGTCATTGCGGTCTGCGAGTCGCCGTACTACGGCGTGCGCGGTTTGGCGAAGCGCGTGAGCGACATCGCAATCGCAGGCACCGCGCTGGTGCTGCTCGCGCCGGTGCTGGCTGCTGTGGCGCTCGGCGTGCGGCTGAGTTCGCCTGGGCCGGCGCTGTACAAGCAGCGGCGCTATGGCCTCGATGGCAAGGAAATCGTCGTCTACAAATTCCGCTCGCTGAGCGTGGTGGAGGACGGTGTGAGCAGTTACACGCAGGTCGGCCGCAACGACCCGCGCGTCACGCGGTTCGGTGCCTTCATCCGCAAGACTTCGCTCGACGAGCTGCCGCAATTGTTCAACGTCCTGCTGGGCGACATGAGCGTGGTCGGTCCGCGCCCGCACGCGGTGGCGGTCAACGAGCAGTATCGCCGGCAGATTCCCGGCTACATGGTGCGGCACAAGGTCAAGCCCGGCATCACCGGCTGGGCCCAGGTCAACGGCTATCGCGGCGGCGACGACCTGGACTCGATGACCATGCGCATTTCCCTCGACCTCGAGTACCTGCGGCATTGGTCGCTCGGTCTCGATCTCATCATCATGCTCAAGACGGCTGCCATGATCTGGAACGACCGCCATGCGTACTGAACCAAGAAGAACATCTGCACGGCTCATGAACTGGCAAGCGCTGATCGCAGCGTCCCTGTGCCTGTGGCTCGCGCTGGGACAACGCGTCGACGCAGCCATTGCCACCGATCAGGACTACAAGCTCGGTGCCGGCGATCTGGTGCGCATGAACGTGTTCGGCTCGCCGGAGCTGATGACCGAGGCGCGCGTATCGCAGTCGGGCAGCATTACCTGCCCGTTGATCGGCAGCGTGCCGGTGGCCGGGATGTCCACCGCCGAAGTCGAGACGTTGCTGGCGCGACGCTATGTCGACGGCGGCTTCCTGAAGCAGCCGCAGATCTCGGTGCTGGTGGTGGAGTTTCAGAGCCAGAAGATTTCCGTGCTCGGGCACGTGGGCAAGCCGGGCCAGTATCCGCTGCGCGCCAGCAGCAACGTGCTCGACGTGCTCGCCGAAGCCGGCGGCCTGCTGGCGCAGAGCGCCGGCGACGTCGCTACCATCACCCATGCCAACGGCAGCAAGCAGGAGGTCGACCTGCCCAAGCTGTTCGACGGCGATCCGGAGCAGAACGTGACGGTGGGCGGGGGCGATCGCATCTACGTCCCCAAGGCGCCGCAGTTCTACGTCTACGGGCAGGTGCAGAAGCCCGGCATGTACAAGCTGGAACGCCACATGACCGTCTCGCGCGCCATCTCGGCCGCCGGCGGCCTCACCGCGAAAGGCACTGAACGGCGCGCCATCGTCAAGCGCCGCGATGCCAATGGCAAGGAGAAAGAGTACTCGGCAGGCGGCACGGACATGCTGCAACCCGACGACATCCTGTTCATCAAGGAAAGCCTGTTCTGAAACCGCCAGGAGCCCGAGCATGAGTTTCGCGCAGCTGCTGAAGATTCTCTGGGCACGCCGCCGGCTGGTGACGACAGTGACCGCCGGCGCCGTGGCGCTGGCGTTTTTCGCGTATCTGGTGATGCCCAAGACCTACGTCGCCGCCACTTCGCTGGTGATCGACTCGCGCGGCGTCGACCCGCTCACGGGCGCTGCACCCAACCAGCCCATGGGCGCGAGCGTGCTGGCAACCCAGATGGACGTCATCGGCAGCCGCGCGGTGGCGCTCGAGGTGGTGGACAAGCTCGGGCTGTCGAACGATCCGGATCTGAAGACCAAGGAAGATCGTGACGCCGCGCGCCAGTCGGTGGCGCAGTCGTTGCTGAGGCACCTGACGCTCAAGCCCGCGTCCAACAGCAACGTCATCCGCATCGAGTTCGAGAACTCCGACCCGCAGATGGCCGCCAACGTCGCCAACGGATTCGCCGACGCCTATCAGCAGACCGCGGTGAACCTGCGGCTGGATCCTGCCAAGCGGCAGAGCGCCTGGTTCGACGAACAGTTGCAGAGCCTGCGCAGCCTGGTCGAGGAACGCCGCGCCCGGCTTTCGGAGTTCCAGCGCGCCAACGGTATCACGCCGGTGGAACGGCTCGACGTGGAGACGGCGCGGCTCGATGAGATATCGCGCCAGCTGGTGGAGGCGCAGCGCAACTCGCAGGCCGCCGACGCACGCCTGCAACAGGCGAACCAGGCCACGCAAAGCGGCCGTCTGCCGGAAGTGCCGGAGATTCTCGGCAACAGCCTGCTGCAATCGTTGAAGGCGGATCTGGTGCGTGCCCAGGGGCGGCTGGCGAACGCGAGCGAGCGTTACGGCCGCAACCATCCGCAGTACATCGCGGCGTCGGCCGAAGTGCAGGAGTTGCAGCAGAAGATCAACGCCGAAGTGAACCGGGCCAAGGGCTCGATCGACCAGTCGGCTCGCATCGCGCAGCAGCAGACCGACGACTTGCAGCGAGCCTTCGACGACCAGAAGGCACGCATCCTGGAGCTCACGCGACAGCGCGATGAGATGTCGGTGCGCGATCGTGAAGTCCAGAACGCACAGGCTGCGTACGACGCCGCCCTGCAACGCGCCAGCCAGTTGCGGCTGGAGAGTCAGCTCAATCAGACCACCGTGGCAGTGCTGGACCGCGCGTCCGCGCCGGTCAATCCGGCAGGCCTGGGTCTGTTCCTGACCACGGCATTGTCACTGATCTTCGGTTCGATCCTGGGAGCGGCGCTGGCGCTCACCATCGAAATGCTCGATCGCCGCGTGCGCGACGGCGAAGAGCTTCTGACGGCAGCCGGACTGGAGGTGCTTGGAGAAGTGCCGCGGCTGCGTGCGAGCTTCAAGCAGCTGAGCGCACCGCCGGTTCGCGGCGTGCGCGCCGTGCTGGAAGGCAAGCCCATATGACCTGCGCAGCGGCAACGATCGCGACCCACAACAGGACAGTTCGAGGGAGCCATGTCAGTTAATCCTCTTCCAGGGCAGATTCCGGCGTCCGATGCCGACCCCACCCGCACGCATCGCCTGATCGGCGAGCTGCTGGCGGAAACCGGCCGCGTCACCGAGCACGACATCAAGCGGGTGATCGTGGTTCAACGCCGCAAGGGGCTGCGCTTCGGTGAAGCGGCGCGCAGCCTCGGCCTCGTCAGCGATGACGACGTGCAGCAGGCCTTGGCGCGCCAGTTCAACTATGCCTATCTCCGCCGCGGCGAGTCGGGTCTGCATCCCATGCTAGTGAGCGCATACCAGCCTTTCAGCGGCGCCTCCGAGTCGTTCCGCATGCTGCGCAGCCAGCTGATGCTGCGCTGGTTCAATCACGGCCACAAAGTCCTGGCCATCGGCGGCCCGCGCACCGGCTCGGGCGCCAGCACATTGGCTGCCAATCTCGCGATCAGCTTCTCGCAGCTGGGCGAGCGCACGCTGCTGCTGGATGCCAACTTTCGCCGCCCTGCGCAGCACAGCCTGTTCGGTCTGTCTGCCGAGGTCGGCCTGGCGGACGTGCTGCTCGGACGCAGCAGCGTCGAGAAGGCGATCGTCACCATTGCGCAGCTCAACGGGCTGGCGGTGTTGTGCGCCGGACCGATGCCGCCGAATCCGCACGAGCTGCTCAGCAGCCGCGCCTTGCAGTACCTGCTGGATTTGGCGCGTGAGATCTACGACATCGTGATCCTCGATACACCGCCGGTACTCGGCTATGCCGACGCGCAGATGATCGCGGCGCGAGCCAACGGCTATCTGCTCGTGACGCGCCGGCATCGCACCCGGCTCAACGATGTAAGCGTGGTGCAGGAGCGGCTTGCCCCGACGGGCGCCACGCTGCTGGGCGCTGTCGTGAACGACGAGTAGGTGAGGCGGCATGGCCCTGGCTCAGGCGCACAGACGGAGTTTCACGAAGGCAGCGCAGAGCGCTGACCTTGCGCTGTGGCCGACGAAGGTCCTGGTGTTCATGCCCGTGGTGATGGCGACGGTGCTGTCGAAGTTCTCGCCGCCGCTGGGCGGTGCCATGCCTGGTCTGAGCATGGTGCTGCCGGTGTGCTTCGCCGCCGTGGTGGTCGGAGTGTTGAGCTCGCGCATGCAGCTGGCTTCCAACCGCCTGGCCTGGTTCCTGGCGATGCTGTCGGTGCTGGGGCTGATCCAGGTGTGGCGCGGCGACATGTTCTCGCTGACCTCGGTGCTCATGATGGGCGTGCTGGGGCTGTCCTATGTGCCGGTGGCGCGCGAGGGCGTTACGTCTGCCGACGCGGTCCGGTTCTTCTGCAATCTGAGCGTGCTGATTGCGCTGCTCGGCATCCTGCAGTTCCTGTTGCAGTTCGCGGTCGGCCGTGACGCGGCGTTTCCCATCGAAACCTGGGTGCCGGAGGCGTTCCGCACGCACGGCTACAACAACATGACGCCGCTGTACTGGGGTTCGCCCATCTACAAGGCCAACGGCATCGTCATGGTCGAGCCTTCGACCTTCAGCCAGCTGTGTGCGCTCGGGTTGATTGCCGAGCTGAGCAGCCGCGAACGCCTGTGGCGGCTGCTGGCCTATGCCGGCGCGCTGGTCGTGTCCTACTCCGGCACCGGCCTGCTGATCCTGGCGGTGACGCTGCCGCTGTTCGTGATCATCTATGCCCGCTGGGACCTGCTGATCAAAGGATTGTTGCTGTTCGCGGTGCTGGCCATATTCTCCGAGCCGCTGCACCTGCAGGTCATCCTGAACCGCGCCGGCGAATTCAACTCCAGCGGCTCCAGCGCCTTCGAGCGCTTCGTCGGCTGGCAGAACCTGTTCGCCGAGAAGCTGTGGACTTCGCCATCGCGCGCGCTGCTTGGCTACGGCGCGGGATCCTATTTCGAAGCGGCGAGCGGCTACGACGCCGGCGAGATGGCACACGCCAAGATCATTTTCGAGTTTGGCGTGGTGGGTGCGTTGCTGTACTTCGGGTTCGTCTTCTACTGCCTGTTCCGCTCGACCGCGCCGCTGATCCTCAGGATCGCGGTCGGCGTCGCCTATTTCATGAACGGCGCGTACTCGCCGACGGTGACCGGAGTTGCCACCAGTCTGCTGCTGTGGCCGGTGCAGGAGCCGGTGACCAAGCCGCAGCGCGTCGGCTGGCTGGAAATGCTGTTCGGTCGGCGGGAGGTGCGCCATGCAGCGTGACCTGTCGATCGACCTGGTGCGTGGTGCCGGCATTCTCATGATCGCCGCGGACCATCTGGCGGGTGTCGCCGAGCGGCTGACGGGCGGCGTAGCCGTCAATCCTTTTCCGACCTGGACGCGGCTCGGCTGGTCGAGCGCCGCAGAGTTCTTCGTCTTCTTCTCCGGTTACCTGATTGGCCTGGTGTACGCGCAGACGCTTCGGGCGCAGGGTCCGACGATGCTGTATGTCCGGGCGCTGCATCGTTCGTGGCAGATCTACGTCGCCAACATCCTGGCGCTATGCGCGGTGTTGTTGCTGCTGCACACGCCGCTGTTCGGCAACGATGGACTCAACCGGTTCGTCTCGCTCTCCGCGATCGGCGGCGGCGATGCCCTGACCGGGCTGGTCTCGTTCCTGAGTCTGCAGTCGGCGCCGCCGTTCTTCGAGATCCTGCAGCTGTATGTGGTGCTGCTGGTGGTTGCGCCGCTGATGCTGCTGCTGGCGCGTGCCAGCGTGATATTCGTCGTGCTGTTCTCTGCGGCGTTGTGGTTGTGCGTGCAGCTCAACCCTTCGATCAACATCGCCGACTGGAACTTCAATCCATTCGCCTGGCAGTTGGTGTTCGTGCTGGGAATGATGTGCAGCGTCGGCGACCTGTTCACGAAGCTGCGCACGCTGGTTCCGCGGCGCAGTCTCATCGTTGCCTGCGGCGCCTTCCTCGGTGTCGCGCTCGTGATCAAGACCATCGACAAAGCCGGCTGGTCGGTGCCGTTGCTCGGATCGATCGACGTGACCGGCATCGACAAGGGCACGCTCGGCCCGTTGCGCCTGCTGCACTTCCTGGTGTCGGTGGTGTTCGTGATGCAGCTCGTGCCGTCGAACGCGGCGATCGAGCGTTCGGTAGTGGCGCGTGCGATCACCAGCATCGGTCAGTACTCGCTCGAGTGCTTCTGCTTCAGCACTGTGCTGGTGTTCGCAGCGATTGGCCTGCTCAGCAACGCCGGTGACCTCAGTGCGCTGGCACTGCTGCCGGCTGGAGCAGTGGTGGTGGTGCTGGTGTGCCTGTTCGCTCCCGCGGTGCGCTGGATCAAGGCACAGCCGTGGCGCGGCGTGAAGAACAAGCCAGCCAGAATCGAGCGCGCCGCGCCGACGCCGCGACCAATGACGTTGGGAGATGTGCCGTGATCTGGATCCTCATGATCGTCGCGACGCTCAGCCTGCTGCTAGCACTGCATCCTTTCGTCACTTATCCGTTGTCGCTGCTGGCGCTGCGGGCGTGGCGCGGCCGTGACGACGAACAGCCGCACGTCCCGAGCCGGAATCTGAGCTTTGCCGTCTGCATGTGCGCCTACAACGAGGAACGGGTGATCGAGCAGAAGATCCAGAACCTGCTGCAGCTGCGCGCGCGCGAGCCGGGCTTGCAGATCCTGATCTACGTCGACGCCGCTTCCGATCGGACTGCCGAGATCCTGCGGCGCTACGAGTCGCAGATCTATCTGCACATTTCCCCGGAGCGGCACGGCAAGACCTATGGGATGAACCTGCTGTCGGCGCACGCCAGCGCCGACGTGCTGGTCTTCACCGACGCCAACGTCATGCTGGATCCGGAGTGTCTGGACGACCTGCGCCGTCACTTCGCCGATCCGCAGGTGGGCTGCGTCTGCGGCAATCTGAACTACACCAATGGCGGGGCCTCGGTCACCGCATCCTCCGGCTCGCTGTACTGGCGGTTCGAGGAAGCGTTGAAGCGGCTGGAGTCGGACACCGGCTCGATGATGGGGGCAGACGGCTCGATCTTCGCCATCCGTCGCGACGCCCGACATGCGCCGCCGGTGCACATCATCGACGACATGTACGTGTCGCTGATGGCGCTGGTCGACGGTTATCGCGTCATCCAGGCGCCCGACGTGCGTGCCTACGAGGAATCGGTCACGTGCTCCGCCGAGGAGTTCAGCCGCAAGGTGCGTATCGCCTGCCAGGCCTTCAACGTGCATCGACTGTTGTGGCCGCGCCTGCGCCGCGCCGATGCACTGACCCGCTACAAGTATGTGTCTCACAAGCTCATCCGCTGGCTGAGCATCTACTTCCTGATCTTGTCGGGCGTGGCCTTCCTGGCGGCGCTGCTGTTGGCGGGCCACTCCACTGCCGCACTGAGTCTGCTGGCGATGGCACTGGTGTGCCTGATGCTCGGCCGCGCTTCGGTGCGGCCGTTTTCCCAGATCCTCGATGTACTGAGCGCGCTCGCCGGGGCGGGGCTGGGCGTATGGCGTTCGATTCGCGGCGAGCGCTACCAGACCTGGAATCCCGCGACCTCGATCCGAGGAGGTTGAGCAATGGTTGGTTTTCTGCACGTCGCTCCACGGTTGCTGCTCGTCCTGCTCGGGCTGGCGGCAACGGCTGCCGGCGCCGCGCCGGCGAAACTTGGTGTCTATCAGGGCGCCGGCTGCACCGGCGTGCAGCGCATGCCGAAGTTCACTAGCTGGCTGGGACGCGGTCCGGACGTGGTGCTCGAATTCATCTCCTGGGACGTGCTGGAGAAGGGCGGCACCTGGGCTGTGAATTGCTGGAAGAAGGCCGGCCACGACTCGGTGGTGTTCTCGATGCCGATGTTGCCGGGCGGCAATCGCGCCACGCTGGCCGACGGCGCGGCCGGCAAGTTCGACGATCTGTTCAGTCGCTACGGCGCCGAGCTGGTCAAGCGCGGCTATGCCGACTCGGTGATCCGCATCGGCTGGGAATTCAACTTCAACTGGTACGCCTGGAGGGCCAGTGCGGATCCGCAGAGCTGGGTTGCCTACTGGCGTCGCATCGTCTCGGTGCTGCGCTCGGTGCCGGGCCAGAACTTCAAGTTCGACTGGTGTCCGGCCGCCGGCGGTTCGTTCAAGGTGGAGAGCGTGTACCCGGGCGACGACGTGGTCGACATCATCGGCATGGATTTCTACAACGTGCCGGTCGATCAGAAGTCGGTCACGCCCGAGCAGCGCTGGGAGTCGCGCATGAACATGAAGTACGGGCTGAAATGGCACCGTGACTTCGCCGTGCAGCACGGCAAGCAGATGTCGTATCCGGAGTGGGGCACCGGCAAGCGCAAGGACGGCGCCGGCGGCGGTGACGATCCGTACTTCATCGACCAGATGGCGCAGTGGATCGCCGACAACGAGGTCGCCTACCACAACTACTGGGATTTCACGGCCAAGGACTTCAACGCCAAACTTTCCGACAACCACCAGCCGAACGCGGCCGAAGCCTTCCGCCGCAACTTCGGCGGCAACGCCAAGCAACCGCAGCCGCCGGTGCTCCATCAGCGCGGCCGGACTCCCTGAGGAAGCGCACCGTGCAGGCTCACGCTCCAGCAGCCCGGCGCGCCGACTTCAATGTCGGCCTGAACGGCTATCGCGGACTGTGCGCGCTGGTCGTGTTCGTCTATCACCTGGGCAGCTCGGGCATCCTGCCGTGGCCGTCCGGTTCGCCGGTGGCCGATGGCGTGGCGTATCTGTGGAATGCGCTCGCCTACGGCGTCGAGATGTTCTTCATGATCAGCGGCTTCGTCATCCTGGGAAGCCTGCTGCGCCATGCCACGGTCGGCGGCTTTCTCAAGGACCGTTTCGTGCGGATCTTCTCGGCGTGGGTGCCGGCGCTGATTGCGCTCACCCTGGTTTCCATCGTGTTTGCGATCAAGCCGTTCGACGACGCCAGTCCGGTAGGAGCGGCCGGGCTGTTCTTCGGCAATCTGCTGCTGTTGCCGCCGATCGCCCCGTTCCCGATGGTGCACCGAGGCTCGTGGAGCTTGAGCTACGAATGGGTGTTCTATCTGCTGGCGGCCGCGGGTGTGCTGCTGTATCGGCGCGTGCCGTCGCGAAACTGGATGATCGTGCTGTGGGCGACTGTCGCGGCGGCGTTCATCTGCCTGTTCCCGCGTTCGCTGTTCTTCGTCACCGGCGTGCTGGTGTTCAAGTACCGCGATTGGTTCGCACAGCACCTGCGCTGGCTGCGCTTTCCGTTGCTCAGCTTCCTGCTGTTCCTGATCGCGTGGCGTTACACCGGCGTCATGAAGGCGCATCTCACCATCACCATGGTCGACTTCCTGTGGGACGGCCGCTGGATCGCGGTGCTGGTGGCGTTGCTCGCTTCCCTACACATGTTCGCCAGCATCTGCCTGAACGGCAGCCGCCAGACGGCGTTCCTGCGCGGACCGACGTTCCAGTTCCTCGGCAACATCAGCTACAGCTTCTATCTCTGGCACACGCTGGCGATGGGCCTGGTCAAGCGGTTGGTGGTGCCGTACGTGGTGCCGCATTACGGCGAGGTGGTCGGCCTGATCGTCTTCGGCGTCGCGAGCCTCGCGATCGCGCTGCCGGTCTCGTGGGCTTCGTGGAAGCTGTTCGAGGGCTGGCTGGCCAAGAGCGCGCGCCGCGCGCTGTCTTCGCAATCGAATATGGGGAGAGAGTTGCGTGCAACGACTTGAAGCAGTTGCGCCGGTGGGATTGAAGTGCCTGTGGATATCGCGTTACGTGCCGTATCCGCTGGACGGCGGCGCCAAGGTGTATTCGGCGAAGCTGGCCGAATCCCTGGCGGCCACCGGCGCCACCGTGCGTTTTCTGGGCTTCGGCGATACCAATGCCGTGCCGAGCGATGCGGCCGGCATGCAATGGATCGGCGTGCCGCATGGCAAGCGCAACGAAATCGCCGCGCTGTTCAGCTCCTTGCCCAATGCCGCGGCCATCGATGCAACCAGCGCCTACAAGTCCTTGCTGGACGAGCAGCTGCGAGAGCGCTGGGATGCGATCGTGCTCGACGGCTACGGATCGGGCTGGGCGCTCGATCGCTGCCTGGCGCATTGCGCCAGGCGGCGGCGACGCCGGCCGGTGCTGGTGCACGTGTCGCACAACGACGAGGAGAGCGTGTGGTTCTCCCTGTCACGGCAGGCGCAAACCTCGCTGCCCCGGCGTCTGGCGTTCTGGCAGAACTATCTCAAGGTGCGTGCGTTGGAGCGGCGCGTGGCGCGCAATGTCGACCTGCTCACCACGATCACCGAAGAGGATCGTCAGTCGCTGAGCTCGCGAGCGCATTCGGTGAGATCGATGACGCTCACGCCGGGCTACGCCGGCGAGACGGCGCGGCCGCGTGTCATCACTGCCGACACGCCGCGTCGCGCCATCGTCGTCGGCTCGTTCTTCTGGGTGATGAAGCAGGAGAACTTGAAGCGCTTTCTCGATGCGGCCGACCCGATTTTCCAGCGCAACGGCATTGGCCTGGACATCGTCGGCGAAGTGCCGCCGGCGCTGCTGGAGCATTTCAGCACACGCTGTCAGGCCACCCGTTTTCACGGTTTCGTCGACGACATGACCGATCTGATGTCGCAGGCGCGCGTGGCCGTGGTGCCCGAGGTGATCGGCGGCGGCTTCAAGCTGAAGTTCCTGGACTACATCTTCGCGCGCGTGCCGGTCGCCACCTTGCATCAGGCGGCAGCGGGGCTGCCGCCGTCGCTGCGTGAGCACACGCTGGCGGGCGACGATCTGCCGGAATTGATCGAGGCCATCGTGGCGCACATCGACCGGCTGGAGCAGCTCAACCAGATGCAGCAGCACGCACTGGACGTCGCTTCGGCCATGTTCAGGTGGGAGGACCGCGGCGTGCAGCTCGGTGAGGCGATCGCGAACGTGCAGCGCGAGCAGTTCGGCGCCTCGCGACAAGTGACCTGGGGATTCGGCCGGGCGGGTTAGCGATCGAAGTCAAAGCATGACGAGGAGAACTATGGACGCAGCTCAACGTATCGGCAGGGAGCGCGACTTTCACAATCAAAGGTTCGAAGACGATTCCGTGCGCGAACAGCGTGTTCGCAAGTTCTACGACGCCATCAGCTATGGCTTCGAGCTGTATCGACGGCGCGTGCGCGAAGAAAGCGCCGATCGCGTCGTGCTCGAATACGGTTGCGGCGCCGAGAGCCTGGCGTTCGAGATCGCGGCGACGGCGCGGCAGGTCACGGGTATCGACATTTCGGACGTAGCGATCCACCAGGCCCAGAACCAGCTCGCCCAGTACGATCTGTGCAATCTGAAATTCGTGGTGGACAACGCCGAGGACATGCGGCTGGCCGATCAGAGCATCGACGTGGTCGCCGGCAGCGGCATCGTCCATCACCTGGACATCCAGCGGGCGATGCAGGAGTTGAGGCGCGTGCTGCGCCCGGGTGGCATTGCCATCTTCGCCGAGCCCATGGGCCACAACCCGGTGGTCAACTGGTATCGCAACCGCACCCCGGAGCTGCGCACGCCGGACGAGCATCCGCTGCTGGCCAGTGACCTGCGCGTCATGGCGCGCGGGTTCAAGTCGGCGAAGGTGACGTACTTCGGGCTGGTTGCGCCGTTGCTGGCGTTCCTGACGCCGGAGCCCAAGGCCGAAGCACGGCTGACGCGGGTCGTCTGGTGGCTGGACCGGATGCTGTGCCGCATTCCGCTGCTGCATCGCTACGCCTGGTTCTGTTGCGTGGAGCTGCGCGCTTGAGCGGACCGGCATGAAAGTCGTCTTCGTATCGACCTTGTACGCACCGAACGAGCGCGGCGGCGCCGAGCGCACGGTGCGCATCCTGGCCGAGGCGTTGGTTGCGGCCGGGCATGAAGCGGTCGCCATCAGCCTCGCGCCCGATGGTGTTGCTCGTGAGGGCGTGGTCAACGGTGTGAAGACGTATTACGTGCCGCTCGCCAATATTTTCTGGAAGCAGTCGGAAGAGCCGCGAAGCCGCCTCTCGCGCATGCTGTGGCACGGCATCGATGCCTGGAATCCTGTGATGGCCGCGCGCGTGGCCAGGATCCTGCGGCGCGAGCGACCGGATGTGGTGCAGACCGGAAATCTGCAAGGCTTCTCGGTTGCGTTGTGGGGTGCCGTGCGGCGCCAGCGGATTCCGCTGGTGCAGATGCTCCACGACTATTATCTCGGCTGTCCGAAGTCGACGATGACGGTGGGCGAACATAACTGTGCCGTGCAGTGCCGTTCGTGCCGCCTGTTCGCGATTCCGCGGCGTGCGCATTCGAATCTGCCGGCCGCGGTGATCAGCCTGAGCCGTCGCATGCTGACGCGACTCGAAGACACTGGCTTGTTCGCGGACGTACCGCACAAGTACATCATTCACGGCATCAACAAGGCGGACCCGGCGACCGTGCCGCGCGAGAACAAGGCGCCGGGCGCGTCCATCGTGGTCGGCTATCTCGGCCGCATCGAGAACACCAAGGGCATCGAGGTGCTGCTGGACGCGGCCAGCCGGTTGCCGGCTTCGCAGCTCACGGTGCTGCTCGGCGGCAAGGGCGACGACGACTATGCCGCATCGCTGCGGCAGCGCCATGCCGCCGCCAACATCCGCTTCCTGGGCTTCGTCAAGCCGGCCGAATTCTTCCGCCAGATCGATGTGCTGGTGGTGCCCTCGGTGTGGGAGGAGCCGCTCGGCCGCGTGATCTACGAAGGCTACGCGCACGGCGTGCCGTCGCTGGTCGCGAACGTGGGTGGCATGCCGGAGATCGTCGCTGCCGGCAGCACCGGCTATGTTTTCCGTTCGGGTGACAGCACCGATCTGGCCGCGCGACTGCGCCGCCTGATCGACAATGGTTTGCCCGGCCGGGATTTCTTCGAAGCGTGCGTCGCGCGCAGCCGCGATTTCGGCGTGGAACGCGTGTTCGGCGAGTACCTGAAAGTGTGGGACGCCGCGATTCGCGAGCAGTCCGGCTCCGGCCTGTCATTTCCGCGCAAGCGGGAATCCGCTTTGCAACCGATGGACTCCCATGCCCGATCGGGCCGGGAGCAGGCTCTGCATGGCGATGGCAATCCGGTCGACACGTTGCACCAGGAGCCCGCCAAGAGAGTGGGCTCGCCGTGAGCGCGAATCCGGCTCTCATGACACCGTTGCCGGCGTCGCCGAAGGCGATGATGAGCACGCGCGAGCTCGACCGCAAGGCGTCCTCGTCGCTGCTGTGGCAGAGCGGCAAGATCTCCATTCACCTGCTGCAATACATCGTGCTGGCACGCCTGGTGCTGCCGGCCGAGTTCGGCAAGTTCGCGCTGACCTTGCCGCTGTTCCTGATACTGCAAGCGATCAACGACGGCGGCCTGAGCACCGCGACGGTGACCGGCAAGGAATACGACGCGCGGCTGGCCTCGAATCTGTGGTGGACGCAGGTCGCACTGGGAGTCGGGGTTGCGGTCGTGATGCTGCTGGGGTCGCCGCTGCTGGCTGCGATGTTCGGCGTGCCCGATCTGGTCGCCATCGGCGCCGGGCTGGCCCTGAGTCTGGTGATCGAGTCGTGGGGCCTGCAATCGCGTGCCAATCTGCGACGCGAGATGATGGTGGGGCGCCTGGCGATGGTGGAGATCGGTGGCCTAGCGCTCGGTGTAACCGCCGCCTGGATCGGATCGTACTGGACCCGTAGCGTCGAATTGCTGGTGCTCGCGCAGCTCGTCGGCGCCGCCGGCCGGACGCTGATGGCATTCTCGTTCGCGCCGCTGCGACCGCGCAAGTTCTCCGCCACGCCTGAGTATCGCAGCGCCCTGCGCACCGGCTGGCATGTGGTCGGATCGGATCTGCTCAGCATCACGCGTGCGCAGTGTCCGACCATCGTGATCGGTTTCTTCATGGTGCTGACGGAGGTCGGCCTGTTCAACCGGGCCAATCAGCTGCTGAGCGTGCCGCTCACGCTGCTGGCGCCGGCGATGGCGAATTTCCTGCTGCCGTTGCTGTCGCGCACGCGCGAGACGCCGGGAGAATTCCAGCAGCACGTGGTGCGCACGCAGCGGCTGTTCCTGGCGGTGGCGATACCGGTCAGCGTGTGGATCGCCGTGGGCCCGACCCAGCTGATCGCGCTGGTGCTCGGGCCGGAATGGACGCCGGTGGTGCCGATCCTGCAAGCCTTGAGCCCGCTGTTCATGTCGCAGGTGCTGGCGACGGTGACGCGCATGACGCTGCTCGCCTCCGAGCAGTCGCATGTCGATCGCCTGTTCTCGTTCCTGAATCTGATCCTGACGGCGGCGGCGGTATTGGCAGCGGTGCCGTTCGGTATCCTGGGAGTGGCGCTGGCATTGTCGCTTTCGGGAATCCTGCTGCGGGCGCCGCTGCTCGCCTGGTTGGCGATTCGCAAGGGCAGCCAGACGCTCGCCAGCGTCATGGACGGCCTGCGCGTCATCGCCCTGCTGGCGGCGATCTCGGCTGCTGGTTTGCTGTTGTGCCGGCTGCTGCCGGTGCCCGGCGTCGTCAAGGACGTTCTGGGTCTGTTCGTCGTGGCCGGCGTCAGTGCCGTCGCGCTCATCGTCATCGTCCGCCGCAGGAGCAGGGAGTCAGCTGCATGAAGGTTTTTTATTACCACGCGCCCGGCGGCAATGTCGGCGACGATCTCAACGGCGTGCTGTGGCAGCGCCTGCTGCCGGACCTGGAGCAGCTGACCGCAGCGCAATGGCTGGTAGGTGCGGGCACCACGCTCGACGGCCGGCTCAATGCGCTGGAAGGACGCAAGATCATCATGGGCACCGGCCTGCGGCCGAATCCCGAAAGCTGGCCTGAAGGCTCGGTATTGCGCGGTGATGTGAGATTCGGTGCGGTACGCGGCCGGTTGACGGCGCAGATGCTCGGCCTGGAGCCGGAGCTGGCGCTGTGCGACCCGGGATTTCTGGTGGAGCGCGTGTGGCCGGTGGACAAGAGCGGCGCGAGCCGGGTCGGGCTGGTCCCGCATGTGTATTCCGAGCGCTGGTCGCACATTGCCGAGGCCGCGGCGGATGCAGGGTTGGAAGTCATCAGTCCGCGTCTGCCGGTGGAGGAATTTCTGCGCCGGCTCGGCACCTGCACGCGGGTGTATTGCGAGTCATTGCATGCCGCGATCTTTGCCGACGCGCTGCGCATCCCGTGGGCGCGCACGCGGATCTGCTCGCATTACTACGAAGGCAAGGGCGTCTCCGAGTTCAAGTGGCAGGACACGTTCTCGGTGCTCGGTGTGCCGATCGAGTCGGCGACGCGCGCGACCTTGATCCCCGTGCGGCGCCGCGGCTTCCGATTCATACAAGTATTCGCAGAGCAACGTGTGGTGCGCGAGCTCCTGCGTCGCAGCGATGATGCGTCGTCGTTCAGGCTGTCCTCGCACGACCGTCTCCAGGAGCAGACAGAAGCGCTGCTGGACAAGGTGCGGCAGCTGCGATCGCCCGAGAAGGTGGAACGCTGGCGCAGTGCGCCGCGTTCTGCGTTGAGGTTGGATGAAGGACAACGCCACGTGCGTGTGCTGGCATTTCCCAAAGACAATGGCACGGCTTTTCTGCGCAAGTACTCGGCGATGCTGCAGGCCGAGGGCGCGGAACTCGATGAGTTCAGCTACCGGCGCGGCTTGCTGCAGCGCTATGACGTCTTTCACATCCACTGGCCGGACTCGCACTTGCTGACGAGTTCCTGGTGGCGCGCGCTCGGCAAGCATGCGCGACTGGCGTTGCTGATGTTGTGGTTGCGCGCACGCGGCACCTGCATCGTCTGGACCATGCACAACCTGAAGCCGCACGAGAAAAATCACTGGTTGTCCTCGTGGCTGTTCCCATTGTGGTTCCCGCGCCTGTGCACGCACGTGATCGCACTCACGGCGAACGGGTTGAGCAGTGCCACGAGCATGTATCCGCCGCTGCGGCACAAGCAGTCTGCCGTCATTCCGCACGGCCACTATCGTGACGAATATCCACCTGCGCCCTCGCGCGAGGCCAGCCGCGAGCAGCTCGGTCTGCCGCGCGACCGCTTCACCATTCTGTTCTTCGGCAACGTGCGCAAGTACAAGAACGTGCCGCAGCTCATCCAGGCGTTCCGGGGCATGGCCGGCGAAGACGTGCAACTGGTCATCGCGGGCGAACCCGGACCGGGCGTGTCGGCGGACGAGATCGTCCGACTGGCGCAGGGCGATGCCCGCATTCATCTGCAGCTGCGGTTCATCCCGGAATCGCAGGTGCCGACGTTTCTCGGCGCAGCCGATCTGGTCGCGCTGCCTTTCGACAGCATCCTGAACTCCGGCAGCGTGTTGCTGGCGCTGTCGTTCGATCGCACGGTGATCGCGCCGCGACTCGGCTCGCTGCCGGAGATTCACAGCCAGGTCGGCTCGCGCTGGTTGCGCTTGTACGATGGTCCGCTCACCACCGGATTGCTCGAGCAGGCGCGTGCCGTGCAGAGCACGGCTGCATCTTTACGGCGGCCCGATCTGTCGGCGTTCGAGTGGACCACCATCGCCGCGCGCACGCTCGACCTGTATCGGCTTGAATCCCGGCCACATCCCGGCCGGACCAGAGGAAGACAGTATGAGTCGTCACTCCAGACCCGACGGCAGGAATGACCTGCGACGCTGGGCCGGCGCCAGCACGCTGCTGCCGGTCGTGTTCGCTGCCCACCTGGCGAATGCAGCCGATGCCCAGCTGACTGCCGCGGAGGCCCGGGACCGCGCGGCGGAAGCCCAGGATCCGTTCAAGTTCACGCTCGCCGATCGCTATCTCTACGACGACAACCTGTTCCGGATTCCGGACGGGCTGCTGGCGAGCGATCCGTCGATCGCGCGACCGAAAAGCCTGAACGATCACGTCAATCGTGCTTCCGCCGGCATGCGCATTCGCCTGGACGCTTCGCGCCAGGTGTTCTTCGCCGATCTGCGGCTCGACGACGTGCGCTACCAGCGCAACGACGATCTGGACCACACCGGCGCCAGTGCCGACGTGAGATGGGACTGGCAGCTGGGTTCGCGCCTGTCCGGCAAGCTCACCGCGCAGTACGACCGTGCGCAGGCCAGCCTGGCGAACTACCGCTTCTTCAGCAAGGACATCGTCGATGCGCAGTTGTACGGCGCGGAGTTGCGCTATGCCATCGGAGCGCGCTGGCGCCTCTTGGCGGCGGGGGCCCTCATGGATACCGATCACAGTGCCGAGCTGCGGCGGGTCGAGAATTTCAAGAGCACCAGCGGCCGCGGCGGCGTGGAGTACGTGACGCCGGCGGGCAACCTGATCGCCTTGGAGTATCGCTCCACCGACGCGAAATTCCCGATTGCCGAGGATCTCGCCGGTGCGGCGCGCGGATACAACGAGCGCGTGCCCGGAGTCCGCGTCGAATATGATTTCACCGAGAAGACCCGACTGAAGGTGCGCGCCGGCTATCTCAAGCGCGAGTACGACAATCCGGCGCTGGCCGATTATTCCGGCACCATCGCCGACGCAACGGTGCGCTGGGAGCCGCGCAGCAAGATCTATTTCGACCTCAAGGCCTGGCACGAGCTGAAGGCCTACGTGGATGCCGAGTCGGATTACTTCGTTGCCGATGGCGTCAGCATCGCCCCGACCTGGGAGCCCACCGAGAAGATCCAGATCGCGGCGCAGTATTCGTACGAGAGCCAGGACTATCAGGGCGACAGCCTGGTGCTGCTGCCGACGCCGCTGGAGCGAGGCCGCAACGATGACGTGCAGACGCTGCAGCTGGGCATCGATTACACGCCGCGCGACCTGGTGACCATCGGCATCGCCTATCGCTGGACCGACCGCTCCTCGAACCGCGACTTCCGCGGCTACGACGACAACATGATCAGTGCGCAGCTGAAGCTGAATCTGTGAGGGCTTCCGCACCGTGCAGCTGCGCCAGCTGATTCAGCAGGCGCGGGTCGGCGGCGACTTCCATTCTTTCCGGCACGCTCAACCAGCCGAGCGCCTCGCGCAGCGAATGCGCCTGGGCGAGTTTGTGGCCGGCGGTGAGGCGATGCGGGCTCGGATATCCGCGCGGTTCGGCGGGGCGCGGCAGATTGCAGGCAATCTGGATGAAGCGTGCGTTCGCGTGCGAGGCGAGATATTGCAGGCCGTCTGTCGGCAGCGGTGCGGCATCGTGAATCAGCGCGTCACGGCGAAGCAGCAGGTCCGGCGGCGAGCGCTCTTCCGGAATTCGTAGCAGACCCAGGCGCGCGAGTATCTGCCCGGTGCGCACGCTGCCGCTCATCTTCGATAGCGGAATCGCCAGCCCCAGTCCGCCGACGGTCGGCGACAGCCAGGCGAGCAGGGTGGGCGACAGCAGGAACGCCAGCACGCCGGTGACGATACCGATCAGCGAGTGCTTCCAGTGAAAATGCGTGGCTTCGCGCCAGCTGATGACCTCGGCCTGTCGTCGCTGCGCGTTCCATTCCGAATCGCTGCCGGTCAGGATGCTGAAGACGTGCTGGGTCTGCACCAGCATCATCACCGGCGCGTACAGCGCCGACAGCGCCAGCTCCAGCACTGCGCTCACCGGCAGGCCGAGGATGCCGCCGCAGCCGCGGCGCACCTGGTTGCGGAACATTGCCATCGCAAAGCCGATGATCTTGGGCGTGAGCAGCACCAGCATGCTGAACAGGAACAGCAGCAGCATGCGATGCGCATCGAACACCGGCCAGTCGGGGAACAACTGGAAGGTCTTGCTGAAATACTCCGGTCGGATGAACGCGGCCTGCAGCGTGAGCGCGAAGCCGATCAGGATCAGCAGCAGCCACAGCGGCGAGGACAGGTAGCTCATGATGCCCACGCCCAGGTGCAGCCGGCTGGTCCATGACAGGCCGCCCGCGGTCAGCAGCTTCATGTGCTGCAGGTTGCCCTGCGCCCAGCGCCGGTCGCGAATGGCGACGTCGGTCAGCGAGGGCGGGCCTTCCTCCCAGGAGCCGGGCAGGTCTGCTGCCAGCTGCACTTTCCAGCCGGCGCGCCGGATGAACGCGGCCTCGATGAAATCGTGCGACAGAACGTGGCCGCCGAAAGGTTTGCGGCCCGACAGTTGCGGCAGGCCGCAGGTCTGCGCGAAGGCACGCACGCGGATGATGGCGTTGTGTCCCCAGTAGTTGCCGTCATCGCCGGACCATGCGGCCAGGCCGCGCGCGATCGAAGCGCCGTAGACACGGCTTGCGAACTGCTGCATGCGGGCGAACAGGCTGGCCTGCCCGATCAGTGTCGGCACCGTTTGCAGGATGCCGAGTTGCGGATCCGCCTGCATGCGCTCGACCAGCGCCAGCAGCGTGGTCGGGCTCATCAGGCTGTCGGCGTCCAGCACGATCATGTAGTCGTAGTGGCCGCCCCAGCGCTTGACGAAGTCCTCGACGTTGCCGACCTTGCGCCCGACGTTGTGCCAGCGGCGCCGGTAGCGCACCGGCATGATCGCCGACAGCGCGCGCCGCAGCCGATCCACCGCGAGCGACTCGGCGATCCACACGTCGACGTTGGTCGTGTCCGAGATGATGACGATCTCGAAATGCCGGTTGGCATCGATGCCGGCGAGCGCTTCGGCCATGGCCTGCAGCGCGGCGGTGGTGCGGATCGGGTCCTCGTTGTACACCGGCATGAGCAGTGCCGTCCGCGAGCCGTCCGCAGCCGCCGTGCGATATCGCGGACGCGGCGTCAGCAGACCGCAGACGGCCGAGCCGGCGGCGAACGCAATCCACAGCAGCGTCACGGCGAAGAAGAAGATCATGACGCCCTGGAGCACCGTCATGTTGCCGAAGCTGACGATGGCGAGCATTTCGACCACGCCATAGGTGCCGATGCCGAGCGTGGTGCCGGCGGCAAGGGTGCGGGCGATCCAGGTGGAGAAGCGCTGGTATTCGTGATGCGTGCGCGTCGGCGCACGTCGCGGATCCTGCACCGGCATGTCCAGCGGCGCCTCCGGCAGCATGGCGCCGTGCGGCCACTCCCGTCGTTCCCGGTCGCCGGCCGTTGGCGGGGGAGCAGGGGGCATCCGCGTTTCTAGCTGGCCGTCCATCGATAGAGCCAGGTTTCGGTCACTGGGCGGTCGCCGCGCAGCAGGCGCAGACGCAGCTCTGCCAGGCTGGCGTCGCCGGGTGCCAGCTCGAAGCTGGCGCGCACCCCACGCGTCGTGGCGTTGGCCTGCAGGTTCATGTTGCTCACCTTGCCGGCGGAAGTGCCCAGATCGATCTGCAGTCCTTCGATGCTGCGTCCGGCGCCTTCGAAGTCGATGGTGAACAAGCGCCGCTTGCCATCGAAGCTCGGCCCGGTGCGCGTCATGGTCACTCGCCCCAGCGCCGGCAGCACTCGCGGCACCGTGGTCCAGTGCATGCGATAGGAAGTGTGCCAGGGCTTGCCGGCGGGAATGACGTCCTTCGGTTGCCAGAACGCGATGATGTTGTCGTTGGTTTCGCGGTCGCTGGGAATCTCGATCAGCTGCACCGCACCGGCGCCCCAGTCGCCGGTGGGCTCGATCCACGCGCTCGGCCGCTTCTCGTACATTGCCTCCAGGTCCTGATAGTCGGAGGCCCGGCGCGAGCGCTGCACCAATCCGAAGGCGCGCGGCGCCATCGACGTGAAGCTGGAAGACTGCAGCTGCGTCGGATTGGCCAGCGGCCGCCAGATCTGCTCGCCCGAATCCAGCACGATCTGCAGACCGTCGGAGTCATGCACTTCGTCGCGGAAGTCGTCGATGCGCGCCCGGTTGGATTCGTCGAAGAAGAACATGGAGGTGAGCGGTGCGATGCCGACGTTTTCCAGCGCCACGCGCGGAAACAGCGTCACGTCCACGTCCATGATGGTTTCGGTGCCCGGGATTACGGCGAAACGATACGCGCCCGTGGTCGATGCGCTCTCCAGCAGCGCATGGATCACCACGCCGGCGGCGTTGGTGTCCGGACGCTCGATCCAGAAATGCGTGAACTCGGGGAATTCCTCGCCGGTGGGATGCGCCGTCTTCAGCGCCAGGCCGCGCGCCGACAGGCCGTACATGGTGCCCCGGCTGACGGCTCGAAAGTAGGACGCGCCCTGAAACACCAGAAACTCGTCCCAGACCGAGCGAGTGTTGATATGCGAGCGCAAACGGAAGCCGGACAGGGGCAGTGACAGGTTCTGCAGCTGCTTGGCCACCAGCGGGCCGAGCACGAAGCTGTCCGGGGTGGCTTTCAGATCCTGCGCCACGCCGCTTTCGACGATGGAAACGGTCACCGGCGTCTGGAACAGGAACCCGGCCGGCAGCAGCTCGACGTGCACCGGCACCTGATCGTTGTGCCAGATGGCGCTCTCAGGATTCACACGGATATCGCGGTACTGGTCATATGTAATCTGGCGCAGCGGCGAACCGCTGTCGAGCCTGGCCGGTTGCCGCGGCTGCGTCGCCAGCCGGCGAGCCATCTCGGACACGGTGTCCTTGGTGAACTTGTAACGATCCGGGGAGTGGGCGGCGGGTTCCTGTCGCGTAGCGGCGACAACCGTGACACTGACGATGACCATCATCAGCAACAGTCCGCCGACATGCCAGCGCGCTGCGGCGCCGGCGGCCTGATCGCCGGCCCGCCGGCCCCAAAACGATCTCGTGCCACCTCGCTCTATTGCGCCACACGCTGCTGCCGGTGAGTCCATCTGGACATACGTCTGGGCTTCGGTTGCGGTTCCGCCACTATCATTGTTCACGTATTCTGTGCCGCCCCGCCGGCAACCGATGGCCGACGGCTCGTTTTTTTTCGGAGGATTCTGCATGCGAAAGCTTTCACTCATCCTGGGCGCCGCGCTGGCGGGCTGGCTGGCGATGGCCAGCGCCCAAGCGCAGGGCTGGACCGGCAAAGGTGAAGCCGGCCTGGTCGTCTCCAGCGGCAATACCGAGACCGAGACCGCCAACGCCAAGTTGGCTCTGGCCCGCGAGGACGGCAACTGGAAGAATCAGTTCGGACTGTCGGGACTGTACGCCTCGGATTCCGAAGGCACCACTGCGCAGCGCTGGGAAGCGCTCACGCAGTCGGATTATAACTTCAGTCCCAAGACTTTCTGGTTCGGCGCGGCGCGCTACGAGGATGACGAGTTCAGCGGCTTCGAATACCAGGCCACCGTCTCGACCGGTCTGGGCCGCAAGTTCATCGATAGCGACGCCACCAAGTTCGTCGGCACCGCCGGCGTGGGTTACAAGTTCTTCGAAACGCGCGACGCCTTCGACGACGTGACCGGCGTGCTGATCGAGCGCGGCGATACCGACAGCGAAGCCGTGTTCCGCGGCACGCTCGACTTCGACCACAAGTTCACCGAGACCACCTCGCTGATCGACAAATTCATCGTCGAAGCCGGCGCCGACAATACCTTCTTCCAGAACGATCTGGCGCTGCAGGTGAAGATGAACTCGGTGCTGGCGCTGGCGGTGGGCTACTCGGTGCGGCACAACACCGATCCGCCGGTCGGCTTCGAGAAGACCGATACGTTGACCACGGTGAACCTGGTCTACGAGATCAAGTAACGCGATGGCGTAAACGACAGTCCGGCGGCGCGCTTCGAGCGCGCCGCCGTTGCAACAGGTGCAGCTTGAAGGACCTCACGCAGGGACCGGTGGTTCGCCACATCCTCACCATGGCCGCGCCGATTGCATTCGGCATGATCTTCCAGACGCTCTACTACCTGGTGGATCTGTACTTCGTCTCGCACCTGGGCGACACGGCCATCGCTGGCGTGAGCGCGGCCGGCAATCTCATGTTCATCGTGCTGGGACTCACGCAGGTGCTGGGCGTGGGCACGGTGGCGCTGATCTCGCAGGCCGTGGGGCGCAAGGACAAGCCCGAGGCGAACCTGATCTTCAACCAGTCGCTGGTGCTGTCGGCGCTGTGCGGGGCGATCACGCTGGTGGGCGGCATCGCGCTCACTCCCGTCTACATGAAGTCGGTGGCGGCCGATGCGGCGACGCTGGCGGCAGGTTCCACTTACCTCTACTGGTTTCTCCCCGGCATGGCGTTGCAGTTCGCGCTGGTGGCGATGGGCTCGGCGTTGCGCGGCACCGGGATCGTGAAGCCGACCATGGTGGCGCAGATCGCCACGGTGCTGCTGAACGTGATCCTGGCGCCGATCCTGATCGCGGGCTGGGGCACGAACTATCCGATGGGTGTGGCCGGCGCGGGACTGGCGAGCTCGCTGGCCATCGGCGCCGCAGTGGCGATGCTCAGCATCTATTTCCATCGCCTGGAGAAGTACGTCGCGTTCCACCCCGAACAGTGGCGGCCGCGTTTGCAGTCATGGCGGCGCATGCTGGCCATCGGGTTGCCGGCGGGCGGCGAGTTCCTGCTCATGTTCGTCTACATGGGCGTGATCTACTGGTGCATCCGCGGTTTCGGCTCGGAGGCGCAGGCAGGTTTCGGTATCGGCTCGCGCGTCATGCAGTCGATTTTTCTGCCAGCCATGGCGGTGGCGTTCGCGGTCGGGCCGATCGTCGGTCAGAACTTCGGCGCCCAGTTGCCGCAGCGCGTGCGCGAGACTTTCCGCAAGGCGCTGCTCATCAGCGCAGTTCTCATGGGCACGCTGAGCGTGCTGATTCATTTCGGCCCGGAGCTGCTGGTGCGCGGTTTCTCCGATGACGCCGCGGTTCGCGCCATCGCGGCGACCTTCCTGAGCATCATCTCCTGGAATTTCGTCGCGCAGGGCATCGTGTTCACCTGCTCGAATCTATTTCAAGGCCTGGGCGATACACGGCCGGCGATGCTCAGCACGGCGGTGCGCCTGATCGCGTTCTCGTTGCCTGCGGTGTGGCTGTCCACGCGCCCGCAGTTTCGGATCGAGCACTTGTGGTATCTGTCGGTGGGCGTGTCCACGCTGCAGGCCGTGGTCAGCTGGCTGCTGGTGCGGGTGCAGTTTCGCCGTCGCTTGAACAGTCTCGCGGTCGTTCCCGCGGCGGCGACTGCGGCGTGAGCCGCGCGGAAATGATGAGAAGCGGAGTGTCGGCAACGAGCGGGACCCGGAGTGGACCCCGCTCGCGGCGCACGACTGGGATGCTTACTTCGACGCTTTCGCGCTGCGTGCCGGCTCGACCACGTCGTCCAGCACCTGCTCGGCGTTGGCCAGCATGGCCTGGAAGGTGTTGCCCAGCGGCACGTACTTGCCATCGATCACCAGCTTGGGCACGCCATCGACCTTGTAGCTGCGCGACATCTGCTCGGCATGCTTGGCCTTGGTGGTGACGCTGAACGAGTTGTAGGCCGCCGTGAACTTGGCGCGATCCACGCCGTTGTCGGCTGCCCACTGGGCGAGATTCTCTTCGTTGAAGAGCGGCTTTCTTTCCTTGTGAATGGCGTCGAACAGCGCGTTGTCGAGCCGTTCCAGGTCACCCGTCGCCTGCAGCGTGTAGTAGGTGCGCGCCAGGGCGCCCCACTCGGCGCGGCCGAAGGCTACCGGCACGCGAATGAAGACCACGTTCTTCGGCAGTTTCGCGGCCCAGTTCGACACCAGCGGATTGAAGTCGAAGCAGTGCGGGCAGCCGTAGGAGAAGAACTCGATCACCTCGATCTTGCCGGTGGTTTCCGGCGTCTGCGGCGTTTCCAGCCGCGTGTAGTCGCGGCCTTCCACGGGTTGCGCGGATGCAGGCAGGGAGAAGGCCAGCGCCGACAACGCAGCCGCGGCCAGCCAGCCGAAAGTCTTCGAGCGCGAGACGGATTTCACGGTGGGCTCCTGAATGAAATGTGCTTTTAGCTCTGCGGTTTCTCGATGCCCAGCAGCTCCACTTCGAACACCAGCACGGCGCCGGGCTTGATGTCCGGCGGCGCGCCGCGATCGCCGTAGGCGATGCTGGAAGGACAGACCAGGCGGCTCTTGCCGCCGACCTTCATCAACTGCACACCTTCGGTCCAGCACGGGATCACGCCGTTGAGCGGGAACGTGGCCGGCTCGTTGCGTTCCACCGAGCTGTCGAACACTTTGCCGTTCGGCAGCGTGCCGTGATAGTGGACCTTGACCACGTCCGTGGCCTGCGGCGAAGGACCGGTGCCTTCGGTAATGACCGAGTACACCAGGCCCGAGTCGGTCTTCTGCGCGCCCTTCTCGGCAGCGGCCTTGGCGAGATACTCATCGCCGGTCTTCTTTTCGACTTCCGCTGCTGCCGCCAGACGCTGTTCCTGCAGCTGCTGGATCTGGGGGAAATAGGCGGTCGGGTCGCCGATCTTCGGCTCCTTGTGCAGGGCGGCGTCGGTAAGGCCGGCCTTCACCTGCTCCAGTTCCGCCTCGGTGAGATCGAAGGAGGAGACGTTGCGGCCGATGGCGGTGCCCAGCGCGTACAGCGTCTTGTCCTGCTCGGTGACGGGGGTGCCGTTGCGGGCCTGGGACTTGGCCGGGCCTTCGGCGGAATTGCAGCCGGCGCAGGCAACCGCCACGGCGAGGGCGAGCAGGGTGTGACGCATGGAAATCCTTGGATGAATGTCGCGACTATGAAGTTCAAAGGTTGCACCAGGACGGTCTGCCTCAGGCGCGACCGTTAGCCTACCGCGTTTGGGCTGGCGTCGTCTTCATGCAGCACTCCCGCAGGCCGGCATCGTCGCGGCTGTTGCGAGCGCACCGGATGCCGCGGCGATCCGATTGCAGGTCGCGCCATTCGGCATCGCCGTGGCCGAACAGATCTTTCAGTTCCTTGCCCACGCTGGCCATGGACGCTTCGGTCACGCTGCAATAGCGGGCGATCAGGCCGGCGGCCAGGCAATGCGCCTGGCTGTCGGGAAGCTGCTCGGGCAGGCGCTCGCGCAGCGCGGCCTGCATGCAGCCGAGGCTCGATTTGGCCGGTCGCGCCTCGCGATACGGCAACGGCGCACAGGCCGCCGTTGCCAGGATCGCCAGAGTCAGGCCGAGGCGGCGCAACTACGTGCTACTTGGCTCCGCCCGCGACCACCAGGCCGCGCGACTCCAGGAGCGGCGCGATGTCTGGCGCCTTGCCGTAGAAGTCCTTGAACATGGTCAGCGCATCGACGCTGAAGCCCTTCGACAGCACCTTCTGCCGCAGCGCATCGCCGTTCTCGCGCTTGAGCCCGCCGTTGGTGTTGAACCAATGCTCGGTGTCGCGCGCCAGCACGTCGCTCCAGATGTACGCGTAGTAACCGGCCGAGTAGCCGATCGGGTTGGCGAACACGTGCGAGAAGTAGGTCGAGCGATAGCGCGGCGGCACCGGGGCGAAATCCACGCCCGCCTTGACCAGCGCGGCGGTCTCGAAGTTGGCCGCGGAGCTGGCGGGCGGCGTCTCGTCGGCGCGCAGCTGGTGCCAGGTCTGATCGAGCATGGCTGCCGCAAGGTACTCGGTGGTTGCAAAGCCCTGGTTGAACTTGCGCGCCGCCAGCACCTTGTCCATCAGCGCCTTGGGCATCGGCTCGCCGGTCTCGTAGTGCTTGGCGTAATTCGCCAGCACGCGCGGCTCGGTCGCCCACATCTCGTTGTACTGCGACGGGAACTCGACGAAGTCCCGCGGCACGTTGGTGCCGGAGAACTGCGGGTACTGCACGCTGGAGAACAGGCCGTGCAGCGCATGGCCGAATTCGTGGAACGCGGTGGTCACTTCGTCGAAGGTCAGCAGGGTCGGCTCGCCTTTCGGCGGTTTCGGAATGTTGAGATTGTTGACGACGACGGCTCGCGTGCCGAACAGGCGCGACTGGTCCACGAAGCTGTTCATCCATGCGCCGCCACGCTTGTTGTCACGCGCGTACCAATCGGCAAGGAACAGACCGAGCGGTGAGCCGTCGGCATTCCAGAGTTCAAACACGCGCACGTCTTCCTGGTAGACCGGCAGATCCTTGCGCTCCTTGAAGGTGATTCCATACAGCTCGTGCGCCGCGAACAGCACGCCATCGCGCAGCACGCGGTCCATTTCGAAGTACGGCCGGACCTGCGACTCGTCGTACGAGTACTTGGCCGCGCGCACCTGCTCGGCGTAGAAGTCCCAGTCCCAGGCAGCGAGCTGGAACGACGCAGTGCCGGCGGCCTTGGCCTGCTTGTCGATCAGCTTCTGCATCTCGGCGGCTTCCTTCTTCGCGTTCGCCACGGCGGGTGGCGCGAGTTGCGCGAGCATCTTGTTGGCCGCCGCCGGCGTCAGCGCGGTCTCATCTTCGAGAACGTAAGCAGCATGGTTCGGATAGCCGAGCAGGGCGGCGCGCTCCGCTCGCAGCTTGACGATTTGTGTGATCAGGCCGGTGGTGTCGAATTCACCGCCCCAGCCGCGCGCAATCGACGCCTTGTAGATGCGCTCGCGTGTCGCACGATTCTTCAGCTGCGACAGCGACGGCTGGCCAGTGGTATTGAGCAGCGCGATCACCCACTTGCCTTCCAGTTTGCGCGCCTTGGCGGCTTCGGCGGCAGTGGCGATCTGCTGCGGCGACAGCCCGTCCAGATCCTTCACGTCGTCGAACACCACGGCGCTGGCGTTCACGCCTTTGAGCACCGTCTGGCTGAACTGGGTGGTCAGCGTCGACAGTTGCTCGTTCATCTGGCGCAGCCGCACCTTGTCCGCTTCGGAGAGCTTGGCGCCGGCGCGAACGAACAGGGTGTAGTAGCGCTCGAGCAATCGCTGCGACTCGGCATCCAGCCCCAGCGAAGCGCGCTGCTGGTACAGCGAATTGACGCGGGAGAACAGCTCGGGGTTCAGATAGATCGCATCGGAGTGCGCCGACAGCTTCGGCGCCAGCTCGGCCTGCAGCTTCTCCAATTCCGGATTGGTGTTGGAAGAAGTCAGGTTGTAGAACACGCTGCTGGCGCGCGTCAGCAACTGGCCCGAGCGCTCCATCGCGACGATGGTGTTCTCGAACGTCACGGCAGCGCGGTTGCGCGTGATTGCATTGATCTCCTGGCGCTGCTCGGCCATACCCGCTTCGATCGCCGGACCGAAGTCGGCGTTCTGGATCTGATCGAACGGCGGCAGCTGGTACGGCAGCGTGCTCGGCTGCATGAGCGGATTGGTCCGCACGGGCGCGGCCGGTGCGGCAGTTTCAGCAGCGGGCGGCGGGGGAGGTGTGGCATTCATCGTATTCACCGGGTCTTGCGCACAGGCGGCGAGCAGGAGCAGCAGGGAGGCCGAAGCCGGCTTGAGAGCATTCATAGGATTCCTTGCAGTGGATTCATATGCGCCAAGCGCAGCAGATTAGCCCGGATTGTGCAATTCTCAACCGAGCAAATCCCTCAATTCGCCACAATCTGGCCGCGCCGCCGGCGTTGGACGGATCTTCCGGAGCGCGCGGCGCGTCCGTATACAAAGCGTCGGGGCGCGCACTCGGGCCGGAGCAGAAATTCACTGGTGACGCGGTTGCGCAACTTGTCTGCCTGAGGTGTCATGCGGTCTGACGTATCCGCCAGGGCTCCTTGCCCGGCAGCGACCTCGACCCCCAGGAGTGAGCAGCAGCGATGATCGACCTGTATTTCAGTGCGACGCCCAATGGGCTCAAGATGAAACTGTTTCTGGAAGAGACCGGTCTGCCGTACCGGGTGATTCCGGTCTCCCTGAACAAGGGCGAACAGTTCAAGCCCGAGTTCCTTGCCATCTCGCCCAACAACAAGATTCCCGCCATCGTCGATCACGCACCAAGTGACGGCGGCGGGCCGTTGTCGCTGTTCGAGTCCGGCGCCATTCTGCTGTACCTGGCGGAAAAGACCGGTCAGCTGATTCCGTCCGACGTGCGCGGCCGTGCCGAGGTGCTGCAGTGGCTGTTCTGGCAGGTGGCGGGCCTGGGACCGATGGCCGGCCAGAACGGGCACTTCAACGTCTATGCGCCGGAAAAGGTGCCGTACGCCATCGACCGCTACAACCGCGAGACCAACCGTCTGTACGGCGTGCTCGACAAGCGCCTGGCGGACCGCGAGTTCGTGGCCGGCGCGGCTTATTCCATCGCCGATATCGCCAGTTATCCGTGGATCGTGCCGCATGAATCGCACCAGCAGAATCTCGACGACTTCCCGCATCTGAAGCGCTGGTTCCAGACGGTCGCAGCCCGGCCTGCCACGGTGCGCGCCTATGAATCGGCGCCCGAGACGTATGCACCGAAGCAGGCGATGACGGACGAGGAGAGGAAGATCCTGTTCGGGCAGACGGCCGCTTCCACCAGCCGCTGACATGCGTCGCTCACGCTGCCTTCCGATTTGCAGAGGCAGGCCTTCTCGATGGCTGGCGCGGCAAGCTGTTCGCTTGCCGCGCCACGGTCGTGCTTCTGAATTTCACCGCAACGAGTGATTCGCTCCGTCAGGACTGCATGCCGTTCGCATGACAGCCCTGACGCGCGGTATGACGCTACGTTACGCTGCGATCGCTTCCGTAGCCGGCTCGAATATCCGCGCAATCGCATTCCGTGCACCCGTCAGGCTCTTGGTGCGTGTTTCCTCGTTGATGGCCAGACCTTCGGCGTGCACGAACTGCACGTCCGTCAGTCCGATGAAGCCCAGGAATTGGCGCAGATACGGCGTCTGGGTGTCGACGCCTTCGGGATAGAAGCCGCCGCGCGCGATGAACACGTACGTCTTCTTGCCCTTGATCAGGCCCTCCGGGCCTTCCGCCGTATAGCGGAACGTCACGCCGGAGCGCGCGATGTGATCGAAGTAGGTGCGCAGCGTCGAAGGCACGCTGAAGTTGTACATCGGCACCGCGAACACGATCACGTCGGCGTTCTTCAGCTCGTCGATCAGCTCATCCGAGAAATCGCTCACCGTCTTCTGGTCGGGCGTGCGCTCCTCCGGCTTGGCGAGCAGTGACTGGAAACGCTCCGCGGTCAGATGCGGTATCGGGTCCGTAGCCAGATCACGCGTAATCACGCGGCCGCCCGGATTGGCCGCCAGCCAGTTGGCCGCGAACTGATCCGCGAGTTGGGTGGAATGACCCTGCGTGCCGAACAGGGCGGCCTGGACCTTGAGCAGCGTTTTCATCGGAAACCTCTTTGCCATGCGGTGAATCGGTGTCCGTATTAAATGATTGAATGAGTAGATAAAAAAGATCAATAATCCGCTTAAATCAATCGATTAATTAGATATTTGTTCGGGGGTGGGAATGAAAGTGACTGATCTGCTAGGGAATATTCCCCGCATCACGCTCGAACAATGGCGCTGCCTGGTCGCGGTGGTGGACGCCGGCGGTTACGCGCAGGCGGCCGCAGTGCTGCACAAAAGCCAGTCCTCGGTGACTTACGCTGTGCAGAAGCTCGAGGAACTGTTGGCCGTGCGTGCTTTCGAGATCCAGGGACGCAAGGCCGTACTCACGTCGACGGGGCAGATGCTCTACCGCCGTGCGCACACGCTGCTCGAAGACGCAGGCGGATTGGAGCGGGCCGCGCGCAAAGTGTCGGCCGGATGGGAGGCGCAGATCTCACTGGCGGTGGAGGTCGTGTTTCCGACGTGGTTGATTCTCGACGTGCTCAATCGCTTCGGCACGGAGAGTCCGCAAACGCACATCGAGCTGCTGGAGACAGTGATTGGTGGCACCGACGAGGCCATCCGGAGCGGATCGGTGGATCTCGCCATTTCGCCGGTCATTCCTCAGGGCTACAGCGGAGAGCCGCTGATGCGCGCGCCTTTTATCCCGGTCGCACATCCCGATCACGCGCTTCACAAGTTGGGTCGTGACATCACCGCACGCGATCTGCGCAAGCATCGTCACCTCGTCGTCCGTGACTCGGGTTCGCAGCGCGAGAAGAGCGTGCCCACGATGGAAGGCGAGCAGCGCTGGACTGTCACGAACATGACGACCTCGATCGGCGCTGCCTGCCGTGGCTACGGTTTCGCATGGTTCCCGGAAGAGAAAATCCGCACCGAGCTGGCGCAGGGCATCCTCAAGCCGCTGCCACTGCGCGGCGGTAGCGAGAGGAGTCTGCAGGTGTACCTGATCTTCACTGACCCGGATGCGGCGGGCCCGGGCACGTTACGACTTGCGGCTATCCTCCGCGAGGGAGTAGCGCGTGCTTGCCGCGAGATGAGCTCCGGCAATGCGCGTTCATCCGCGAACAGATGACGCGCAGACATGCTATTCGGCGATCTTAGTCGACAGCGGTGAAGTCCTCGATGAAGAACTCGAACTCACCGCGGACATTGTCTGTACGCCGCGCGCGTTCCATCGAGCGCAGCTCGACGCGACGGATCTTGCCGGAAATGGTTTTCGGCAGATCGCAGAACTCGATGCGCCGTATCCGCTTGTACGCTGCCAGTCGCGAACGGGAGAAGTCGAACAGGGCGCGCGCGAGATCGTCCGAAGGGGAGAATCCCGGCTTGAGCACGATGAACGCTTTCGGCACCGACAGCCGCACCGGATCCGGGCTCGGCACGATGGCAGCTTCGGCCACGCAAGGATGCTCCAGCAGTGCGCTCTCCAGCTCGAACGGGCTGATGCGGTAGTCCGAGCTCTTGAACAGATCGTCGCCGCGCGCCAGGTACGTGAACGAGCCGTCGGCAGTGCGGATGGCTTCGTCGCCGGTGCGGTAGTACCCGCCCGCCATCGCTTGCGCGGTGCGTTGCGGATCGTCGAGATAGCCGACCATCAGACCAGTTGGTCGCCGCGTGGTGCGCAGCGCAATCTCGCCTTCATCGACGTCGTGCCCGGATGAATCCAGCAATGCCACTTCATAGCCCGGCAGCGGCCGACCCATCGAGCCCGGCGTGACCGGCTGTCCCGGCGGATTGCCGATCTGCGCCGTCGTTTCCGTCTGGCCGAAACCGTCGCGAATCGTGATGCCCCAGGCATCCTGCACGCGCTCGATGACCTCGGGGTTGAGCGGCTCGCCAGCACTGGCGAGCTCGCGCAGCGCCGCCGGTTTCGTTCCCAGATCCGCGAGGATCATCATCCGCCACACGGTCGGCGGCGCACACAGCGTCGATACCTGGTGATTGCGGATGACATCGAGCGTGCGCTGCGCGTCGAAGCGTTTGTAGTCGAATGTCAGCACCGTAGCGCCGGCGTTCCACGGCGCGAAGAAACAACTCCACGCGTGCTTCGCCCAGCCCGGCGAGCTGATGTTGAAGTGCACGTCGCCGGGCTGGATGCCGATCCAGTACATGGTCGAGAGATGGCCGACCGGATAGCTTTCATGCGTGTGCAGCACCAGCTTGGGCTTCGCGGTGGTGCCCGAGGTGAAGTACAGCAGCAGCGGATCGGTCGCGAGCGTTTCACCATCCGGCACGAACTGCGCCGGACTTGCGTAAGCCTGCTCGAATTGTTTGAAGCCTGCTTGCGGTGCACCAACGACGATACGCGTCATGTCTCCTGAGATGTCCGCGAACCGGTCGACGTTGGCTGCGCCGACCACGATGTGCTTTACATTGCCGCGCGCGATTCGCTCCTCGAGATCCGGCCGGGTCAGCTGGGTGGTGCAGGGAATGATCACTGCGCCGAGCTTGATGGCGGCGAGCATCGTTTCCCACAGCTCCAGCTCGTTGCCCAGCATCACCAGAATTCGATCGCCGCGCCGCACGCCCCAGGCGCGCAATGCGTTGGCGACGCGGTTGGAGCTGGCGGACAGGTCGGCGAACGAGCGTTCGGTCACCTGCAAGTCGTCGGCGACGATTCGCAGGGCCGGACGTTCATTGCCGGCGGCGAACACGTCGAACCAGTCGAGCGCCCAGTTGAAGGTGGGCAGCTTCGGCCAGGCGAAGTCGCGGTAGGCCCGCTGGTAATCCGTGCGGTGTTGCAGCAGGAACTGGCGCGCCCGCGCAAATTCGTCGTTGACGTTCATTCGGCTCCCCCTTTGCCGCACTGAATGCGCGGCATTGTAGCCAGGCCGGCCTCGCTTGCGGTCGTTCGGGACCGTATGTTACGGTCGGTAACATTACGGCAGGTAACATTCATGAAGCACACCAAGACCGACCTGGGCGAGCTGGAGCACGAAGTGATGCGGCTGGTGTGGGCACACGGCCCGTTGACCGCCGAAGCGGTGCGCGAGCGAATCGGCCGCGAACTGAAGGAAGCGACCATTCGCACCGTGCTGCGCCGCCTGGAGGAGAAGGGCTATGTCACTCACACAGTCGACAACCGCACGTTCGTCTATAGCGCCGTCGAAAGTCGCGAGCGCGTTGCCGCGCGTGCGGTGAAGCGCATCGTCGATTGGTTCTGCGACGGCTCGGT
This sequence comes from Povalibacter sp., assembly GCA_035556415.1. Classification (GTDB taxonomy): domain Bacteria; phylum Pseudomonadota; class Gammaproteobacteria; order Steroidobacterales; family Steroidobacteraceae; genus Steroidobacter. The sequence goes on from DATMEZ010000202.1 coordinate 44,155, forward strand.
CGACGATGTGTTGGTGGGGATGGTGGATACCGAAATGCTCGGCAAGTCGCAGCTCGACAAGCTGGTCAAGCGCATCGAGCAGGCCAAGGCAGCGAAGAAAACGCCGGCCCGTAACAAGAAAGGAGAGAAGTGATGCTGTCCATCCTGCTCGAATCTTCGCTGCGGTCGCTGTTGCTCGGCGCCATCGCGTGGTCGTTGTTGAAGATGTTGCGGGTAAGCAATCCGCAAATGCAGCGTGCCGTGTGGATCGCCGTGCTGGCGGCCTCGATCGCCATGCCTGCGCTGATGCAATGGGCGCGCGTGCCAGCGCCGGCGTCGGCTGTCGATTGGGCTGTCTCGGCCCAGTCCATCGAGGTCGTTTCCGCGACGCTGACCGATTGGACCGCGATCGTTCTTCTGGGTTACTTCGCAGTCGCCGGGCTGCTTCTGGCGCGGCTTGTTTTCGGGCTCGCCCGTAGCTGGCGTACGTGCAGGCGGGCACAACCCGTCACGGCGGAATGGACCGGCGGGCTGGATATCCGCGTCAGCGAGGAAGTGCATGCGCCGGCCACGTTTGCTTCCAGCATTCTGCTGCCGGTGAATCATGTCGCCTGGAGCGACGTGCGGCGCACGGCGGTGTTGACGCATGAATGCGAGCACATGAGAAATCGCGACTTCCAGGTGCGACTGCTGGCCCATCTGTATCGCGCCGTCTTCTGGTTCAATCCGCTCGCCTGGTGGCTGCCGCAGCGGCTCGCGATGCTCGGCGAGCAATTGAGTGACGATGCCGCGATCGGACGGGTGGGCGACCGGGTGGCGTACGCACAGATGCTGGTGGATTTCTCGCGCTCGCCCGCGGATCGCCTCCCCGGTGCTTTCGCGATGGCGCGACGGGCCACCGTGTCCGCTCGCGTGGAGCGGATTCTTGAAAGCAGCGATCTGCCGCAGAAGATTGGGCGCCTGAAAGCGTTCGGACTGGCCAGTGCGCTGCTGCCGCTGATCTGGATTGTTGCTGGCTGCTCGTCGGACAAGAGTGGCCCCAGGGAAAGCGCGGCATCTGCGCCGGCGCACGGTGCAGCGACCGACACGTCCACCGAAACGCCGACACCTGAGAATGTAGTGCTCCCGACGAGCAACAAGCAGATTCCGCTGGCTGCGCCCCGTTATCCCTCCGATGCAAGACGTCAGGGGCAGGCGGGCACGGTCGTCATGCGTCTGCATGTCCTCGAAGACGGCAGCGTCGACGACGTGAAGATCAAGGAATCGAGCGGCTTCGCGGTGCTGGACGACGCGGCGGCCACGACTGCCCGCACCTGGCGTCTGGATGCCGGCACCATCGATGGCAAGCCGGCACCGATGTGGGGCCGCTTTGCGGTGACGTTCAAACTCGAGGATTGAGTGGGCACATCGCAATGATTCGGACTTCCTCGATCGTCGTGGTCGTCGGCGTGTTGTTGTCGGGTTGCGCAGCGCGCGGCGTGGTCGTTGGCGAAACTTCGCTCTGGCCGTTCCAGAAGCTGGCAGTTCGCACTTCGACGGTGGGCGTCGTCACCGGCTACTTCTCGCGGCCACAGGTCGAGCCGCGACATCTGGTCGTGGTGCTGCAGACGCCGTTGTGTCAGCTGCCTGACGGCCCGGCTGCGCAGCAAGCCACTATCAGCACGGGTGGCGTGCTGTGGGAGCAGTTTGCGAAAGACTCGGCATTCCTGCAGTTCGAGCGACCCGTCATGCGGCGTGCGACATCTGCGGACTCCGTGGTCGAGCGCGCTGATTGCGAGCCACAGTTTCAAGCGAGCCTGTCTTCGCGAGATTGGCAGCGCACGGCAGGCGAGGTCATCGCCGCCGTTCGCAAGCGTGAGGGTCTTGCAGCGGTTCCGACAATCTATCTGGGTGTCGGCGCCGGTACCGCGCCTGCGATCGGTCTGGCGGACAAGGATCGACGAACGGCGACACTGGTTCTCATTGGCGGCGGTGCTTCGGTGGAACCCGCCATGCGAGCCCGGGCGCCGGTCGTGATCGTTCAGGGAGCGCTCGACGAAGCAGTCCCGGTGGCTGCCGCCAATGCGCTGTACTCGCATCTTGGCGAACGCAGTCATCCCGCTGCACTGCTGATGTTCCGCGAGCTTGGCGGTGATCTGGGATTGAACAGCGACCAGCCGGAATGCTTCGAGGTGGCGATGCAGGCACTGGCCGATCGGGCGCTGGCGTTCGCGGATGAGGCGTCGCGATCCAGCGGCGATCGACGGGACCTGGATTGTCCCGAGCTCGATCTGGCGCAGGATCCGAATGCTCCGCTGATCCAGGCGCTCCCACCCGACAACTCCTGAGCCTCGTATCTCGCGTCAAGCGGCGGTGCGCTGATTTTCGCGTGGATGCTGCGCCGCAGTCGCGCAGCGGCAGGCTTTCGGTTATCTTGCCCGCCGGATCTGCGGCGCCTCCAGTCGGAAAGCACCTCAACAAGTCGGCCCCTCGGGCCAGTCCAGCGGGCGCACGGCGCCAGCAGCTCCAAGCCAGCATACGTTGCCAGCGATTACCGCTGCACTGCCACAACGCAGTCTCGAGGACCTTGTTTGAGCGAAGTGACCGTCACCGCCGCCGAGAGGCGGCTGACATTGTGGGCGTTGGCCGTGGTGCTGCTGCTGGGCGCGCTGGATCAGACCATCGTCTCGACCGCGATGCCGCGCATCATCGAGCAACTGCACGGCTTGAGCATGTACGCGTGGGTCACGACCGCCTACATGCTCACATCGACGGTCGCCGTCCCCATCTACGGCCGGCTGAGCGACATCTATGGCCGCAAGCCGGTGCTCGTCATCGGCGTGCTGGTGTTCCTTGCAGGGTCGGCTCTGTGCGGCCTGGCGGGCGAGTTCGGCGATCTGCCCGTGCTCGGCAGCGGCATGATGCAGCTGGTGGTGTTCCGCGCCATTCAGGGGCTGGGCGGCGGTGCGCTGATGACCAGCGTGTTCGCTACCATCGCAGACCTGTTTCCGCCGCGGGAACGCGGCAAGTTCTTCGGCCTGTTCGGCTCGGTGTTCGGCCTGGCCACCGTGATCGGCCCCTTCGTCGGCGGCTTCTTCACCGACCACGGCACGGTCACGCTGCTGGGCTACGAGGTGGCCGGCTGGCGCTGGGTGTTCTACGTCAATCTGCCGCTGGGCCTAGTGGCGCTGTTCATGATCGTCTACCGGATGCCCAAGCTGCCGCATTACGGCAGCGGCTCCATCGACTACCTGGGCGCGGCGCTGCTGGTGCTTTGTGTGACGCCGCTGCTGCTGGCGCTGTCGCTGGGCGGCACTTCCTATCCATGGGATTCGCCGCGCATCCTCGGGATGTTCGCGCTAGCAGTGGTGTCGTTCGTGGCCTTCCTGTGGTCCGAGCGCCGCACGACGTACGCGATCCTGCCGTTGCGCCTGTTCGGCATCAAGACCTTCCGGATCTCGGTGCTGGCCTCGTTCGTGGTGAACATGGCCTTCCTCGGCGTGGTCATGTTCATGCCGCTGTACATGCAGGTGGTGCAGGGAATCAACGCCACGCAAAGCGGCGTCGGGCTGCTGTGGATGACGGCCGGGGTGATCGTCAGCAGCACGCTGTGCGGCAGATTGGTCACACGCACCGGACGTTACAAAATCTTCATGGTCGGCGGCGGCATCCTGCTGGTGATCGGCGTGCTGGCGCTGACCGGCATCGGGCCGCACACTTCGAGCGGCGACCTGGCGTGGCGCCTGGCCATCACCGGCATCGGCCTGGGGCCGGCACAGAATCTGTTCAGCCTGGTGATCCAGAACTCGGTGCCGGTGTCGGAGCTGGGCACCGCCACCAGCATGAGCCAGTTCAGCCGCCAGATCGGCGCCACGGTCGGCGTGGCGATCTTCGGCACCTTCCTGACCCACAGCCTGACGGCGGAGCTGCCCAAGCACCTGCCGCTGCTGCCGGGGGCGGCCGAACACCGTATCGATCTCGGCTACGTACAGAGCCAGGCGATGGACGCCGGCCGCATCCAGGCGGACGTGCAGCAAGTGCTCGATGCGCGCTACAAGGTGATCGAGCGCGCTTATCACGATGACTCATCGGCCGTTGCCGAAATCCTCGCCGATCCGCGGATCCCGGAAGAGATGAAGGCAGCGTTGCGCGACGGTGGTGTGCAAGCACGCGTGCATCGTGAGTTGACGCAGCAGGCGAACGAAGTCGAGGCCGGGCTGCGCAAAGGTGAGGATGGGCGCGAACGGCTGCTGCAGGATCCGGCGCTACCCGAACCTCTCAAGGAACAGATCGCCAACGTTCCCCAGCGGGCGCTACACGATGCGGAACTGACCGACGGCGTTGCGCGACTGTTTCGGGATTCGATCCTGGCACAGGAGAGTTCGCTGGTGACCACCGCGACTCAGCAGTCGTTGCAGTCGGTTCGTACCGCCATGACCGAGTATGCCGCGCAACTCGTGAGCGAGACTCGCAGCGGCATGAAAGTCGCGTTCGCTGCTTCCATCGCGCAGATGCTGAGCCGCGCGCTGTGGATCGTCGCGCTCGGCGTGCTCATCATCATGTTCATTCCGGAGCTGCCGCTGCGCTCGCATCAGCCGGCGGGGAAGGCGGCGACGGAGTCGTAAGCTCCGACGCTTTGGCAGATATCTTCAGCACCAGAGCCCGCAGATCTGCAAATCTGCGGCCCTGCACTAGTCAGTCCATAGCGATCGCTGTCGCTCGCATCCGCGATCCAGATGTCGTAACACGGCTGCTGGGCCTGCAGCCGTGCGGCCCTGACACGATTCGCTCACATTTCCCTCACACAGATCGGCAGAGTTGTCCGAGTACTTGCACGTACTTCAATCATCGCCAATTCTGGCTTTGATCCGATCGCAAGCCTGAAGTAATCCAGATCAGTACGAACAGCGGACACATCGGGCTACGGAGTGACACGTGCGTTAGGAGAATTTGAGCTGTGGCTGATCGAGGGTCGGTGCTTGACAAGCTACCAGTATGCAAAGAGTAGCGAATGAAGTGAGATCTAGAATGTATGGAATTATCTACGACTCGATGCTGCTCTGGTACAAGAAGTGGTATCCACGTGAGCATCAGCGCTACTTGATGACTTCATTTGCGATGGCAATGTTTCTATCGTTCAATTTGCTCACGCTAGCTGCGCTACTGAAATTTCTTGGAGTTTCAGTTCTTGAGGAATTGCTATTTTCGGCGCGAGCCGTTCCCGTTGGTGTATTCGTTATTCTGCTATTGCTCAATTTGGTTTTCGGGAAGCAGCGAGCCACCAAAGATCCGGAGACCTCTTTTAGTGCCGTAGATCTTAATCGAAGAAGAAATCGTGCATGGATCTATATGATCTGCTCATTCTTGGGGTTCGTTATCGCAATGATGTGGCGCTTTTCGTTTCACAATGCATGATGCTCGAGTGACGACCTGATCGCCCGTCACATCGCCTGCAGAAGGAGGGGTGTGTTGCGCCGGCTTATGCTCGATGTCATCGCATCGCGAGGCAGGCTCCTCGATTAGCTGTACAGCAAGAACCCCGCGCGTTCCTCGATCCACGCTTCCTCATCCGGCTTCGTCATCGCATCCAGATCCGCCGGCGTCGCTTCGCTGTCGTCGACCCATTGCCGCAGCAGCTCGCTGCCGTTGATGACGTCGATGGCCAGCCGGTCCTTCTCGTACTCGTAGGGGAAATCGCGCCACAGCTCGTAGTCGGGCCGTAGCCGTCGCAGTGCCTTGAAGGCGAGCGTTTGCAATCGCCACGGACGGAATGCGTCGTGACTATAGGAATTGTCCTCGACGTGAATCTGCACGCCGCCGCAGAGCTTGCCGACGTGCTTGTGGAAAGTCGGTTCGAACCAGCAGGGGCGCAACCGGCAGCCTTGCAGCCAGTGCGGGGCGAGTGAATTCATTTCTTTCAGCAGCGTGTGCGCGTCGAGGTCCGGCGCGCCGAACAGTTCCAGCGGGCGAGTGGTGCCGCGGCCTTCGGACAGCGTCGTGCCTTCGAGCATCACCGTTCCGGCGTAGCAGCGCGCCATCCACAGATTCGGTGCGTTCGGGCTCGGGTTGATCCAGGTGCGCTCGCCGAGCGGCCAGCCGTAGCCAGGGCCGGTGGTGGAATGCCATTCGCGCAGGGTGATGACCTTGTAATCGACCTGCAGCTGCAGCGTGGCGACGAACCATTGCGCCAGCTCGCCCAGGGTCAATCCGTGACGCATCGGCATGGCGCCGGCGCCGACGAAACTCTCCCAGCCCGGGCGCAGGCTCAATCCTTCGATCGGCCGGCCGGCGGGGTTCGGGCGATCCAGGATCCATACCGATTTACCGTGTGCCGCGGCGGCTTCCAGTACGTAACGCAGCGTGGTGATGAAGGTGTAGATGCGACAGCCCAGGTCCTGCAGGTCGACCAGCAGCACGTCGAACGTATCCATCATGGCCGCCGTGGGCCGGCGCACTTCGCCGTACAGGCTGAAGATCGGGATGCCGTGCACTGGATCGTTGAAGGTCGGCGACTCGACCATGTTGTCCTGCTTGTCGCCGCGCAAGCCGTGCTGCGGGCCGAAGGCGGCGGTGAGGTTCAGGTCCTTGATCGCGGCCAGCGCGTCGAGCGAATGCGTCAGGTCCTTGGTGACGGACGCGGGATGCGCCAGCAATGCGATGCGGCGGCCCTTCAAAGGCTCGCGCAGTTGCGGTTCGGCGAGCAGTCGGTCGATGCCAAAGAGCATGAGGATCTCCGCGGGAAACGGCCCGAAGACTACAGGCGAGGCGTATCCAGCGGCAATGCGCCCGTCAGGCGAGCGTGGCGGCGAAGCCGGCGGCGTCGTGGAAATCCGGCTTGGCGGCCGGGTGCAGCAGCGCCCAGTAAGAGGCCGCGCCTTGCTGGTCCTTGAGCACTGCGCTCAGCGCCAGCAGCAGATCCTGCGGTGCGGCATCCGAGGCGCCGATTCCGGCTTCGACGATGAGCTGCCGTGCGTGCCGATGACAGGCGATGGCGGGCGGGCCGGCGAGTTCGAGCTCGACCATGCCGCTGCGATAGTGATCGAAGCGATAGGCGGCCCATTCGCCCGAAGGCGAGAAGTTGAATTCATCGTAGGCGGACAAGCCGGGCGCGCGCAGGAAGGCTTCGAAGCAAGTGTCGCGCCATAGCCCGTCGGTGCGTGCCGGCGGTTTCTGCTGGGGCAACTGGAGCTGGGCGATGTCGCCTTCGACGTGGTACGTGAGATGCATCGCACCGGCGGGCAGGCGTTGCACGTCCACCGTGAAGCGGCGCACCCATGAGCAAGGGGTCGAAGGATGCGGAACGAGTGCAAAGGCGGGCATGTCGTCATTCTATAAGGACAGGGCGGTTGCGCGCCTCGCACTTGACGCCTGCCGGCAGCGGGCTAATTCTGCCCTTCATGAAATCGCCTACTCGAGTCAATCATCCGCCGGCGGTCAAGCTGGCGCAGGACAACCGGCCGCTGGTCGCGCCGATCTATCAGTCGGTGAAGTTCACGTTCGATGACGTCGAGCAGGCGCAACGCCAGTCACGCGGCGAACGCGACGGATTCCAGTATTCCCGGGTTTCCAACCCGACGCTGCGGCAGCTGGAGCTGACGCTGGCCGAGTTGCAGGGCAGGGAGGCTTGCCTGCTGATGGGGTCGGGCATCGCCGCGCTCAGCGTGCCGCTGCTGTCGCTGTGTCGGCAGGGCGATCACGTGATCCTGTTTGCAGAGATGTATCAGCCGACGCGGTATCTGGTGCGGCGCCTGCTGTCTCGCTACGGCGTGCGCCACACGATGCTGTCCATCGAAGACACCGAAAGTATAGAGAAGACCCTGGCGGCCACACCGACGCGGCTGGTGGTCTTCGAGACGCCGACCAACCCGGTGCTGAAGGTCGCCGACATCACGCGGATTACCAAGGCGGCGCGCGCTCATGGCGCCTTGACCCTGCTGGACAACACGTTCGCCGGTTTCCACAACCACGGTCAGTTCGACATCGATCTCTTCGCTCATAGTCTGACCAAGTACGCCTCGGGACATGGCGACGTCATGGGCGGCGCGATCATCGCCAGCCAGGAGCTGGTGAACGCGATGAAAGCGGATCACATCATGATCGGCGCGACACTCGATCCGCACGCCGCCTTCCTGATCCAGCGTGGCTTGAAGACTTACCCGCTGCGCTACCAGCGCCAATGCGAGAACGCAGTGCAGGTTGCCCAATTTCTGGAGTCGCATGCCGGCGTTGCGGCAGTGAGTCACCCGGGGCTGGTCTCGCATCCGCAACATGAACTGACGCGTTCGCAGATGCACGATTTCGGCACGGTGGTCAGCATTCGACTGCGCGGTGACGCAAGTCATGCACGGCGTTTTTCAGAGGCGCTGAAGCTGTTTGCCATCTCCGCCAGCCTGGGTTCGACCGAGTCCCTGGTGCAGCCGGGCGAGCTGATGCGTCCGCGCGATCTCAACGAGCAGGAGCGCGGCTGGGCGGGCGTGACCGACTCGACCGTGCGTTTGTCGATCGGTATTGAAGACGCGTCGGATCTGATCGCGGATCTGGAGCAGGCGTTGCGGCAGGCCGCGACGAAGGGCGCGTAGATCAGGCCTCTATTTGCGCAGCAGCCACAGGACGAGCGACACCACCAGGCTCACGATGATCATGGTGGTGATGGGCATGAAGAACCTGAAGCCGGGGCGGTCGACCACGATGTCGCCCGGCAGCCGGCCGAGCGGCAGCTTCGACAACCACGGCCAGGCGACGCCGATCAGAACGGTGACGGCACCGAGAACGATGAGTGCGCGTTGCATTGGATTGTGTGGTGCGTCTTCCCTCAAGCGCTGCCGAACACCCGCACCCGGTGTCGGTGATAGGGCAGCACTTCCAGCACGTCGCCTTCCCGTATTCGCTGCTGGATGCCGCGCCACCAGCTCGCCGTGAGGATCTCGCCGTGCACCTGCAGGAACACGTCCTTCAGGTGTTCGTCGAAGCCCAGGAACTGCATGAACGTCTCCGGGAATACGTCATTCTCGTTGACGTGGAACCACGCCTCGGCGCGCATTTCATCCTCGTCGTTGCGCGCCTGCGGTACGTCGCGGAAGCGGCAGTCCGTAACGGCGCACAGCTCGTCGTAGTCGTAGAAGATCACGCGGCCATGACGGGTCACGCCGAAGTTCTTCAGCAGCAGATCGCCGGCAAAAATATTGGTCACCGCCAGATCGCGGATGCACTGACCGTAGTCCAGCACGGCCTCCTCGGCTTCCTCGCGCGAAGCGCTGCGGATGTGCAGGTTCAGCGGCGTCATGCGCCGTTCGATGTACACGTGATCGACGACGATCTCGTCGTCGCCGACATGGGCGGTGTTCGCGGCCTCGTTCTGCAGCTCCTCGATGAGTTCTTCCGAGAAGCGCGCGCGCGGGAATTTCAGCCGCTTGAACTCCTGCGCATCGACCAGTCGGCCGGCGCGGTCGTGCTTGAAGACCAGCTCGTATTTCTTCAGCACCTCTTCGCGCAGGACGTTCTTGGGGTAGGCGAAGCGATCGCGAATGATCTTGAACACCACGTCGAAGGACGGCAGGGTGAAGCAGATCATCACCAGCCCGCGGTCGCCGGGCGCGTGCACGAACCTGTCGGAGCTTTGCTGCAAGTGCCGGAACAGTTCGCGGTAGCGTTCGGTCTTGCCCTGCTTGGCGCGGCCCAGCACGGTGTACAGCTCGCTCACCGGTTTGCGCGGCAGGATGTTTTTCAGGAACACCACCGCCTGTCCGACGTGCGGCAGGTCGGCATGGAAGTAGGAGCGCGTGAAGCTGAACAGGATGCTGGCGCTGGCCTCGTCGATCATCACCGCATCGACCAGCACGCCGCTTTCGGTGTTCTTGAACGCCAGCACGAAGGGGAGTTTCCAGCCCTTGCCGCTGATGCGTCCGACCAGGTAGGCGCGCGTCATTTGGTAGAACAGCACGCGGATGAACTCGATCTTCTCGACTTCCAGCGGCGGTCTGGAGGCGTCCGCATCCGCTTCCAGGTGCGTGCGCACTTCGTTGGTGATGATGCGCACACTGCGGTCGAAATCCAGGTACGGCGTGCGGAAGCGGAAATCCGTCAGCACTTCCTCGAACAGCAGTTCCAGCGAGCCGCGATTGTAGTAGACGTTGGTCTCGATCTGCGAGCGGATCTCGCCGATCGGGTCCAGGTCCAGCGCCACGAATTCCACCGCCGCGTCCACGCCCACAGTGCCGAAAGTCTTGCGGGTGACCGAGTTGAAGAAGGTCTTGTCGAACTCGCGGTCGGGGAACGCCTCGATCAGCTCGGTGAAGCGGCGCTTGATGCTGCTCCACAGGGCTCTTTCGGTGACGTCATCGCCCAGGTGCTGGCGCATCCGCGCGATGGTTTTGTCGATGTATCGGTCGTAGAGCTCGATGCGCTCGACCGCATCGCGCTGGCTGCCGCGCCAGTCGCGCTCCTCGAATCTGCGCGGTGCGCGACGAGTGACGCTACGGAATTCCGCGTTGTAGTTGGCGAACGCCTCGACCAGCGTGGCGGCGCATTCTTCTACCAGGTCGTCGCGGGAGAGTGCGGATTTGGCGGCGGACATGCAGGCGCCGCTCAGGCCTTGAGGCCGGTGTCGGTGCGCGGATTGGAAGGCAATGCGGCAATCATGGGCATTTGGGTCACCTCGCACGCAAGGATAGCCAATCCGCAAACGATTCGGGGCGCTTGCGCGCCCCGAATCTTGGGGTCCCGAAGGACCGTGGACCGCGACGATCCGCTTACAGGTTGCGGATCAGCGCATCGCCGAATTCGCTGCACTTCACTTCCTTCGCGCCTTCCATGAGACGGGCGAAGTCGTACGTGACGGTCTTCTGGGCGATGGTCTTGTCCATGGCGCTGATGATGGCGTCGGCCGCCTCGGTCCAGCCCATGTAACGCAGCATCATCTCGCCGGAGAGGATGACCGAACCCGGGTTCACCTTGTCCAGGTTGGCGTACTTCGGCGCCGTGCCGTGCGTGGCTTCGAACACCGCATGGCCGGTGACGTAGTTGACGTTGCCGCCCGGCGCGATGCCGATGCCGCCGACCTGCGCGGCCAGCGCGTCCGACAGGTAGTCGCCGTTCAGGTTCATGGTGGCGATCACGTCGAACTCTTCGGGACGCGTCAGCACCTGCTGCAGCGTGATGTCGGCGATCGCGTCCTTGATGATGACCTTGCCGGCCTTCTTCGCTGCATCCTGCTCCTCGTTGGCAGCCTTCTCGCCCTGGGCGGCCTTGGTGCGCTCCCACTGGTCCCAGGTGTAGGTCTGGGCGGCGAATTCCTTCTCGGCCAGCGCGTAGGCCCAGTTACGGAAGGCGCCTTCCGTGAACTTCATGATGTTGCCCTTGTGCACGATCGTGACGCTCTTGCGCTGGTTGGCGATGGCGTACTCGATCGCGGCGCGGAACAGCCGCTCGGTGCCTTCCTGCGACACGGCCTTGATGCCGATGCCCGAGCTGTTCGGGAAGCGGATCTTGGCGAACTGCTTGGGGAAGGTCGCCTTGAACTGCTCCAGGAACTTCTTGTTGTCGTCCGTGCCGGCTTCGAACTCGATGCCGGCGTAGATGTCTTCGGTGTTCTCGCGGAAGATCACCATGTCGACCTTGCCCGGGTTGCGCACCGGCGAAGGCACGCCCTTGAACCAGCGCACCGGGCGCAGGCACACGTACAGGTCCAGCATCTGGCGCAGCGCCACGTTCAGCGAGCGGATGCCGCCGCCGATCGGCGTGGTCAGCGGGCCCTTGATCGATACCAGGTAGTCGCGGCAGGCCTGCACGGTCTCGTCCGGCAGCCAGGTGTTGAACAGGTCGTTCGACTTCTGGCCGGCGTACACCTCCATCCAGTGGATCTTGCGCTTGCCGCCGTAGGCCTTCTCGACCGCGGCGTCGAGCACGCGAACCGAAGCGCGCCAGATGTCCGGACCAGTGCCGTCGCCTTCGATGAACGGAACGATGGGCTGATCGGGAACGTTCAGCTTGCCGTTGCTGATGGTGATTTTCTGACCCTGGGCGGGCACGTTGAGCTTGAGCGCTGTCGACATCGACGGAACTCCGGTATTGAGCGTAGGGGAATTTCGAAGCGCGGAATGCTACCACAGCGAGGGTGGCCCGAGCCGGATGGCAAAGATCCGCCGAATGCGCGGGCAGACGCTGGCAGCGCTCGAAGCGACATTTCCATGCAACGCGCCTCGGCGTCTTCGTAGTCCAATCCCTGAGAGAGCCGGCCTCTAAAATCCCACCCGGGCCAGCACGCCTTCGGGCGTATTTTCCAGGCGGATGGCCCAGTGATAGCGCTCGCAGATCCGGCGCACCAGGTACAGGCCCATGCCGTGGCCGCCCGGATGGGTGGTGAAACCGCGGGCCGGCGCCTGCGCCAGGTCCGCATCCGGCAGTGCGCCGGCGTTGCTGACGCTCAGCTCGCGCTCGTGCAACCGGCAGACGACTTCGTCGGCGGTGCCGTGCTGCAAGGCATTACGCACGATGTTGCCGATGAGCATGGCGACCATGCTTTCCGGCGCGGCTACCCGCAGCGCTTCCTTGTCTTCCAGCTGCAGCGTGATGCGCTTGCCGGGCACGACGCTGCGCAGATCCTCGGCCACCCGGATCAGCAACTGCTGCACCTCGCATCCCGCTTTGGCCTGAGTCGTGGCGCGCTCTTCGCGCGAAAGCATCAGCAGCGCGTCAGTGAATTCGGTCATTTCACGCACCGCACGTTGGATGCGGGCCAGCGCATTGGCGGTGGCGGGTCGATCTGCCAGCTGCGCCTGCAGCAACTCCACCGCGCCGCGGATGACGGCGAGCGGCGTACGCAACTCGTGACTGGCGGTCGAGGTGAACGATTGCTCGCGCTCCACGAAACCGTCGAGCCGTTCCATATAGGTGTCGATCGAGCGCGCGATCGGTTCCAACTCGTTGCCGGCGAATCGTGCGCCCATGCGCACGTGCCGCTCGCCGGGGTCGATCTGGGTCAGGCGCTCGGCCAGCGCATTGACCGGCTCGACCAACCGGCTGGAGATGCCAAAGGCGGCCCAGCCGGCGACCAAGACGATGGCGACCACGCCGAGCGCCAGGATCAGTACCGCGATCAGCTCCTGGCGCGCGTGGGTGGTGACGTCGTAGGTGATGTACAAGCGGCCGAAATCGCCGTCGCGAACCAGCACGTCGAGCAGCCGGCCGTTGGAGCGCACGCGGTGCATGATGCCGGGCTTCAGCGTTGCGATGTGACGTGGCAACTCGGCGAAATCACTGGAGCGATAGATGCTGAGTCGCGCGGACCGCAGCGGTTCGGCACCTCGGTCGACGCGCATCCGCTGTTCATAGTGCGTGAGCTCTTCGGATAGCAGGTCGTAGGTGATGTTGCGTTTCAGTCGCTCATCAGCCAGCACCGCCCATGCTGCCAGCACGATGCCTGCGATCGCGACGAGCGCGAGCATCGTGCCCGCGATGCGTGAGCGCAGGCTCAGTCGCGCGAACCATTGGTTCAGCTCACGGACGCGCGGGATCCGGTGAAAGTCGATAGCCAGTGCCATGAATGGTGTGCAGCAGTTTGACGGGGAAGTTCTTGTCGATGGCGGTGCGCAAGGCATGCATGTGGGCGCGCAGGAAATCTCCTTCGGGAGCGTTGTCGCCCCACAGTTCGTGTTCCAGCTCCGCACGCGTGACCACGCGATTGGAGTTCTGCATCAGCATGGCGAGGATGCGCCGCGTGGTCGGGTTCAGCTTGATCCGATCGCCGCCGCGCTCGGCTTCCAGGGTATCGAGATCGAACTTGAGGTCGCCGACGGTGAGCACGCGCGGTGCATCCGGCGGACTGGCCCGGCGCACCAGCGCCTTGAGGCGTGCGTCCAGCTCGGCCAGGGAGAACGGCTTGACCAGGTAGTCGTCGGCGCCGGCCTCGAAGCCCTCGATCTTGTCCGCCAGCAGGTCTTTTGCCGTAAGCATCAGCACCGGCACCCGCGTGCGCCCTGCCTGCCGCAGGCTCCGGCACAGCGACAGCCCGTCCATGCCGGGCAGCATCAGGTCGAGCACGAGGGCGTCGTACTGGTTGTCGAGCGCCAGCCGCAGGCCGGTCGTGCCGTCGGCCGCATGGGTCACCGAGTCGCCGCGGGCGGCGAAATACTCGGCGATGTTGGCGGCAATGTCCTTGTGGTCTTCGATCAGCAGCAATTGCATGGGACGGGCCGGTTTGTCATGGGCGCGTCATATTGTAGGGCCGTACGCAGTGCGTAGGAGGAAATCGGCCTTATCTGCGCACAGGGCCCTTTGCAGTCACATAACGGTCATACATCCGTAAACTCACCGCAGCACGGCAGATGGAAAGTGCGTCTCGTGCAGCCAAGCGAGGTGAACGTCATGGCCTCCGCCAGAACCGCCGAACTGTTCCGTCGCGTCGATGCGATCGAGTATGGCTGGTGTCTGCGCATGAACCGCAGCTGCAGCTGGCCTGCGGTACGGAGCCTGTTTGCGATTGTGAGCCGGCTCGGCGACGGCGTGTTCTGGTACACGCTGGTCGTGCTGCTGCCGCTGGTCTACGGACAAGCCGCGCTGCTGCCCGCGTTGCGCATGGCCATCGTCGGATTCGTGGACCTGGCGCTCTACAAATATCTGAAGTCGCGGCTGGTGCGTGAGCGCCCGTATATCTCGCTGGTGGGCATCGTTCCCGGCACCAAGGCGCTGGATCGCTACAGCTTTCCTTCCGGACACACGCTGCACGCGGTGAGCTTCACCACCTTGATCGTCGACAGCTTCCCCGAACTGAGCTGGCTGTGCGTGCCGTTCGCCCTCCTGGTCGCCATGTCACGCGTCGTGCTCGGCCTGCACTATCCGAGCGACGTGGTCGCCGGTGCGCTGATCGGCGCTTCTCTGGCCGTCGGCAGCCTGCTGGCGATGCCGATCGGCTGAAGCCCTTCCGCAATTCCGGCACGACTGGGTGCCGCCTTCGACGTTGCGGCAGGCGTCAAGGCAGGTGACCTCTGGTGTAAATGTTCTCAAATATGAGACGATCGTTCTCATCATGAGAGCGAATCATTCCGGTTCTCCGTCGCAACTGGTGGAAGTCCTGTTCGGGGCTTACCGCCGCAGGATCATGGCGCTGCTGTTGTTGCGTCAGGACGAGACTTTCCACGTGCGCGAGATTGCCCGTCTGACCGCAGTGCCGGCCGGGTCATTGCATCGCGAACTCGGCTTGCTGGCGCAGGCGGGTCTGCTGACGCGCACCGCGGTTGGCAATCAGGTGCACTATCGGGCGGATCGCAGTTGCCCGATTTATGACGAACTTGCCGGAATTTTCCGCAAGACGGCCGGCTTGGCCGATGTATTAAGAGAACTGCTGACGCCGTTGCAGGACAGGATTGTCCTCGCTTTCGTCTTCGGATCGATGGCGCAAGGCAAGGGGCGCGCCGGTAGCGACGTGGATCTGCTGGTGGTGGGATCGGCCTCCTTTGCGGCAGTGGTCGAGGCCTGTCACGCCGGTGCCTTGCGGCTGGGTCGCGAAGTGAATCCTGTCGTCATGACCAAGGCGGCGTTCCAACTCAAGCGCCGGCAGGGCGATCGTTTCGTGGCCAGGGTGGCGAAGGAACCGAAGATCTTCGTCATGGGAGACACCGGTGAGTTTGGAAAACTTGCTGAGGATCGGCCAGCTTAAGGCACACCCGCCGCATGCGCAGGAGATCGAGCGGCTGTTGGCCGCGGCGCAACGCAATTTACGCGACGCACAGGTCAGGGGCATCAGCGCGGAAACGCGTTTCGATGCTGCGTACAAAGCAATCATGCAAAGCGCTCTGGCCGCCTTGATGATGCACGGCTATCGTCCGGATACGAACCGGCCCGGGCATCCACATGACCGTACTGCAAAGCACGCCGCTTACCATCGGCTTGCAGACAAGTCGCATGGTGGTACTGGATACGCTGCGCCGTCAGCGCAATATCGCGGACTACACCGGTGACGATATCGATGACTCTACCGCCGAGCATTGCATCGTCGAGGCCGAGCGACTGGTCGAGGATGTTGCGACCTGGCGCAAGATCCATCGCCCGAGTCTGATTCCTGGGAAGAATTGAGCCGCCCGGTCTTCTTGACGAACCGCCATCGACGCGCCTCGATCCGTTATTGCCGTTCTCGATGAAGGTCATCGGCAAGAGTCGTTGGCGTCCTGCATGCAGCTGGTAAAATCCTGCGCGCTGGTTCCTTCAGCGCACGGTGTGGACGACCTCACCGCGACATCCTCAAACGGGGACGACCCCGCCCAAGCAAGGGGATCCTCATGTCCGCATCCATGTCCTGGGTTGTTCTGGTGGTGGCCGGCCTGTTCGAGGTCGGCTGGGCGATCGGGCTGAAGTACACCGAAGGCTTCACCCGCCTGTGGCCGAGCATCGGCACCGCGGCAGCCATGATCGTCAGTCTCGGTTTGCTCGGCATTGCGATGAAGTCGTTGCCGGTGGGCACGGCCTACGCCGTCTGGGTAGGTGTGGGCGCCGTCGGTACGGTGATTCTCGGCATCGCCCTGCTGGGCGAGCCGGCGAACGCCGCGCGGCTGGTCAGCGTCGGCTTCATCATCGCCGGCATCATCGGCCTGAAGCTGGCTTCCGCCCAGTAAGGTTGGGCGTTTGGGCTCGCACTGTTCGTGCCCGCGCCTGCATATGTCAGGCCGCACACATGGCGAACAACGCAACACACGAGCTGTTCGCGTGTGCCAACAAGTGAATACCTCCAAAGGCACTCGCGCGCTCAACGCGAGTGCTGCTCAACGCAATGACTCCAGGAACGGAGACTTGAAGAGGCGGTGCGCAGTGGCGGATCCCAAGCTCTGACGTCAGCGGATGCGGTCGATGGCGCGCACCAGGTGGCAGAGCGATTCCATCAGCGGCGCCTGCACTTTCAGGCGAGCGGCCTCGGAAACGGCGAAGCCGATGGTCTCTTCGATCTCCAGCGGACGGCCTGCATTCAGATCCTGCAGGGACGACATGCGATGCTGCGGGGCGTTGCGCTTGAAGTCCTCGCCGGCCTGCATCACGGCCTCGACCGCCTCTTTCTCACTGACGCGGCACATGGTGGCAACCGGCAGCATCGACTGATCGGTGAGCCGGATGCCGCTGGCATCGGCGAGTGCGCCGGTTTCGCGGACCAGTCGTGCCAGCAGCAGGGCAGCATCCGGGTCGGTCATGTACTCCCCGGTCGATGCTCGGGTCGACACCGCGAGCATCATGAAGCCGGTCCATGACGCGAACTTGGACCATTCCAGGCTCAGGATGTCGGGCACGGCGGTCGAGCGTACGCCCGAGGCGTCGATGGCCGCCGCGACGCGTTGTGCCCGCTCGCTGTCGCCCCCCGCCAGCTCGCCCACCAGTAAATTCACGTTGCGGGTGAACAGCACCTCGCCCGACGGCAGCAGCTCGCCGCTGGTATTGGCCAGCGAGCCGAGCACCCGGTCCTGGCCGAAGGCGTCGACCAGCATCCGGTTCTTGAACACCCCGTTCTGGATCGAGAAGGCCAGGCCGACCTTGGCATGGCGCAGGTTCGCCAGGGCGGCGGCGGTGCCCGGCGTCTTGGTGGCAACGATGAGCACGTCGGTGCTCTGCAGCTCGGCAGGGTCGGTCAGGGTCCGGACCGGCACCGTGAACTCGGCCAACCCCTTGATCGTGAGGCCGTCGTTTTGCAGCTGCTGCGCCCGCCGGCCGCGGGCCAGCATGGTCACGGAATGTCCGGCGCGCGCCAGGTGGGCGCCGAGGATGGAGCCGATGGCTCCGGGGCCGAGAATCGTGAATTCGCTGTGGGACATGACGGACGGATCTCCTGCCGGAATGGCCTATCTTGGCATGCACGGCCGGCAGGTTCTTTGCAGAAAACATGCGATTCTTCGACGGCAGGTCCGCTGCGAAGCGAGCGCGCTGCTGAGCAGGTCACATCGGCCTGTCCGAAAACAGCTTAGGGTGCATGCATGCTCACGGTGTCCCGATTCAGCCTCGACGCCTTCCCGGACTCGCCCTATGCAGCCGAGCTGCGGCGCGGCCGGGTCGGGCTGCGCTTCAGCTGCCGGCTGGAAACGGAGTACCTGCGGGCGCACCTGCTGCAGAACCGCAGCTTGATCCGGGTGGCCTGTATCTTCGGCATGCTGCTGGCCATCGCCCGCGCCGCGGAACAGCTGGCAACGGGTTCGCCCACCCTCATGCCTGTGATGCTCGGGTCGGTGATCGCCAGTTCGGCGCTGCTGTGCGTGATCGCCTGGAGTCCCTGGTTCGAGCGGCACTACCTGTCGTGGGCAACGATCATTGTGCCGCTGCGCAGCGTGCTGGTGGCCGGCTGCGTCGCCCGGCTGGCGGCGCAGGGGCAGGTCGAAATGCTGATGGTGCTGACCATCGTGCTGATCGGGCCGTTCTTTTTCTTCGGATTGCCGTTTCGCTGGGCGCTGTTCTGCGGCATGGCGTCGACCGCGTCTTTCACGGCGTGTGCCTTCTATTTCGGGCTGGAGCTGCCGATTGCATTGCGCGCCTGCGTGTGGACGTACATGGCGCTGGCTGCGTGTGCGGTTGCAGCCGTGGTGATGGAGAAGCGTTCGCGCATCGCCTTCCTGGAAACGAACCTGATCACGCAGATTGCGGAACAGGATTCCCTGACCGGCACCAAGAACCGGCGCGTGTTCGATGAGCACCTGGCGTGGTTGTGGTTGCGTGCGGCCTCGGAGGGCCGCTGCATGTCCATCCTGCTGATCGACGTGGATGACTTCAAGGCATACAACGATTGCTACGGGCATCAGGCCGGTGACCAGGCGCTGCGCCGCGTGGCGCAGACGGTGCAGGGCTTCGTCCGCCGGCCGCTCGATATCCTGGCGCGTTACGGTGGCGAGGAGTTCGTGGCGGTTCTCTACGATGTCGGCGGGCCCCGGGCCAAGGAGATCGCTGAGCAGGTGCGCCGTGCCGTGGAAGACATGCACATCGAGCATCGCACTTCCCGCGCGCGTCCCATTGTGACGATCAGCATCGGCGTCGCGGCCCTCGAGCCGACCCGCGAGCGCGATTCACGCGGTGCGTTGCAGCTGGCCGACCAGGCGCTGTATGAAGCCAAGACTCGGGGCCGCAACTGCGTCGCGCTCATGAACGAGGCGGAATACCAGATGCTGGTGACCGGTGTCTTCTCACGGGATGCCCCACGCGCCGCAAATAGCTGAGCCCGACCCCGGCCGCGGACAATTCTGGAGCTGAGGACTCGTTCTATGCCTTGGTGTGCTGGCAGTGCGCCATGGCGCTGCTGACGCCTTGCTCCGTTCTTCCGTCGTCTGGGTAGACTGCTTCGGGAGGGGCTTTTGGCATAACAACATTGCTTATATGCCTAATCGATCTTTAGCCTGCTGGCACGAACAGCAGGAGGTCGGTCATGGGCAACACAATCCGGTTTCGAGACGCTACAGACAACCCGTACCCTGAAACCGTTGAGCGCGGTGCGGTCGCGGCAAGGCGCATCTTGTTGCGAGGATCATTGATCTTGGCGGCAGTCGGCCTGGCCGCCTGCGATCACAGCGACGATCGCGTTGCTGCACCGCCGCCGCCTGCGGTCGCGCAGACATTGCCGAGCAATGGTGCTTCTCTCGTGCCCAACACTGCTTCCGTCAGTGCGGTGTTCGACCACGAGATGAACGCGGCAACATTGACCGCGCAGAGCTTCAACATCGCCTGTCCGGCCGGCTCCGCCGTTTCTGCTGGCGTCGTCTACGATGCAACCACACGCACTGCGACGCTGACGCCGGAGTCGCCGCTGCCGGCAGACGTAACTTGCACCGCGACCGTGACTACGGCCGCTCGCGATACGGCCGGCACGGCATTGGCCAGCAATTTCACCTGGACCTTCGGCACCACATTCGATGTGGCGATGGTGGAGCAGGGCAAGCAGACGTTCCGCTACGATACGTTCGGCGACGAAACACAATGGACCGATACGCTGCGCATGCATGAGGTGATCGGCGCCGCGGTCGATCCGGTCACGGCGTTGTCGGTGGGGTTGAAAGTAGATGCGGAAGCATTGCCCGCCGCTGTCGTCGCCGGCATCCAGGACGGCAGTATCAGCCTGACCAGTCCCGCCACCACCGTGGCGCTCCTCAAGCTCGATGCCGTCGTCGGCGTGAAAGGTACGGTCGAGAACATCAGCGGCCAGGACACCCTGACCCGAGTGGGCATCACCTGCGCGCTGTGCCATTCGACGGTCGACGATTCCTTTGCACCCGGTATCGGCAAGCGCGTGGACGGCTGGCCGAACCGCGACCTGAATCCCGGCGCCATCATCGCGCTGTCGCCGGCGCTCACGACGCAGCAGAAGGCGATCTACAACTCGTGGGGACCGGGAAAATACGATCCGCGCTTCAACTTCGACGGTGTGAGCAGCGCCCAGGTTATTTCGCCGGCCTATGGTCTGAAGGGCGTCCATCGCATCACGGCGACGGGTGACGGCGATGAGATCGCGTACTGGAACCGCTATGTGGCCGTGACCCAGATGGGCGGTCACGGTTCGTTCTCCGAGCCGCGTACCGGCGTTTCTGTCGTCAACGGATCGGACGATCTCGTCAGCAGCAAGTTGCCGGCGTTGCAGCAGTATCAGCTGACGCTGCCTGCGCCGCCGCCGTCGGCGGGGAGCTTCGACGTCGAAGCAGCTGTCCGGGGCAAAGTTCTTTTCGAAGGCAGCGCGCGTTGCTCAACCTGTCACAGCGGACCGGAGTTGACGGATGCCAACGAGCGTCTGCATTCGCCCGACGAGGTAGTCAGCGAACCGGAGCCGGACGGCGCGCCGAGCTACGCCTCGCGCACTGCAACCAAGCAATACCGGACCGCGCCGCTGAAAGGCATCTGGCAGCACCCGCCGTATTTCCACAATGGATCGGCTGCGACGCTTGCAGATGTGGTCGCTCGGTACAACAGCCGGCAGTCGCTCGGCCTGGGCGATGCCGAGATGGCCGACCTGGTCGAGTATCTGAAGTCGCTGTGACGGTGCTACTTGCGCGGCGTGAAATGAAAACGACACACGTGCCCGCCCCGCGCCATGCACTCGTGCAGGTCGACCTTGTTGCCGGTGTAGCCCGACAGCAGCGCCAGGTCGAAATGGCAGATCTCGGGATGCCGCATGGCGAGCTCGTGAAAGACACAATTGTCGGCCTCGATCACGGGGCCGCTCTTGTCCTTCACCATGTGGGCGTCGTAGCCGAGTTCGTCCATCAGCCCGGCGAGCTTCTCGATCTTTTCCCGGCTGCCGGCGGTGTTCGGCGGGCGCTGCTGTTGCGGCATCTGCGCGACTACCACAGAGGCGATGCGTCCGAGGCGGGCGCGCAGCCCGGCCGTGCCGTGCTCTTTCGCGATTTCTTCGACCAACAGCTGTGCGAACCAGGAATAGTGACGAGGGAACGCTTCCTTGCCTCCGTCCGTGAGCACGAAGAGCTGTTGCGGTCGCCCGCCCGAAGCGCGCGTTGCGCCTGTCGCAACCAGCCCATCGCGCATCAGTGCGGCCAGGTGCTGGCGCACTGCCGTGCGTGTGACTCCGAGCGCCTGCGCCAGTTCATCGACCGATGCGCCTGACTTGTTTCTCAACAGGTAACGCAGCAGCTGCTTGCGGCGCTCACCGAACATTTCGCTCATTGCACGCTCCGGCCGGCATCAGACTTTTGGCATATTAGTATTGGCTAATTGATCTTGTCGATGCGCAACGGCTCATTTGCCGAAGTTCAGCCGGAAGGCGCCCAGGTGGTGCGGCTTCGGGATGCAATGTGGACCTGCGCTGCGCACCGCTGCCGCATTGAGCGGACGGGGCGCAGGTCAGGTGAGGGCGTCGACGAACACTTTCGCGAACTGCGGTCCTTTGCCGGCTTCCTCGTGCTTGAAGTACACGTATACGTCCTTGCAGTGCGAGGTGGCGTCGCGGATTCGATGCGCCCACGCGACGATCTCTTCCGGCGTGTAGCCTTCGTCGCGCAGCCGGAAGTAGGCGTAGTCGGCGGTGATGGTCATGGGCGTGGCCATGGTGGTGCCGTCGGCAACGCACAGCGCCAGGTTCTTCGATTGCAGGTGTGAGAACACCTCATCGTCCAGCCACGAGCCGTGCCGGAATTCGAACGCCGCGCAGGTGCCGGCGGGCAGGGTTTCGAGAAACGCGTCCAGGCGCGGCAGGTCTTTCTTGAAGCCGGGCGGCAGCTGGAACAGCAGCGCGCCAAGTTTCGGCCCCAGTCTGAGCGCGGTCTCGGTGAAATACTTCACGTTGTCGGCGCAATCCCGCAACCGCGCGTCGTGTGTGATCTTCTTCGGTGCTTTCAGCGTGAGCTTGAATTGCGGCGGCGTGGCTATGTTCCAGCTTTCGAGCGTCTTCGCGTTCGGCATCCGGTAGTAGGTGTAATTGATCTCCACCGTCGACAGCCGCTCGGCGTAGTACGACAGCATCTGCGCCTGAGGCAGCTTTTCCGGATAAAAGCTGCCTTTCCATTCCGGGTAGTTGTAGCCGGACGTGCCAACCCAGATCGTCATGGGACGCTCCTGCCTTGCCGGGTCGAGCGCTCATTCTGGGCCGCTATTCCATCTGAGGACAATCCCGGTTACGCACGCTCGATGCGGGCCGCGTAGCAGCCGCGCTTGGCATAGTGCGCCTGGATGTAGGCAGCTCGCGGATTGGTGAAGAATCGCTCGATGGCACCTTCCAGCTCGCGGCCGTCGACCACGTCGGCGTCGAGCATGAGGTGGTCGCTGTCGAAGACGCGCAGTGAGATCAGTCGTACGCGCAGGACCTCGGGGATTTCATCAACGCGGTCGTAAGTCTCGCTCGCGCCTTCGGCGATGAAAATGGCATGACTGGCTCGATAAGGCGTGTCGGCGGGTTGATGCGTGTAGTTGACCAGCAGTACGGATTCTCCTGGCTCGGCGTCGCGAATGCCGATCCGGTCAGGAAATCCGGGTTTCTCATCCACGATGTAGCGAATGGCGCCGTACTCGCGCAGCTGCTCGTCGGACAGGCCGAACAGGTGTCGGAATGGTTCGGGTGAAAGGCCGGTAATGCGGAAGCTCATGGAGGTTCTCCGTAGCACGGGATCTATCGTGCTGCGGCGGGGAACTGACCGCTATCCGCTTCTTGCTGTCGAATCTCAGGCGTCGGCAGGCAGGCCGGCGCTCCTGAGCAGCCGACGGTATTGGCCCAGGTGCCGGATGGCGTGTTGTGGCTTGCCCAGGGTTTCGTACAGCCGCGCCAGGTTGAAATGGCCGTCGGCGAGATTCGGATCCTCGGTGATCGCAGCCTGATAGGCCTCGAGCGCGGCGCCGGTGTGGCCGATGTCTTCGAGCAGCACGCCGAAGTTGAACATCAGCACCGGATCGGGCCCGCACTGTTTCATGGCGCGCTCGTAGACGTTTTGAGCCTCGCGAGTTTCGTTCTGCTCGTGCAGCAGGCGGCCCCAGTTGATCCACGCGGCCGCATTGTCCGGCTCCATATCCACGGCACGCCGGTAAGCATCGCCGGCAGCCTGCGGATCGCTTTCCTCCAGTTGCAGCGCCTGGTCGAACCAGTCTTCGGCATCCTGTGCGGCAGACAGCTTCTTGGGCGCCGTACTTTCTTCCTGGCGCTCGACGACTCGCAGCACGCCGTTCTCCATGCTCACGTCGAAACCGAGCACGTACTGGCCGCTGTCCACCTGGAAATGATTCTTGCCGTCGCGCACCACCACTTGATCGCCTACGGCGCCAATGCTCAGGCCCGACAGCGGTACGGCCTCGGGCAGGTGACGACGCAGATCCTTCATCGAGCGGCTGATGCGTCTTCGCGGAACCTTCGCTTCGATCAGCGACCGTGCCGCGCGCAGCACGATGAGATCCTGGAACGAGAAGCGCAGCTCACGCCGCGGGCCGCGAGCAGGTTTGACGAAGCCGCTCTTGATCAGCCCACGCAGCGTGCCGCGTGAGAGTCGCAGGATGCGTTCGATGTCATTGGCGCTATACGTCTGCATGAGCGATTCAGCGGCCTTCGACCTCGCTGACGTGCGGAGCGCCCTCACCCGCGCTATCGCGCGGCCTCTCCCTGGAGGAAGAGGCGAGAAGGGAAGAGCGGTGGGCACTGCCTTCTATCCCCTCTCCCTTTGGGAGAGGGGCAGGGGTGACGGCGGCGACGGTCCAGTGAAAATCCATGCGCCTCTTTACCGCTTGCTCGCCTTGCGTGCGGGTTTGGCCGCTTGCTCGACCCGCTTCGGCGCCTTGCGCGGCCCGAGCTTGGATGCAGAGGCCTTGGCCGCTTCGGTCTTCTCCAGGCTGGCGCGCAGCGCTTCCATCAGATCGATGACCTTGCCGCCGGTCTCCGGCTGGGTTTCGGCCACCGAGATCTCCTGGCCTTCGACCTTCTTCTGGATCGACGCCTCGATGCGGGCGCGCACTTCGTCGGTGTAGGCGCTGGGATCGAACGTATCCGCCGACTGCTGATCGATCAGCTGGCGCGCGAGTTTCATTTCCTGCGGCTTCACGTCGAGTTTGGCGACATCGACTTCCGTGGAGGAGCGCACGTCGGAAGCGAAGTGCAGCTGCTGCATGGTCAACACGTCGCCGACCGGTCGCAGCGCGACGATGTACGCCTTGCCGCGCGAGGCCCAGCGGGCGACGGCGCAGCGCTTGGCTTCCTTGAGTGCTTCGGTCAGCAGGGCATACGGCTTGGCCGCGCCCTTGTCCGGCGTCAGGTAGTAGGTCT
Source organism: Povalibacter sp. (assembly GCA_035556415.1). GTDB lineage: Bacteria > Pseudomonadota > Gammaproteobacteria > Steroidobacterales > Steroidobacteraceae > Steroidobacter. The sequence continues at coordinate 68,807 of DATMEZ010000202.1, forward strand.
TGTCGAAGTACACCGGATCGATGGATTCGATCGGCACGAACTCGGAGATCTCCACCGCGTGCGTGCCCACTTCTTCCAGCTGCTTGATCTCTTCGGGGGTGAAGGTGACGTACTGGTCCTTGGCGAACTCGTAGCCCTTCACCATCTGGTCACGTTCGACCACCGAGCCGTCCTTGATGCAGATGTACTGCTGCTTGAGCCGCGAACCGCAGCCTTTGTGCAGCAGGTTGAAGGAGATGGCGTTGGCGGACTGCGTTGCCGTGTACAGCTTCACCGGAATGGCGACGAGTCCGAAGGAGATGGTCAGTGAACCGATAGAACGTGCGGCCATGGCTGCTACCTTTGGTTCGATGCTGGCAAGGGGCTTCCAGGAAAAGACGTTCCTGGAGGTGCATTGCCGACGGCGGGTAATGACTTATTTTCGATCCTTGCTTCCGAATGCCTTCGCAAGACTCTGTTTTGACGTAAGAACATCATGCCACCGGTCGCCGGTGCCGGCCAAGCGCTGGAGCGCGTTGTGCACGGTGAAATGCTGGGGTTCGGCCGCCTCCAGCTCCTCCCAGGTCAGGGGCATGGAAATGGGGGCGCCGGGCACCCCCCGGGGGGAGTAGGCCACGTTCAGGGTCTTGCCGCGCACGTTCATGTTGTAGTCGATGAAGATCTTGCCGGTGCGTTTGACCACCGCCCATTCCATGGTCACGTCCCGGGGATGCTCCCGCATCACGTGCCGGCCGACCATTTCGCAGATGTGCCGGGCGCCGTCGAAGGTCACGGTGCGCTCGATGGGCACGAACACGTGCAGACCGGTCTTGCCGGAGGTCTTCACCCGGGCGCTGAGCGACATCTGCTTGAGCAGGTCGTTGATCCAGAACGCCACCCGCTTGCCTACCGCAAAGCCCCTCTTGTTCAGCTCGGGCTCGGCGCCCTTGGGCTCCTTGCCTGAGTAGATATACGGATCGATGTCGAACACCAGGAAGTCCGGGTAGTTCAGCACCGAGGCTTCCATGGCCTGCAGCGAGCTGGAGTAGTCGGTGTCGTTGCTGATGGCATCGGCGCCGGGCCTGGCCCGCGAATGCCAGACGTGGAATTCCAGCGTGCCGACCTGGCCCAGCCACAGCAGGGTCGGCAGGTTGTTGCCCATCACATAGTCGTGCTTGCCGTCGCGGTGCTCGGAGAACACGGTGACGATCTCGACGAAGTCGGGCCGCTCCTGGTCCCAGTGCTTCTGGAAGAAGCGCTCGCCGTGGATGCCTTCTGGCATGCGGATCAGGGTCAGCGGTCGGTCGCGCAGATGCGGCAGCATGAAAGGTGAGACGCGTGCGAGATAGCGAAGGTGATCGCGCTTGGTGATCGGCGGCACGCCCGCCTTCTTGTCTCCCGGCCAGTACTCGCGATCGAGATTGGTGAGACGGATCTTCGCGCTGCCCACCGTCAAGTCGAGTCGGGTCGTGTCGTTGTCGAGCTGCTGCAGCACCGACTCGATTTCATTCGTAGGGGTCGCGGAGCGTTTTGCCTTGGGGCGTTTCGTGCTCGGGCCGCTGCGTACGCGACTCGGTGCGATGTCGTCGCGCAGCCGTACGAATACGGGACTGCGCAGATGGCCCTCGGGCGTCCAGCTGTCGAACTCGACTTCGGCCACCAGCTCGGGCTTGACCCAGGTGGCCGGCCCGTTGACCTGCGGCTCGGTCACGAAGGGCGGTTTCTTGATCGTGAGCTCGCTGACGCGCTGGCGCAGATCGCGGATGGATTCGTCGGTCAGCCCGGAGCCGGCGTGACCGACATAGTGCAGTTCCTTGCCTTTGCGATAGCCCAGGAGCAATGAACCGAGTACTTCGCGTGCGCCTTTGCCCTTCGTATAGCCGCCGATGACGAACTCGGAAGTCTGCGTCGCCTTGATCTTGACCCAGGTCGATGAGCGCTTGCCGGGCTGGTATTTGCTGTCGCGGCGCTTGGCGACGATGCCCTCGAAGCCGTGTGAGATCGATGCCTGGTACAGCTGCTCGGCATTCTCCGAGGTGTGGACGAGCTGCAAGTGAGGGGAGGGCAACAGGCATTGCGCGAGATAGCGCTGTCGTTCGCTGTAAGACGCATCCCGCAGGTTGAGCCCGGCGAAGTGCAGCAGGTCGAAACACAGCAGGATGACGGGCGACTGGCGCTGCGCATCGGCAAGCTGTTTGGTGGACTTGAGTTGCGCGCGATTCTGCAATGCGTTGAACGACGGCCGGCCCGATTCGTCGAGCGCAACGATCTCGCCGTCGACAATCATCGTGTCGACTGCCTGGGCCTGCAGGTCGGTGACGATTTCCGGAAACAGCGCCGTCATGTCGATGCCGCGGCGCGATTGCAGGCGCACCGCGCCGTTGTCGATGAATGCCAGCACGCGATAGCCGTCGAGCTTGGGCTCGTACAGCCAGTCCGGATGCGAGCGCGGCGGAGGTTTTGCCGATTCGGCGAGCATGGGCATGAGCTTCTTTGGCAACGCTTCGGTGGGGCCGGCCGGCGAGAGGCGACCTGCTGAAAGCCGCCCGCGCGCAGACTCGGAAACATCGTCGAGCGTTGCGCCGGACAGCACCGACGCGTTCTGCGCCAGCAGGGTGTCGGGCCCGACGAAGCGATCCTTGTGCTTGAGCAGCAACCATTGCTTGTCGGTGGCAGTGCGTACCAGCGCGAATGAGCCTTTCAGCTTCTCGCCGCGCAGAAAGAAACCGAGCTTGCCGTTGGCCAGTTCGGTGCGCACACGCTCTTCGGCTTCGGCGCGATTGCCGAAGGAGTACTGCTGGCCCTCATCGGGTGAATAGACGCCGCAGTCCCAGACGATGACATTGCCGGCGCCGTACTGCTTTTCCGGGATCACGCCTTCGAAGGAAGCGTAGTCGAACGGATGGTCCTCGACCTCCACCGCCAGCCTGCGCTCGCCGAGCTGCAACGAGGGGCCCTTCGGCACGGCCCAGGATTTCAGTACGCCGTCGAGCTCCAACCGGAAGTCGTAGTGCAGCCTGCGCGCCGCGTGCTTCTGTACCAGGAACAGCAGGGGACCGCTGCGTTCGACGGCTTTTGGCCCGGGCTCGGGCGTACGCTCGAATTTTCGCTTGGCCGCGTAACTCTCGAGTGAGCGTTTCGTGCGCGGCATTCCTGGCGCTCAGTCGAGCCGGCTGATGAAACGATAGGCGGCGAACAGCACGCCGAAGCCAACGTAGAGCCCGAGCAGACCCACGAACATCAGCAGCGCCATCTGATATGTGATGACGTGCCGCGCCAGCAGGGCCAGGATGAGTGTGATCAACACCGTCAGCGAGACGCTGACCACGGCGGCGATCTTCAGTGTCGGATTGTTTGGCATGAGTGTTACCTCGGTGCTGCCAGTGTCCGTGCCCAGTCGACGATGCTCTGCAGTGCCTCCGCACGCACCTCGGCGTCCTTGCGGCCGCTGCGCGCCGGCACGTGAAAGGAATGATCGGCCTGCTGTAAAAGTTTCAGGTGAGCGCGGGTGCCGAGCCGTTCGATGACGGGTTCGAGCAGTTCCAGCGATGCCAGCTCATCGCGCGTGCCCTGTACGAACAGCATCGGAATCGCGACGTTCGACAGATGCTGCGCGCGCTCATCGGATGGCTTGCCCGCGGGATGCAGTGGAAAGGCCAGAAAGGCCAAGCCGCGTACACCCGGTAGCGGCTCGAGTGCCTGTGCCTGCGAAGTCATGCGGCCGCCGAACGATCGGCCGCCGGCAATCAGCGGCAAGCCCGGTGCAAGTTTCGTCGCTGCGGCCACGGCGGCGCGCACGGTGGCATGGCACAGCGGTGGCGGATCGGGCCGTTTCGAGCCGCGCTCCATGTAGGGAAATTGGAAGCGCAACGTCGCTACACCCAGCGCGGCCAGGTCCAGGGCGACCGCTGACATCGACGCATGCTCCATTCCTGCGCCGGCGCCATGCGCGAGCACGAAACAGGTGTGCGCGTTCGCCGGGTGTAGCAGCAACCCCGAGACCGTGTGGCTCGGATCGACCTGGACTGCGATTCGCTCGGCAGGCAAGGAGCTCATGCGGCGAGGCTACAACACCTCGGGGTGCAACGGCCAAGTTCCCCGGTGCTGCGGGAGCGAGCGGGTTCATGCCAGGCGGATGTTGCCGCCGCTGGCGGGATCGGCTCCCTGCTTGGGACGGTCCTGGGTGGCCACGGACTTGGCGTGCCTGAACGCCTCGCGGACTTCGACGAAGCCGCTGCCGTCGAAGTCGGCGGTCACGGCGTTGCCGAAAGGATCGGCCTGCCATTGGGCGGCGATCCAGCCTTGCGAGAAGCAGTTGAACTTGAAATCGCTGGTCGGAAACGAAGTGGCAGCCGAAGCGCAGGCCAGGGCCAGGCGCTGCGCCTGAATCGAGTTGGCCCGCCGGGCGGCGATCAGTGGCGCGATGAAGCCGGCGGAACAGCACTGCTGCATCATCAC
>DATMEZ010000203.1:0-4900 GCA_035556415.1 Povalibacter sp.
AGCCCGGTGAGCGCGTCATGGCTGGCCTGATAAGCCAGTGCGCGGCGCAGCCGCCGCTCCTTGCTCACGTCATGGAATACCATGACCGCACCGATGATCTTGCCGTTGCGATCGCGAATCGGCGCTGCCGAATCCTGGATCGCGATTTCCTGGCCGCGACGGTTCACCAGCACGGTCTGATCCGCGACCGCGATCACCTGCCCTTCGCGCAGCGCACGCGAGACCGGATTTTCCAACCGCTCGCGGCTCGCTTCGTTGAGGATGTCGAAGACTTCGCCGAGCATCTTGCCGCGGACTTCCTGCGATTGCCAACCGGTGAGATCTTCAGCGACCGGATTCAGATATTCGATGCGCCCTTCGGCATCGGTGGTGATGACGGCGTCACCGATGGATTGCAGCGTGACCTGCGCCTTCTCCTTCTCCTCGAACACAGCGGTCTCGGCACGCTTGCGTTCGCTGATGTCGGTAATCGTGCCTTCATAGCCAGCCAGCCGCCCATGCTCGTCACGCACCGCGCGTGCGCTCTCGACCACGATCAACGTCGTGCCGTCGACGCGGCGCAAATGGAACTCGGCATTGCGGACTTCGCCGTCCCGCTCCAACGCCGCGATGATCTCGCGCCGCTCCGCATCGTTCTGATAGATCGTCTCGGTGGGCAGCGACAACAGTTCGCTGGGCGAAGACAACCCGACCATGGCCGCCAGCGCCGGATTGACCGAAACGAACCGGCCCTCGCGGGTCGAGCTGTAGACGCCTTCCATGACGTTGTCGAACAACCGGCGGTAACGCAGCTCGCTCGCACGCAGCGCACTTTCAGCCATGCGACGCTCCACCGCGATGCCGGCCAGCTGCGTCATGCGCGACATCAGCTCGAAATCGCGACGCATCGGGCTGGTCGATGCATGGAAATAGAGCGCAAGCGTGCCCAGCGTGCGGCCGTCGGACGCGTAGATCAGTGTCGACCAGCAGGCACGCATTCCCGCGGCGAGCGCCGCCTCGCGGCGATTTTCCCAGAGCGCGTCCCTGGCGATATCGGCGACGATGACCTGCCGCTGCAAATAGACCGCCGCCGCGCACGAGCCGTTGCGGGCGGCGACTTCGACGCCATCCATTGCCGCCACGTAATCAGCCGGCAGGCGCGGGCCTGTGCACAGGCTGAGATTCGTGCCCTCCTCGTTCAACAGGCGGATGGCACACAGGCAATCCGGCGCCGCGCGTTCGACCACGTCGGTGATCGCTTCCAGCGTGATACGCAGATCGACGTTCGCCGCCAGCCGCTCGAACACCCGGCGCTCACCGGCGGCCAGCAGTTCGATGCGCTTGCGTTCAGTAATGTCGGTGATGCTGCCGCGAACCAGGCGGCGGCTGGCAGACTGCAAACGAACCCAGCGTACTTCACAGGGAATGTCGTTCCCGAACGCGTCGCGGAACACCCACTCCAGCACCGGCGCTTCGCCGGCGATAGTGCGCTCCAGATAAGCGCGACTGGCATTGGCCGAGGCCGAGCCGTCGGGCTGGGTCGGTGGGCTGAGTGAATCGGGCGCGGCCGCTAGCAGGGCCTCGCGGTCCATCTTGAAGAAGCGCACCGCGTTCTCGTTGACGTCGATCAGGCGGCTCTTGTCCAGATCGACCACCACGATGATCTCGGGCGCATGCTCGACCAGCGTGCGATACCGCGCCTCGCTGTCGCGAAGTGCGGCGTCCGCGACCTTGCGCTCGGTCGTATCGCGCAGGCAGACCACGTAAACCCAGTTACGCGTCAGGCGCGTTTTGCTGACTGCGATCTCGGCGGAGAAGTAAGTGCCATTGGAATGCAGACCCAGCGTCTCGTGCTGCGCCAGGTCCACCTGCGTGTCATCGAGGCGCGCGGCCAGCTGCTCGAGCTGCTCCGACAGCGAGCCGTCCGCAGCGAGCTGCGGCAACAGGAAGTTCAGGGGCCGGCCGATCACGTCCGCTTCGGCGTGACCGAAGATGCGCTGGCCGGTGGCATTGACCGAGGCGACGTGCCCGGACTCGTCGATGGTGAGGATGGCATCCTTGACGTGATCCAGGATGGCCTGCAACTGGCTGGCGGTGCTTTCCTTGATCTCGCGGGTCAGCGCCGTGGCCTCATCCGACATCAGCTGCATCGAGCGCACGATGCCGCGGCGCTCCTCGTCGGTGCGCGCGTACATGCTTTCGACGGCGCTCAGGAACTTGGCAAGGTCGAGCTCGCCGTCGGGGCGAGTCGCCTCGCGCATCTGCTTTTCCAGCAGTCGATGCATCGTCAGTCTTCCCGGTTTGCCGATCACGTTGCACGCCTTCCCTGGACGGGCCTCGTGCCCTGACCTGTAACTCACTGGGCCGCAGGGGGTGGCGGCGAGCTTGGCGTTGTTAGCCTGGCGGATCGTAGTCGTGCCGCAACGCGGGCAAGTGTGAAATGGCTCGCGGTTTTATGTGAAAGGCGGGAGAAGATTTTCCCGTAGCGGCGCGGGGTTATGTCGCCTTGCTGAAGGGATGGCACGAAAGGCCGCAGCAAATCACGGGCCGGGACCTGCAACCGGCACTGAGCAGCGCCGATCGACTGATATCTAATCAAATAAAATCAATTAGATATCATAATTATTTCATGTAATGACTATTCTGCGGATTCCTCGGCCTTGCCGCTGCGCTTGCGCTCGTGCTCCTTCAGGAAGCGCTTACGCAGGCGGATAGCGGTCGGCGTGACCTCGACCAGCTCGTCGTCGCCGATGAACTCCATCGCCTGCTCCAGCGTGTAGCGGATAGGCGGCACCAGCACCACGTTCTCGTCCTTGCCGGCAGCGCGCATGTTGGTGAGCTTCTTGCCCTTGAGCGGGTTGACCACCAGGTCGTTGTCGCGGCTGTGGATGCCGATGATCTGGCCTTCGTACACCTCGTCACCGTGACCGATCATGAGCCGGCCGCGCTCCTGCAGGCTGAACAGCGCGTACGCCAGCGCCTTGCCCTGGCCGTTGGCGATCAGCACGCCGTTCTGGCGCTGACCGATCTCACGGTCCAGCACCGGGGCGAAGTGATCGAAAATGTGATGCATCAGGCCCAGGCCCGAAGTCAGCGTACGGAAGTAGGTCTGGAAACCGATCAGGCCACGCGACGGAATCGTGTAATCGAGCCGCACGCGGCCCTTGCCATCGACGTGCATTCCGGTGAGCTGGGCGCCGCGTTCGCCGAGCGCCTGCATGACAGCGCCCTGCGAGTCCTCATCCAGATCCACCGCGAGCGTCTCGTACGGCTCGCACAACTGCCCTTCGATCTCCTTGACCACGACACGCGGCCGCGACACCGCCAGCTCGTAGCCCTCGCGACGCATGTTCTCGAGCAGCACGCCCAAATGCAGCTCGCCGCGACCGAAGACGCGGAATTTGTCGGGATTGTCCGTGTCCTCCACCCGCAGCGCCACGTTGTGCAGGATTTCGCGCATCAACCGTTCGCGGATCTGGCGGCTGGTGACGTACTTGCCTTCGCGACCGCAGAACGGCGAGGTGTTGACCTCGAAGGTCATGCTGATGGTGGGCTCATCCACCACCAGCGCCGGCAGCGCTTCGGGCTGGGCGGGATCGCAGATGGTGTCGGAGATCTCGGGGAATTCGATGCCGGCGAACGCGATGATGTCGCCCGCGCCGGCCTCGTCCACCTCGACGCGCTCCAGGCCGTGAAAGCCCATCACCTGGATGATGCGTTCGCTGCGGGTTTTGCCTTCGCGGTCGACCACGGTCACCGGGCTGTTGCGGCGGATCTTGCCGCGCTTGATGCGGCCGATGCCGATCGCGCCGACGTAGCTCGAATAGTCGAGCTGGCTGACCTGCAGCTGCAGCGGACCGTTCTCGTCCACGTCCGGCGGCGGACAGTTCTTGACGATGGCCTCGAACAGCGGGGTCATGTCGCTCGCCAGCTGCTTCGGGTCGTTGCCGGCGAAGCCCCGGAGCGCCGAGGCGTACACCACCGGGAAATCCAGCTGCTGCTCGTTCGCGCCCAGCTTGTCGAACAGATCGAAGGTCTGGTCCAGCACCCAGCTCGGACGGGCCTCGTCGCGGTCGATCTTGTTGATGACGACGATCGGCCGCAGGCCGTGCGCAAACGCTTTCTGGGTGACGAAGCGCGTCTGCGGCATCGGGCCGTCGACGGCGTCCACCAGCAGCAGCACGCAATCGACCATCGACAGCACGCGCTCCACTTCCCCGCCGAAATCGGCGTGGCCGGGCGTATCGACGATGTTGATGCGGTAGTCGCGCCAGCGCACCGCCGTGTTCTTCGCCAGGATGGTGATGCCGCGCTCGCGCTCCAGCGCGTTGGAATCCATTACCCGTTCGGGCGAGGCCTTGCGGGCATCGAGCGTTCCGGACTGCTGCAGGAGCTTGTCGACCAGCGTGGTCTTGCCGTGATCGACATGCGCGATGATCGCAATGTTACGAAGGTTGGACGTGGCCATGGCGCGAGGGAACGGGGAAAAAGGGCCGCGCATGGTATAGGTCCAGCCGGTCCGCCGGTAGGGGGAAGCCGGAAAAAACCTTCAGTGGGCCCGGGATCGCAACCTTGCCGCAGGACTGGGTCCGCCTCCGTGTGTCACCGAGGCATTCCCTGACGGCAATCGGCCGGCGCGGTGACTGAAAGCGGTTACCGAGTCGTTTCCTGCGCCTTCATGGGCTCGACTGGCTGGCCGGTCGCATCCGCGGCAGGAGCCACCGGCTTCTGCTGGACTGCCGCGGTGCCCACCACGAACGGGATCGAAAAGGTCTTCGCCAGCGAGGCCCCGCCCATCTGCGTGTTGACGGCGGCGGTGACGTAGAAGACGCCATTGTGAGCCGGCAGCACCGAGATCGTGTGCTTGTACGGCTCGCCGGCCTGCACCGCACCGAAACTGGCGCCGAGCGTGCCGGCCAGC
>DATMEZ010000204.1:0-3255 GCA_035556415.1 Povalibacter sp.
CGCGGGCCTGTTCCTCGCCTTGACCGGCGCGAGCATCAACGGTGCGGACGCGTCCTATCTCGGACTGGCTGACTGCTTCTTGCGCGCAAGCGACTACGCCGTCGTGCTGAAACGCCTCGACGCTGGCGATTGGTCGAACGACAGCGACGCCAATCACGCCGTACTGTCACGACTGTTGCACGCGCTTGCGGGTGATGCGGTGTCGATCAGGCCGCCGTCGAACGTACGCCTGCATGCAGACGAGATCGCTCAGCTCACGGATGCGCCGACTCTCGCCGAAGTCGTAACGCGCATCACGGGTTATACGGGCGATGCGGCCTGGATGAAGAAAGCAGCCGCTACGCTTGCCGGTGGCTCGCCGACCACGGCGGCACTCATCTGGACATTGCGACAGCGCGCCAGGCATCTCAGCCTGGCCGACGTTTTCCGCCTCGAGCTCGTTGTGGCACTACAGTGCTGCGAGCATCCCGATTTCGCCGAAGGCGTTCGGGTCGTACTGATCGACAAGGACAACAGGCCGCAATGGACGCCGGCACGCCTGCAGGACGTAACGCCGGGTTGGGTCGAGGAACATTTTGCCGCGCCCTGGTCGGCGTGGGCGAATGAAGCCAATCCACTGGATAGCTTGGGTCGCACGACATCGCTGGATCGAGGAACCGAACGATGACCATCGCATTTATCGGACTGGGCCACATGGGCGGCCCGATGGCGCTGAATCTGCTGAAGGCAGGGCATCCTGTGCGTGTCTTCGATCTGGTGGCGAGCGTCAGCGCGCCGCACCAGAAGGCCGGTGCATACGTGGCTGCGGACCCGGCCAGCGCAGTGGAGGGCGCCGACGTCGTCTTCACCATGCTTCCCGCCAGCCGTCATGTCGAATCGCTGTATCTCGGCGACGGTCTGCTGGCCAGGATCGAGCGCGGTACCCTGGTCGTCGACTGCTCCACTATCGCACCGGCCAGCGCGCGCAAGGTCGCCGAAGCAGCGCTCGCGCGTGGCATCGATATGCTCGATGCGCCGGTATCCGGTGGCACAGCGGCTGCGGCGAACGGGACGTTGACCTTCATCGTCGGTGGCTCCGCAGCGGCACTGGAGCGCGCACGTCCTCTGCTCGACGCGATGGGAAAAAACATCTTCCACGCGGGTGCGAGCGGCGCGGGCCAGGTGGCCAAGATCGCCAACAACATGCTGCTGGCCATCCACATGGCCGGTACCGCCGAGGCGCTTGCGCTGGGTGTCGCCAATGGTCTGGATCCGAAGATCCTGTCGGACATCATGGTGAAGAGCTCGGGTCGCAACTGGTCGCTCGAGGTCTACAACCCGTGGCCCGGCTTGCAGGAGAACGTCCCTGCGAGTCGCAGCTACAGCGGCGGCTTCGGTACCAGCCTCATGCTCAAGGATCTCGGTCTCGCGGCCGAAGCCTCCATTGCCAGCGGTAGCGCCATTCCGCTTGGCGGACTGGCGCGCGATCTCTATGCGCTGCACAACGCGACTGCGGGTGCGTTGGATTTCTCGAGCATCGTCGAGTTGTACCGGAAGCGACGCTGAGTCGTGCGTCGCGTCCGTTTGCGCGAGCTGCTGGACACGCCAGTCGCTATTCCGGATTTTCCAGGGTCGATTGCATCTCGATGCTCATTCGCACCGGGATCCTGAGATAGCGCACGCCATTCGATTCAGCCGCTGGCAGTCGTCCGCCGCGCACGTTCACCTGGATCGAAGGTAGCAGCAGCACCGGAGCCGGCAGGGTCGCGTCCCGCGCGTGGCGCATGGTGACGAATTCCTGCTCGGACACGCCTGCACCGACGTGCACGTTGTGCGCACGCTCCTCGGCGACAGTGGTCTCCCACGCATGGCGATCACGGCCCGGCGCCTTGTAGTCGTGACACATGAACAGCCGTGTGTCGGGCGGCAATGCCAGCAACTTCTGGATCGAACGATACAGCGTCACCGCATCGCCGCCTGGAAAGTCCGCTCGGGCCGTGCCGTAATCGGGCATGAAGAGCGTGTCGCCGACGAATACGGCATCGCCGATGCGATACGACACGCAGGCCGGCGTGTGGCCGGGCGTGTGCATGACTTCCACCTGCAGCGATCCGATCCCGAAACGCTCGCCGTCGCGAAACAGACGGTCGAACTCGCTGCCGTCGCCGGATATGTCGGTCAGATTGAAGACCGGGCGGAAGATGCGCTGCACCTCGCGAATGTGCTCGCCGATCCCGATGCTCGCACCGGTTCGCTGCTTCAGGTAAGGGGCGGCCGACAGGTGATCCGCGTGCGCATGGGTTTCCAGGATCCAGGCAATGCGAAATCCCTCGGCCTTGGCCTCAGCCAGTACACGTTCGGCCGAATCGACGCCGGCTCGGCCGGATCGATGATCGTAGTCGAGCACCGGATCGATGATCGCCGCGTCGCGAGTGTCGGGGTCGGCCACCAGATAGGTCACCGTACTGGTTTGCTCGTCGAAATAGGACCGGATCAGGGCAGGGGCGGTGTTCATGTCGGATCTCCTTGTGGGTGTTGCTTTGAATTTTAGAATATACTAAATTAAGCATCAACTGAATTACAGAACAGCACCATGTCTCTGACGAAACGCGATCTGGCGAAGATGAAGGCCAGTGCCAGCGAGGCGGCTGCGCTGCTGCGCTCGCTCGGCAACGAACGACGCTTGCTGATTCTCTGCACCTTGATTGGAGCGGGGGAATTGAGCGCGGGAGAGCTGGCGCAGTCCGTCGAACTCAGTCCCTCGGCGACTTCACAGCATCTTGCTCGCATGCGCGAGGAAGGACTGTTGCAAAGCCGCCGCGAGGCGCAGTCGATCTTCTATCGTATCGCCGACCCGAATCTGGAGCGCATCGTCGCGCTGCTCAAGGACATCTACTGTTCCTAGGAGGCCCTCATGTCTGTTCGTACCCTTTCCGTGCAGGATGCCAAGCGGCTCATCGACGCCGGCGCGCTGCTGATCGATATCCGTGAGCCGGACGAGTTCGCGCGCGAGCACATTCCGCATGCCCGATCGCAGCCGGTATCCGTCCTGACATCCGGCGCTCTGGACGTGGGCGATGCCTCGCCGGTGATCTTCAGTTGCCGCTCGGGCATGCGAACCAGAGCGCATGCCGACCGTCTGGCGCAGGCCGTGCCGTGCGAAGCGTTCATCCTGGAAGGCGGGCTGGATGCGTGGAGGAAGGCCGGCCTGCCGATCAGCACCGACCGCAATGCACCGCTCGAACTGATGCGCCAGGTGCAGCTTGCAGCCGGCAG
>DATMEZ010000205.1:0-8814 GCA_035556415.1 Povalibacter sp.
TTTTTCATGACGCATGCCGAACGGGTGTACAGTCGCACCCAGCTACTGGATCGAGTGTGGGGCGGCAATGTTTATGTGGAGGAGCGCACGGTCGACGTGCATATCCGTCGGCTGCGCAAGGCGCTCGAAGCGTTCAGCTACGATCGCTTCATCCAGACGGTACGCGGCTCAGGCTACCGGTTCTCGACACGCGCGGAGTAGGGCGTGAAGTTGCTCAGCGGCATCTCGCCCGCTGGTTGGAAGGCCGTCACGCGGCTTGCCATCGTCATGACCCTGACGCTGCTCGTCGGACTGGCGTTCGGCGTGGCGCAGACGTTCGCCGTGGTGCTGGCGATCTATCTGTTCATCCAGATCTGGAACCTGCTGCGGCTGGATCGCTGGCTGCGGCGCCGGCGCATGGAGATGCCGCCGGACATCAACGGCCCGTGGGGCGAAGTGATCGCCATCATCGACCGGCTGTATCGCCGCAAGCAGTATCACAAGGCGCAGGTGACCGGCCTGATGCGCGAGTTCCGGCGCCTCACCAGCGCCATGCCCGAAGGTGCGGTGCTGCTCGGACCCGAGCATGAAATTCTCTGGTTCAACCGCCGCGCCGGCGACTGGCTCAGCCTGCATCGCAAGCGCGACTTCGGCATTCGCATCGAGAACCTGGTGCGGCATCCCGGTTTCGTCGAGTACCTGAAGACCGGCCGCCCGACCGAGGGCGTGGTGGTCTACGAGCCCGGCGAGAACGGGCGCTGGCTGTCGTTCACCATCGTCAGAACCGGCGGCGAACAACGCCAGCTGCTCATCGTGCGCGACGTCAGTCGCGAGATGCGCATCGAATCCATGCGCAAGGATTTCGTCGCCAACGCCTCGCACGAGCTGCGTTCGCCGCTGACAGTGATCTGCGGCTATCTCGATGCGCTGGCCGACGACCAGAAGCTGGACCCCACCTGGAGCTCGCCGGTGCTGGAGATGCGCCGGCAGGCCGATCGCATGGGCAGCATCATCAACGGCCTGCTGGAATTGTCGAAGCTGGAGTCCGGCGAGCGGCGCCAGCCGGAGCAGCCGCTCGACATCGGCGGCATGCTGGCGCTGCTGCGCCGTGAAGCGGCTTCGCTGGAACAGCGGCCACGCCAGGTCGCTCTGCGACTGGACAGCAAGGACTGGCTGCTCGGCGCCGAGAACGAGATCCACTCCATCCTTGCCAATCTGCTGTCGAATGCCGTGAAGTACACGCCGGCCGACGGCGAGATCGAGCTGCGCTGGTGGACCGATCGCAGCGGTGCGCACGTTTCCGTGCGCGACACTGGAATGGGCATTGCGCCCGAGCACATCCCGCGGCTCACCGAGCGTTTCTATCGGGTCGATTCGGGGCGCTCGCGCGACATGGGCGGCTCGGGACTGGGGCTCGCCATCGTCAAGCATTCGCTGCAGCGGCATGACGGCACGTTGACCGTCGAGAGCGTGGAAGGCCGCGGCAGCACTTTCACCTGTCACTTTCCCGCGCATCGCATCGTGCCGCGGCCCGATACGGCGCGCGATGAGCACGCAGCGGATCGCGCAGCGCAAGTCTGAGCGGCGTTCGCCGCCTTTTCGTCATCTGTCCGTAACAGCTTCGCCATCCGGCGAAATCACGCTTTCACTGCAATCTTTCTGTAACAAGCTCTCCGTATAACGTGCGCACGACGGTAGCGCCGCGAGGTCGCAACGAGCACCGATGCTTGTTCAACGGCGCTCTTTCGTCGTGAGTTCGTACAACCAAAGAGACTGGAGAGTTACCGTGAAGAACATGCTGATTGCCGCTGCCGTTACAGCGGCGCTGTATCTGCCTGCAGGTGCATTCGCCGCCAACAGCCCGGACGATCTGGCACAGATCCGCGAGCAGCTGCGAGGGCTGGTGCAGCGTGTCGACAAGCTCGAGCAGGAGAACTCCGCGCTCAAGGTGGAGAACGAACAGCTCAAGTCGGAAGGCGACTACCTCAAGGCGGAGACCAAGGGCCTGCGCAAGGACACCGCGGCGCTGCAATCGGATACCGCGAAAGTGCAGGGCACCGACTGGGCCAGCCGCATCGTCGCCAAGGGCGACCTGCGCTATCGCCACGAGCAGATCTCCGATCCGACCCGTCGCACCGGTCCCGGCTTCGACGAAGACCAGACGCGTCAGCGCGTGCGCGCACGACTGGGCTTCGATGCCAAGGTCACCGACAACATCATGGTCGGCCTGCAGGTGGCCACCGGCGGCGACGATCCGCGTTCCTCCAATCAGACGCTCGGCGGCGTCAGCTCGCGCAAGTCGATCGGTTTCGATCTGGCCTATTTCGACTGGAAGTTCAACGACTGGGGCCACCTGGTCGGCGGCAAGATGAAGTATCCGTTCGTACGTCCCGGCCAGAGCCTGTTCTACGACGGCGACATCAATCCCGAAGGCCTGGCGGTCACGTTCAACCACGGCATGTTCTTCGGCAGCGCCTACGGCTTCTGGATCGACGAGCGCAACAACGTGGCGCCCGCTTCGGCCACCGGCGCCACCAGCTGCATCGCGACCAGCGGTCGTTGCAGCGATGACGTGTACGTCTTCGGCGGCCAGTTCGGCGCGCGTGTGCCGCTCGGCGGCTCGACCCTGGTGGCCGGCATCGGCTACTCGGATCTGCAGAACGGGCAGGGCCAGCGGCCGTTCTACAACAACGATCCGAACGGCAACAGCCTGACCGCCGGCGGCACCCTGGGCGGCCTGAGGTACGACTTCAACGTGATCGAAGGCTTCGTGGAGTACAACACCCAGCTCGGCGCGCTGCCGCTGCAGTTGTGGGCGAACTACGCCCAGAACCAGGACCCGGACGATCTGAACCAGGCCTGGACCGCCGGCGTGCTGTTCGGCAAGGCGAGCAATGCCCGCACCTGGGAGCTGGGTTTCGCCTACGAGGTGCTGGAGAAGGACGCCATCTTCGGCCAGTTCGTCGACTCGGACTTCAACAACGGCGTGACGGATGGCCAGGGTTGGCTGTTCCGCGCTGCTTACGCGCCGCAGAAGAATTGGTCGGTCAACACCACCTACTTTCTGAACGAGCGCAACCTGGACGTGGCCAACGCGACTTTCGGCAAGAAGACCGACTACGACCGGCTGCAGGTCGATTTCAACGTGAAGTTCTGAAAGGTGGCCGCGCTCGCGCAGCAGCAATCGAGAGCCGGCGCGTGCGCGCGCCGGCTCTCTTACGTTTGAAACCGTACGCGTCTACACTCCATACGCCTCGTTCCCAAGCACCTGCCGGCGAATGTCCATGGAAAAGTCAGATCTCTCGCATCACATCCTGAGCCGCTTCAACGACGACCTGGAGCGCGTGCGCACCAACGTGCTGCAGATGGGCGGCCTGGTCGAGGAGCAGCTGAAGCTGGCGGTGGAGGCACTGGTGGAAGGTGACAGCCGCCTGGGCGAGCAGGTGGCGCACGGCGACGTCAAGGTCAACGCCATGGAAGTGGCGATCGACGACGACTGCAGCCGGATCCTGGCGACGCGCAGCCCGGCTGCCTCCGACCTGCGCCTGATCGTGGCCATCATCAAGACCATCACCGACCTGGAGCGCATCGGCGATGAAGCCGAGAAAATCGGCTACATCGGCTCGCGGCTGGCCGCCGTGGAGCGCCCGGCGGACCGCTACCGGGAGCTCAAGCACCTGGGCCGCATCGTCGGCGACATGGTGCATGAAGCGCTCGATGCGTTTGCCCGCATGGACGCCGAGGCCGCGGTGACGGTCGCCAAGAAGGACCGGCTGGTCGACGAGGAATACGAGGCGATCCAGCGCCAGTGCATCACGTTCATGATGGAAGATCCCCGGACCATTCGCCGCGCGCTCGATGTGCTGTGGGTGGCGCGGGCGCTGGAGCGCATCGGCGATCACGCCAAGAACGTCTGCGAGTACGTGGTCTACATGGCGTACGGCAAGGACATCCGCCATCTCTCGCTGGACGAGGTCGAAGACCACCTGAAGGCACGCGCGGCGCGGATGGCCGGAACCGAAGGCGGCGTCGGTTGATTCTCGACCCGGCTCATTCCCGCTACACTGCCGGGCATGACAGCACTTCCGATCAGCCGCCGACTCGCTAACGGGCTCGGCTTTCTCGCGTGCGCCGCCCTGATGGGCTATGCGCTGTATGCACAGTACGTCCTGGGGCTCGAGCCCTGTCCGTTGTGCATTTTCCAGCGGGTGGCCGTGATCGCGCTGGGCGTGCTGTTCCTGATTGCCGCGATCCACGATCCCGGCCGCGGCGGCGCTCGCGTCTATGCCGTCTTACTGGCGCTGGCCGCGCTGGCCGGCATCCTCGTTTCCTCGCGCCACATCTGGATCCAGGCGCAGCCACCCGGCACTGTCGCGGCTTGCGGCGCGGGGCTGGACTACATGCTGGACATCATGCCGGTCACCGATGTCATCACCAAGGTGCTGACCGGCTCGGGTGAATGCGGCAAGGTCGATTGGCGGCTGCTGGGCCTGTCGATGCCCTGGTGGGTGCTGATCTCGCTGGGCGTACTGGCCGCGTGGGCCATTGCCGCGAATGTGTTCGGTCGGGGCGCTAGCCGGGCCGACACGCTTTCTTTCGCGCAACGCAGGCGCTAAACAATCCCACGCCGCTTTTCTTGTGCCCTCTGTCAGGCAGAGGGCTGGGGTGAGGGTCAGCCAGTGTCACGGCCGGTTGAATCTTTCGGCCGCGGTCCCCCTCACCCGCGCGGCCTCTCCCACGAGGGGAGAGGTGAAGAACGTCATCACGCAGTCCCGTCTTCTTGCCCTCTCCAGCGGGAGGGTATTACGCCAGCAGTAGCTCCATCACTCGCTCGTACGTCGCTGAAATCACGTCCACGTCGGCGACGCGCACGCATTCATTGACCTTGTGGATGGTGGCATTGAGGACACCCAGCTCCACCACCTGCGCGCCGGTGGGTGCGATGAAGCGGCCATCGGAAGTGCCGCCGGTGGTGGACATCACCGGCGTGCGGCCGGTCTTTTCCTGTACAGCCCGTTGCACAGCATTGGACAGCGTGCCGGGCGCGGTGAAGAAGGGCAGGCCGGACACGAACCACTCCAGGGTGTAGTTCACCTTGTGGCGGTCGAGGATGCCGGTGATGGTCTGCTGCAGTTTCTCTACCGTCTGCTCGGTCGAGAAGCGGAGGTTGAAGCGCGCCTTCAGATCGCCGGGGATGACGTTGGGTGCGCCGGTGCCCGCGTTGACGTTCGAGATCTGGAACGTGGTGGGCTGGAAGAATTCGTTGCCGTTGTCCCAGACGCGCGCCGCCAGCTCCGCCAGTGCGGGCGCGACCGAGTGTACGGGGTTGTCCGCCAGGTGCGGGTAGGCGACGTGGCCCTGGATGCCGTGTACCGTGAGCTTGCCCGAGAGCGAGCCGCGACGGCCGATCTTGATCATGTCGCCGAGGGCTTCGGTGCTGGTGGGTTCGCCGACCACGCACCAGTCGATTTTCTCGTTGCGCGCTTCCAGCACTTCCATGACCCGGCGGGTGCCGTCCACTGACGGGCCTTCTTCGTCGCTGGTCAGCAGGAACGCGAGCGTGCCGGTGTGCTGCGGATGCCGGGCGATGAAGCGCTCGGTCGCGGTGATCATCGCCGCCAGCCCGCTCTTCATGTCCGCGGCGCCGCGGCCGTAGAGAATGCCGTCCTTGATCACCGGCTCGAACGGATCGGTGTGCCATTCCTCGCGCGGGCCGGTCGGCACCACGTCGGTGTGGCCGGCGAAGCACAGCACCGGTCCGCAGTCGCCGTGGCGCGCCCAGATGTTCTCCACCGGGCCGAAGGCCAGCCGCTCCACCTTGAAGCCCAGCGCCGTCAGGCGCTGCGTAATGATTTCCAGGCAGCCCTGATCCTCGGGACTCACCGAGGGGCGGCGGATCAGCTCCTGGGTCAGTGCCAGCGTGGCGGAGGCGGCGTCGGCCTTGGCGGAAATATGGCTGCTCATTGCGCGGGGCGGCTCCTGGAGGAGGTAAATCGGCAGGGCGCGGACTTATAGCGAACGTGCGCCGCAGCGGCAAGGGTGCACTGTGACGGCTGTGTTGCAGTTCATGTCGCGTCCGGGGCTTCCCCCCCTGTGCGCAGGCGCAGGAATTTGCGCGTCACAAAGCTCTCGTGCGTGTAACACGACTGTCATCGAAGGCCGGCAGACTTGCCGCCCATCGAGGAGTGGGGCGAGTTATCCGGCGGCCGCGCCCCGGCCAGTGGTTACCTGACAAGAGGTTCATATCCATGAAGTTGTGGCACAAATTGGGCGCATCGATGATGCTGGGTGGGCTTGCTGCGGTGGCCACTCCGCACCTGGCGCAGGCGCAGAGCGTCATCAAGATCGACGGCTCCAGCACCGTGTTTCCGATCGCCGAAGCGGTGGCCGAGGAGTTCCAGATCGCCAAGCGCGGCAAGGTGCGCGTCACGGTCGGCATTGCCGGCACCGGCGGCGGCTTCAAGCGCTTCTGCCGCGGCGAGACCGACATCTCCAACGCCTCGCGTCCCATCCTCAAGGAGGAGATGGAAGCCTGCCGCGCAGCCGGCATCAAGTACATGGAGCTGCCGGTGGCGTTCGACGCGCTGACCGTCGTGGTCAACCCGCAGAACACCTGGGTCAAGTCGCTGACCATCGACGATCTCAAGAAGATGTGGGAGCCGGGCGCGCAGGGTCGCGTCACCAAGTGGAGCCAGGTGCGTCCGGAATGGCCGGCGCAGAACCTGATGCTGTTCGGTCCCGGTGCCGATTCCGGCACCTTCGACTACTTCACCGAAGCGGTGAACGGCAAGGCCAAGGCCAGCCGCGGCGACTTCACCGCCAGCGAAGACGACAACGTGCTGGTGCAGGGTGTGGAGAACAACAAGAACGCGCTCGGCTATTTCGGCTTCGCGTACTACGTGGCGCACAAGGACAAGATGCGCGCGGTGGAGATCGACAACGGCAAGGGCAAGACCGTGGCGCCAAGCCTGGAAGCCGTGATCGACGGCAGCTATCAGCCGCTGTCGCGCCCGCTGTTCATTTACGTTCGCGACACCGCGGCGCAGCGTCCCGAAGTCAAGGAGTTCATCAACTTCTACCTGACCGACGGCGCGGCGCTGGCGAAGGAAGTGGGTTACGTGCCGCTGCCGGCGCAGGCCTACCAGACGGCCCTGCAGCACTTCGAGCAGAGCAAGCTGGGCACGGTGTTCGGCGGTGTGCCGGAAGTCGGCGTGACCATCGAGAACCTGCTGGCGCGCGAGGGCAAGCTCTGACGCCCAAGCGAGCTGCCGGCTCGCCCCGGATCGAGCGGGGCGGGCTTCCCCTTAAGGGAAGTGCCGTCCCGCCACCGCGAAGAAAGCGGCAAGTCAGCAGCAGCCACCATGAAATTCCAGCGGGCCCGGCAGCAAGGCCCGTGTTCTTCGTCGATCGCCGCGGCGCGTCCCGCAAACAGGGGCCAGCAGCGCTTTGCAAGGTCGACGCGGCAGGGGTGAGACATTACAGTTGCGCCCCGCAACCTGCGGACAGGATCGGATTGAAAGGTTCGCCACATTGAGTCAGACAATTGCCAGTACCGGCCTGTCGCCCAATGCCTTGCGCTATCGCAAGGCCCGCGATCGGATCGTGGAATTCTTTCTGCTGGCGGCGGGGCTGGTGGCGGTGTTCACCACGCTGGCCATCGTGGCCATCCTGGTGTACGAGTCCAGCGCCTTCTTCCAGCACGTGTCGCTGAAGGACTTCCTCACCGACACCATGTGGACGCCGCTGTTCGCGGACGCGCACTACGGAATCCTGCCGCTGGTGGCCGGCACGCTCACCACCACCATCGTGGCGCTACTGGTGGCGGTGCCGCTCGGCACCACCATCGCGATCTACCTGAGCGAGTTCGCGCCGCATCATGTGCGTGAGACGGTCAAGCCCATCCTGGAGCTGCTGGGCGCAGTGCCGACCGTGGTGTATGGCTATTTCGCATTGACCATGGTGACCCCGGCGCTGCAGCTGCTGATGCCGGAGCTGCCCGGCTTCAACATGCTGAGCGCAGGCCTGGTAATCGGATTGATGATCGTCCCTTACGTCAGCTCGGTGAGCGAAGACGCGATGCGCGCCGTGCCGCGCTACATGCGCGAAGGTTCCTATGCGATGGGCGCGACGCGATTGCAGACGGCACTGCGGGTCGTGGTGCCCGGTGCGTTCTCCGGTCTGGCCGCCGCTTTCATTCTCGGCATCTCGCGCGCCGTCGGCGAGACCATGGTGGTGGCCATTGCCGCCGGTATGCAGCCCAACCTGACGTTCGATCCGCGCGAGCCGGCAGCGACCATCACTGCCTACATCGTGCAGGTGAGCCTGGGCGATCTGCCTCACGGCAGCATCGGCTACCAGAGCATTTTCGCCGCGGGCCTGGTGCTGATGCTGATTACGCTGATCTTCAACGTGGTCGGCTTCTCGCTGACCCGCCGCTTCCGTGAGGCCTACTGATGAGTTCCGCCCACACTGCGTCGTACCGCAACGTCGACGCGCTGCGCGCCGGACTGTCGCGTCGCAAAACACTCGATCAGCTCTTCGTGATCGTCGGCCTGATCGTCATGCTGGCGTGCCTGATGGTGCTGGCAGTGCTGTTCATCGATCTGGTGCGCGACGGCGCGCCGCGCTTCAGCCTGGATTTCTTCACCCACTTTGCCTCGCGCAATGCCGAGCGCGCCGGCATCCTGGCGGCGTGGGTCGGCACTTCGCTGGTGATGCTGGTGACGGCCCTGTGCGCCGTGCCGGTCGGCGTCGCTGCCGCCATCTACCTGGAAGAGTACGCGCCGAAGAACTGGTTCACGGCCATCATCGAGATCAACGTCACCAACCTGGCGG
>DATMEZ010000206.1:0-6960 GCA_035556415.1 Povalibacter sp.
TCCCGGCAGCGCGAAGATGATGCTGATGTCATGGTCCTGCAGCCACAGGCCGAACCAGCCCTGCATGCCGAACAGCAGCACGTAGATCAGGCCCGAGATCACCGGCGACACCGCGATCGGCAGGTCGATCAGCGTGATCAGGATGCTCTTGCCCTTGAACTCGAACTTGGCGATGGCCCAGGCGGCAGCGACGCCGAACACCGTATTGATGGGCACCACGACGGCCGCCGTGAACAGCGTCAGCCGGATGGCCGCCAGCGTGTCGGCATCCAGAAAACTCTGGAAGTAGAGCTTGTAGCCCTTGGCCAGCGCCGATGCGAACACCGTGATGAGCGGTGCGAACAGCAGTGCCGCGAGGAACAGCAGCGAGACGCCGATGAACGTGCCCTTGATGAGCGAGCTCGTGAACGAGTCGCGTCCCGGTCGGCTGGCCAGCTCCGCCAGCAGCGCTTTGGAAGGTCCGCCGGCCATTTAACGTCCCGCCGCCACCAGCCGGCGGCGCCCCCAGGTCTGCAACAGGTTGATCGACAGCAGCATCACGAACGAGATCACCAGCATCAGAAAGCCGATCGCGGCGGCGCCCACGTAGTCGAACTGCTCCAGCTTGATGACGATGAGCAGCGGCGCGATCTCGGTCTTCATCGGCAGGTTGCCGGCAATGAAGATCACGGACCCGTACTCACCCACACCGCGCGCGAAGGCCATCGTGAATCCCGTCAGCAGCGCCGGCAGCACCGTCGGCAGGATGATGCGCCGGAAGATCGTGAAGCGACCCGCGCCCAGCGTTTCCGCTGCGTCTTCCAGGTCGCGCTGCACTTCGATCAGCGCCGGCTGGATCGAGCGCACCACGAACGGCAGCCCGATCAGCGTCAGCGCCACCACCACGCCGATCCAGGTATAGGCGACCTTGATGCCGAACGGCGCCAGATGCTGGCCGATCCAGCCGTTCTCGGCGAACACTGCGGTCAGCGCGATGCCCGACACCGCAGTGGGCAGCGCGAACGGCATGTCGATCAGGGCGTCGATCAGCTTGCGGCCGGGAAACTCGTAGCGCACCAGCGTCCACGCGATCACGAAGCCGAACACGCTATTGATGAGCGCGGCCAGAAACGATGCACCGAAGCTGAGCCGGAACGAAGCCAGCACGCGCGGATCGAAGAGGACGCCGAGAAAATCGCGCCAGCCCATGCTGGCGGCCTTCATCACCAGTGCCGTCAGCGGAATCAATACCAGCGCACACAGGAAGAACGTCGAGAAACCGAGCGTCAGCCCGAAGCCGGGCAGGATGGAAGGTTGGCGAAAGCGGGAATTCATGCTCACTTCGCCTGTTCTGCGCTGTAGATGCGGTCGAACATGGCGCCGTCGGCAAAGTGCTGGTCATGCGCCTGGTTCCAGCCGCCAAAGACTTCGTTCACGGTGAACAGGTCGACCGGCGGGAACTGCGCGGAGTAGCGCGCCAGAACCTCGGGGCTGCGCGGACGAAAGTAGTGTTTGGCGGCAATCTCCTGGCCCGCAGGGGAATACAGGTGCCGCAGGTAAGCTTCGGCGACTTTGCGCGTACCGCGGCGATCGACCACCGTATCGACCACGGCGACCGGCGGCTCCGCGAGGATGGTCACGGAGGGCACGACGATCTCGACGGTGCCTGGTCCCAACGCCTTCTGCGCGAGCAGCGCCTCGTTCTCCCATGAGATCAGCACGTCGCCGATCTGTCGCTGCACGAAAGTATTCGTCGCGGCGCGCGCGCCGCTATCGAGCACCGGCGTGTGCTTGAACAGCGCGGCAACGAACTTCTCTGCCGATGCCTGCGCTTGCTCGACCTGCGTCGCTGCCGCGGGATCGTCGAGCTTCGACCAGTCGCCGCCCAGGCTGCGATGCAATTCATAGCCCCAGGCAGCCAGGTAATTCCAGCGCGCGCCGCCGGAAGTCTTGGGGTTCGGCGTCACGACGGTGACGCCTTCCTTGATCAGATCGGGCCAGTCACGAATCTGCTTCGGATTGCCGGCACGCACCAGGAACACGATGGTCGAGGTATAGGGCGCACTGTTGTCGGGAAAGCGCGTCTGCCAGTTCGCACCCAGGCGCTTGCCCTTGCTCTGAATCGAATCGACATCGTAGGCAAGCGCGAGCGTCACCACGTCCGCGGCAAGTCCGTCGATGACCGCACGCGCCTGGCTGCCTGAGCCGCCATGTGACTGCTTGATCGTCACCTTCTGGCCGGTGCTTGCCTGCCATTCGCGCGCGAAATCTTCGTTGAAATCCCGATACAGCTCACGGGTCGGGTCGTAGCTGACGTTGAGCAGCGTGACCTTGCCGTCGTCGTCGTTGCCCGCGCCGCAGGCGGACAGCAGCGCCAGCAGGCCCGCCACGGCCAGCATCCGCAGCCAGCGATTCGTCGTTGGTTTCATCGTTCGTACCTTTGCCCTTTACGCGGCCGCCGGGCGGTACACGATCATCATCGGGTAGGTGGTCGGCGCGGCGAACAGGGCGGCGAAACGGCCGCGCAGGTCATCCAAATCCGAGATGCCGAGAATCAGCATCTGCTCGGAAGATTCGCTCAACTGACGCTGCAGCTCATCCGCCGCCGCGCCGAAGCGCAGCTCGGTGCGCATTTCCAGCCCGTGCACGGCTTGCGCTTCGGATCTGGCATCTAGCAGCGTGCGCATCCCGAGTGGCCGCTGCGAATCGGCGCTGCCTTCGGGCAGGATGCCGACATACACGGCTTCCGCCGCGACGTGACGCAGCAGACTGGCCGCAACGGCCAGCGTCGGACGACGCGCGATGTCGTCGGCCCAGTGGATCAGCACTCGCTGCGGCGGACCGATCTGCGCCGGCAGCACCAGCACCTCGGCGGCGTCATTGCGCAACAGCCATTCGATCTGCGCGGCAACGTTGGGCTGCGGCGCAATCACTGCAACGCCGGAGATCGGGGCACTTGCTGCTTGGTCGAAATCGTTCGCCAACGCTTTTTCGACGCGAGTGGCAATGCGCGTCTTCATGCGGGTCGCCAGCTCGCTCAGCAACGGATGGCCCGAAAGCCGCTCGGCAGCCGCCGGCTCGGCGGCACAGGCGGTGTAGCTCGACAGCGGCGTCGGCAGTACGTGAATGCGTCGCACGCCCAGTGCGACGGCTTGTCCCATCGTCACCGGAAATCCGCGCTGTTCGTGCTGGGTGCGCGTAACGTCCAGAAGCGCCGAAACAGCAGGCGAATCGGATGACGCGGCCAACTGCGCCTCGGCCGCACCGTTGGTCAGCCGCACCCGCAGCCGCTCCAGGGCGCCGGTGAACACCATCTCCTCGACCACACCGTGCGCCATGTAGTTGACCCGCAGATTGTCGCGGGTGGGCGCCAGCTCGATTTCCTCCGGCCGCAGCACCGCCACCACTTCGTGCTCGCGCCCGTTCTCGAATTTTTCGATGGCGCGCACATTCACCGGCGTTGTGCCGAAGCGGATTCCCTGCGCCGTCTGGCGCGCCAGCAGTAGATTCGCTGCGCCCAGGAAGGTAGCGACGAAGCGGGTCGCGGGCCGCGCGTACAGCTCGTCCGGTTTGCCGCATTCGAGCAAACGGCCGAGATTCATGACACCGATGCGATCGGCCATCGCAAAGGCTTCCTCCTGGTCGTGCGTCACCAGCACGGTGGTGATGTTGAGCTCGCGCTGCACCTGCCGGATCGTCCGGCGCAGCTCCTCGCGAATCTTGGCGTCCAACGCACCGAAGGGCTCGTCGAGCAACAGCACCTGCGGCTTGTGAGCCAGCGCCCGTGCCACCGCGACGCGCTGCTGCTGGCCGCCGGACAGCTGCGTGGGCAAACGTTCGTCCATTCCTTCCAGCGCCACCAACCGCAGCAACTCCTTGCTGCGCGCCCGGCGATCGGCGGCCTTCATGCGCCGCACCTTCAGCGCGAACTCGATGTTCTCGCCCACGGTCATGTGGCGAAACAGGGCGTAGTTCTGAAAGACCAGGCCGACGCCGCGGTTGCGGGCCGATACGTGCGTGACATCATTGCCGTGCAACGCGATCCGGCCATGATCGACACCGGTCAGGCCGGCGATGGCGCGCAGCAGAGTGCTCTTGCCGCTGCCGCTGGGGCCGAGCAGCACGAAGAACTCGCCCTCGCCGACCTCGACGGAGACATCGTTGACGACCGGAGAGCCCTGATACCGTTTGGTGACTTGATCGAGCGTAATGGACATAGGGGCGCGAGCTTACCGACCGGGTGGTTGTAAGGTCAGTCTCGATCGGGTAACAAAACGGTTACAAACCCCATTGCGGAATTTCTCCATGCCACTGCCTGCCTACGAAAAGCTCGGCTCCTTCTATCTCGGCCGCGAGGTCGATCCGGGCACCCTGAAGGACCGGCCCGAGCTGCTCTTGTATGACTCACGCGACCTGACCACCCACGCCGTGTGCGTCGGCATGACCGGCAGCGGCAAGACCGGCCTGTGTCTGTCGCTGCTCGAAGAGGCGGCCATCGACGGCGTGCCGGCCATTGCCATCGATCCAAAGGGCGACATCGGCAACCTGCTCCTCACCTTCCCCGAGTTGCGTCCGGCGGACTTCGCGCCCTGGGTGGACGCGGGCGAAGCGGCGCGCAAGGGCATGACGACCGACGCCTTCGCGGCGGCCACAGCCGAGACCTGGCGCAAAGGGCTGGCCGAATGGGATCAGGACGGCGAACGCATCAAGCGCTTCCGGGAAGCAGCGGACATCGCGATCTACACACCGGGCAGTGCGGCGGGTCGGCCGTTGTCGGTGCTGCGTTCCTTCGGCGCTCCTTCGCCGGAACTGCGCGCAGATGCCACGGCGCTGCGCGAGCGCATTGCCGCTACTGTCTCCGGTCTGCTCAGCCTGATCGGCGTCGACGCCGATCCGATCAAAAGCCGTGAGCACATCCTGCTGTCGACCCTGCTCGACCGGGCCTGGAGCGCGGGGCGCGACCTGGATCTCACCGCGCTGATCCAGGGCATCCAGAAGCCCGGCTTCGACAAGGTGGGCGTGCTCGACCTGGAAACCTTCTATCCCGCCAAGGAACGGCTGCAACTGGCGATGGGACTCAACAACCTGGTGGCCGCACCCGGCTTCGCCGCCTGGCTGCAAGGCGAGCCGCTGGACGTGCAGCGGCTGCTGTTCACCGCTGAGGGCAAGCCGCGCATTGCCGTCATCTCGATCGCGCACCTGAACGATGCGGAGCGCATGTTCGTGGTGACGCTGCTGCTCGGCGAAGTGGTTGCCTGGATGCGACGCCAGTCTGGAACTTCGAGCCTGCGCGCCCTGCTGTACATGGACGAGATCTATGGCTATTTCCCGCCCTCGGCGCTGCCGCCGTCCAAGCAGCCGCTGCTGACACTGATGAAACAGGCGCGCGCGTTCGGCCTGGGCGTGGTGCTCGCGACCCAGAATCCGGTGGATCTCGATTACAAGGGACTCTCCAACGCCGGCACCTGGCTCATTGGACGGTTGCAGACCGAGCGCGACAAGGCGCGGGTCATCGAAGGCCTGCTGAGCGCGGGCAACGGTCTCGATAAATCCCAACTCGATTCATTGCTGGCCAATCTCACCGGCCGGGTGTTCCTGATGCGCAATGCGCACGACGATGCTCCGGTGCTGTTCCGGACACGCTGGGCCCTGTCGTACCTGCGCGGGCCCCTGACGTTGCCCGAGATTGCGCGACTATCGCCGGCGCCGGCCGCAACGAGCGAGAAAGCGAGCATCCACGCAGCAGCACCGATATCTGTCGACGCAAAGGAGCGGATGCCCAAGCCCGTCATCCCGACCGGCGTGCGCGAGTACTACCTGCATCAAGGACAAGGCACCCACTCCGACTACGTTCCACACGTGCTGGGCACGGCCCGCATGCACTTCGTCAATGCACCGGCTGGCATCGATGTCTGGGAAACGCGCTCCTACCTGGCACCGGCCGAAGACGATCGACCTGACTGGTCGCAGGCGAGCGTCAGCGCCGACCTGAAAGACCAGCTCGACCAGGAAGGCGCGGCGGATGCCGGGTACGCCGCCACGCCTGCCGCGCTGCTGCGCGCTGAAAACTATCCAAAATGGCAGAAGCAGCTCGCAAGCTACGTCCACGAATCGGCCGGTCTGGATATCTTTCGCTGCCCGCTGATCGGTGCGACAGCCGCACCCGGCGGCAGCGAAGCCGATTTCCGCGCGCGCATTTCCTTGACATTGCGCGAGAGGCGGGACGCGGCCGTGGAAGCGCTGCGTCGCAAATACGCACCGAGGCTGACCACGCTCCAAGATCAAAAGCGCCGCGCGCAAGAGCGGATCGAGCGCGAACGTTCGCAGTTGTCGCAGCAGAAAATGCAGACCGCGATTTCTGTCGGTACCTCCATTCTCGGCGCGCTGTTCGGCCGCAAGAAACTCAGCGTCGGCAACGTCGGCCGGATCGGTACGGCCGCACGCAGCGCCGGCCGCATCGGCCGCGAAAGCGACGACGTGTCACGCGCCGAAGAAAGCCTGGAAGTATTGCAGCAACGTCACACGGATCTGGAGAACGAGCTGGCACAGGAAATCGGCCGCTTACAGGGTGATTACGATCCGGCCGCCGCGACCATCGATCGGGTTCAGGTCAAGCCACGCAAGTCCGACATCGAGATCAAGGAGTTGGCGCTGGTCTGGGTACGGCGCTGAGGCTGTGAAAGCCGGCGCGTCATTCGCAGTGACCCTGCAAATGACGCGCTGCCTGGCCGCTCACTGTCGTGACATGCTGGGCGTGGTCGTGCCGGCCTGATTCTCGGTGAAGATCAGCTCGACACGGCGGTTCTGCTGCCGCCCGGCAGCAGTGTCGTTGCTGGCGATCGGAAATCCCTCGCCCTTGCCCATGGCCGAGATCTGACCGCCCGACACGCCCCGCTGCATCAATGCCGCCTGCACCGAGCTGGCGCGATTCTCCGACAGTGTCTGGTTGAAGTCGGTCGAGCCGGTGCTGTCGGTGTGGCC
>DATMEZ010000207.1:0-34561 GCA_035556415.1 Povalibacter sp.
GCGTACGCCAGCGTCTCGGCATAACCCCAGTCGAGCGGGATCTGGCCGGCGTTCATCTTCTCGCGGTTCTGCACGACGTTCGCCACCTGGCGATGCAGCGTGAAGTTCGACGGGAAGCTGGTCAGCTTCTCGCCCAGCTCACGCAGCTTCTCGATGCGCACGCCGGTCGGCACCGCCTCGTTCCAATCGGCGTGCTGGTACTTGCTCCAGTCCACCGTGTGCTTGTTGCCGATCATGCCCAACGCATGCTTGGTGGTCGAACGACCTTCGTCGAGCGTGCGGCGGTATTGCTCCACCATCGCATCGGCCTCGCCCATGGTCAGCACGCCTTCAGCGACCAACCGCTCGGCGTATTTCTGGCGGGTGGTGGCCTGCTGCCGCACCTGTTGATACATCACCGGCTGCGTCGCTGCCGGCTCGTCTGCCTCGTTGTGGCCGCGGCGGCGGTAGCACACCAGGTCGATCACCGCATCCTTGTGGAAGGTCATGCGGTAATCGAGCGCCAGGCGCGTGACGAACAGCACCGCCTCGGGATCGTCGCCGTTCACGTGGAAGATCGGCGCTTCGATGATCTTGGCCACGTCGCTGCAGTACAGCGTCGAACGCGAATCGCGCGGATCGGAGATCGTGAAGCCGACCTGGTTGTTGATGATCACGTGCACCGTGCCGCCGGTGTAGAAACCGCGCGCCTGCGACAGCTGCAGCGTTTCCATCACCACGCCTTGGCCTGCGAACGCGGCGTCACCGTGGATCAGCACCGGAATGACCTTGTCGCCCTTGGCATCGTTGCGGCGCTGCTGGCGCGAGCGCACCGAGCCTTCGACCACCGGGTTGACGACTTCCAGGTGCGAGGGGTTGAAGGCCAGCGCCACGTGCACGTTGCCGGCGGGCGTGCGGATGTCGGTGGAGAAGCCCTTGTGGTACTTGACGTCGCCCGAGCCCTGCATGTGGTTGACGTCGTAGTTGCCCTCGAATTCCGAGAACAGCACCTGCGGCGACTTGCCGACCACGTTCACCAGCACGTTCAGGCGTCCGCGGTGCGCCATGCCGATGACCATTTCCTCGACGCCGCGCTCGCCGCCCTGCTGGATCAGATCGTCCAGCAGCGGGATCAGTGCATCGCCGCCTTCGAGCGAGAAGCGCTTCTGCGCCGGGTACTTCGTGGCGAGGTACAACTCGAGCCCTTCGGCCGCAGTCAGGTGACGCAGGAAGGTCTTGCGCTCCTCGGCGCTGAAGCGGTTCTGCACGCGTCCGGCCTGGAAGCGATCCTGCAGCCACAACCGTTCCTTGGAGTTCGACACATGCGCGAACTCGGCGCCGATGGTGCTGCAATAGATCTGGCGCAGCTGGGCGACGATGTCGCGCAGCTTCATGTTCTTGGCGATCGCCTCGGTGCGGCTGCCGGTGTAGAACACCGTGTCCAGGTCCGCATCGGACAGGCCGAAATGCTTCAGCTCCAGCACCTCCGGCACCGGCCGGCGCATCAGACCCAGCGGGTCGATGTCGGCAAGCAGGTGGCCGCGGTTGGAGTAGACCTGCACCAACCGCGCGACGGCAGCTTGCTTCGCCGATGCATCGGCGGAAAGCGCCGGCGCACTTGTTGCAGCAGTTGACCGAACATCGCGTGCACGTTTCGCGAGTGCGTCGCGAATCGGACCGTGCGCCGTCTCGTTGCGCGCACCGGCGATCAGGCCGTTGAAGTACTCCCGCCACTTCGGTTCCACCGAGGCAGGATCGGCCAGAAATTGTTCGTAAAGGGATTCAACGTAAGGGGCGTTGCCAGCCCCTAGAGGCGTAGAGTCGAGCAAAGCTCGCAGAGAGTCGCTCATTGCGCTCGCAAGTTCCTGTTCGGACGGAGGAAGGTAAGTCTGGAGACCACACGAAAAAGGACGGCTAGTGTAGCCGAAGCCGACGGCCGATGAGAATCGCGAACAACACCGCGATCTCGCAGGATCGCAACTGCATCACACCGACCGCGGCAGATACGGGACGCACGATGCAGTGAAAACCCGCTGCGCGCGTCAGATTCCACGCTCGGATGCAGGCAACGAGCCAGCCGCACGTCGATTGAATTCCTGCACGCGCGACAGCTTCCGCAAAACACCGCAGAAGCCTTCGCCACTGACGAAAGAATGATGCGGATCTGCGCGCCTGCAATTTCCTGCACGCTGCAACCGAATGCTCGCATGCTGCATGTCGAGGCCATGCGAAACGCGACCGCCTCATGCACGCCGAATCATCTCTCCCATGCCGAGATTGCCTAGCGCGCCTGGCCTAGCCCTTCTTCGATCCGCCGCACCATCTCGATCAGCCGCGGCCGCACTTCGTTGAGCAGGTACTCGGGGGACACTTTGAACGCCGGCGCACCGCAGTTGATCGACATCGGCGGCAGGCCGTTGCCCGGACGGAAACCGGCGGCGATGCCGTTGACATCCGGCTGCCATTCGCCGAACGAGCCGCACACGCCGGCCTCGGCGAACAGGCTCAGCGATTTCTCGATGCCCTGCTTGATGTTCGGCCAGGCCAGGTGATCCAGCTCGCGGATCTGCTCCATGAGATCGGCCCGCTCGCTGTCGGAACACACGGAGAGATAAGCGCGGCCGATGGCGGAAGTGGCGACCGGCAGCCGCATGCCCACTTCGCTGTTCAGCGACAGCACCGCGTTGCCCTTGCACACTTCTACGTAAACCATGCTCAGGCGCTGCCGCGCACCCAGCGACACGGACGTGCCAGTGGCATCGGCAAGCTCCTGCATCAGCGGCCGGGCCAGATCGCGCACTTCGAAGCGCCCCAGCACTGCGCTGCCCAGCGCCAGCGTGGCCGTACCGAGCCGATACTTGCCCGATTCCTTCACGTAGTGCAGGTAACCGAGCTTGGTGAGCGTGTAGGTCAGGCGCGAGACGGTGGACTTCGGCAGCTTGCAGCGCTCGGAAATGTCCTGGTTGCCGAGCAGGCGGCTGCCGCTGCGGAAGCACGACAACACATCCAGCCCGCGCGACAGTGCCGTAACGAAATGCCGATCCTGTTTGCCTACGTGCGGCCGCGGCACCACGCTGCCACCAGCCTCGCCAAGCCTTGTCATTTCCGCTGCTCCCGCCATGTGCTTCGCCTGTGAAATTGAGATGTTCGCTGCGCTCTGGATGGACGGTCGAGCGCTTCAACCGCAGCGCTTGTCGCGCTTGCCGCAAAACGTGCCATTGCTCTTCGCTGGCAGCCGGTTCCGGCGCAGCGACCTGCTCGATGACGTGTACATGTTTGCCGGCACGCGCCGGGCGAGCGATTGCTCGTGTAATTCGGATGAGTAGCAACGATCGTCTCGCCACGCACGATGCCGTGACACCAGACGATGAATTGCGGGCTGTGCAGTAATATTCTTCGGTAGCGCGCGGGGCCGGAATTCGAACTGCTTGCGGGACATGCCCTCGGATTTCTCCCCTGCTCTCATCGCTTTTATAAGGTGGCTGCCGGCGGCTTTCGGAACACCGAAACCCAGGTTCCGCGCTGCGGGTTTATATTCTGCCAGCGAAGCTAACACATCCGGACGCCGTGCTCCAAGTTTAGCCGCAAGTTGCGATATTTCCAGCGGTTTTCCGCTCACACAAGACCGTATTGCGAACCTCGTTTCCGTATAGCAGACCAAAATACCCCACAGATCCCCAGGACCCCCATGGATCTAAAGTACACCGCAGAAGAACTGATCTTTCGTGACCAGGTGCGCCGCTTCCTTGCCGAGAAGCTGCCGCGCGACATCAGCGAAAAAGTGGCCGGCGGTCATGCGATCCGCGCCGAGGATTACACCCGCTGGCAGAAGATTCTCCACGAGCACGGCTGGGGAGCTCCGAGCTGGCCCAAGCAGTTCGGCGGCGCCGCATGGGGGCCGGTGCAACTGCATATCTATGATGAGGAAGCGGCCGCCGCCGGCGCACCGCGCACCATCCCTTTTGGCTTGAAGATGGTCGCGCCCGTGATCATGGCCTTCGGCAGCCCGGCGCAGCAGCAACGTTTCCTGCCCCGCATCCTCAGTGGCGATGACTGGTGGTGCCAAGGCTATTCCGAGCCCGGCGCCGGCTCCGACCTGGCATCGCTCAAGACGCGCGCCGAGCGCCGCACCGATGACGAGATGGGCGATCACTACCTGGTCAACGGCCAGAAGACCTGGAACACGCTCGGCCAGTACGCCGACTGGATCTTCTGTCTGGTGCGCACCGATCCGCACGCGCCCAAGCAGCAGCAGGGCATTTCCTTCCTGCTGATCGACATGAAATCGCCCGGCATCACGGTGCGCCCGATCATCACCCTGGACGGCGCCCACGAGGTCAACGAGATCTGGTTCGAGAACGTGAAAGTGCCCGTGGCGAATCGCGTCGGCGAGGAGAACAAAGGCTGGACCTACGCCAAGTTCCTGCTCGGCCACGAGCGCGCCAATATCGCCGGCGTCGGTGCGTCCAAGCGTGAATTGAAGCGTCTGAAGAACATCGCGCGCAGCGAGATCAAGAACGGCCGCCCGCTGCTGGCGGATCCGTTGTTCGCGGCGCGCGTAGCCCAGGTCGAGATCGACCTGATGGCGCTGGAGATCACCAATCTGCGTGCCCTGGCCGCCGAAGCGCAGCGTCATGCGCCCGGCCCGGAAGCCTCGGTGCTGAAAATCAAGGGCACGGAGATCCAGCAGACATTGAGCGAGTTGATGATGTACGCGGTCGGCCCGTATGCGTTGCCGTTCCAGCGCGAGTCGAGCGACGAAGGCGACTTGCGCAGCCTCGTCGGCCCCGAGTACGCCGCGCCGCTGGCGGCGACATACTGCAATTACCGCAAGGTCACCATCTATGGCGGCTCCAACGAAATTCAGCGCAACATCATTTCGCAGATGATTCTCGGACTGTAGGGGCGAGCATGGATTTCAACTTCACCGAAGAGCAGCAGCTGCTCGCCGATACGGTCCGTCGCTTCCTGCGTGAGCACTACACGTTCGAAGCGCGACGCGGGATTCTGAAATCGCCCCAAGGTTGGAGCCGCGAAGTCTGGAACGAACTCGCGGGCCTGGGACTGACGGCGCTCAACGTGCCCGAAGGATACGGCGGCCTGAATGCAGGCCCTGTGGACACGATGCTGGTGATGAACGCGCTCGGCGAAGCGTTGGTGGTCGAGCCGTACCTGGCCGCAGCCGTGCTGACACCCGCCCTGCTCACCCACCTGAACGATGACGAGGCCGCCAGCGAACTGCTGCCCTCGATCGCTTCCGGCGAGCGCATCGTGATCGTCGCGCACCAGGAACCGAAAACCCGCGGCGAGCTCGATCACGTCACGACGCGTGCGCAAACAACTGCCGATGGCTACGTGCTCGACGGTTACAAGAACGTCGTCATGCACGCCGGCGCAGCCGACGAGTTGCTCGTCACCGCCCGCACTGGCGGCAAGACCGACGAAGCCGAGGGCATTTCGCTGTTCCGCGTCGATCCCGCTGCCGCAGGCGTCACCATCAAGGCTTACCGCACGCTCGACGGTCAATCGGCCGCCGACATCGAGTTCGCCAACCTCAGGCTGCCCGCGACCAGCCGGATCGGCGCCGAAGGCAAAGCGTTCGCCGCGATCGAAGCCGCTCATGGCATTGCATTGAGCGCGCTCTGCGCGGAAGCGGTCGGCATCATGAAGGCGGTGAACGCCACGACGCTGGAGTACACCCGCTCGCGCAAGCAGTTTGGCCAGCCCATCGCCAGGTTCCAGGTGCTGCAGCACCGGATGGCCGACATGTTCCTGCACAGCGAGCAGGCCGTGTCGATGAGCTACCTGGCGGCGATCAAGTGCACCGAACCAGAAGCCGCCGAGCGTCAGCGCGCGTTATCGGCCGCCAAGGTCGTAATCGGCCAGGCGGGGCGCTTCATCGCCCAGCAGTCGATACAGCTGCACGGCGGCATGGGCATGACCGACGAACTGATGGTGAGCCACTACTTCAAGCGGCTGACCGCCATCGACCTGAGCCTGGGCGACGTCGATTTCCATACCCAGCGGTTCATTGCGCTCACCCATCCCGGCTGACGCATTCAGGCCAGCGCTGCCGCGATCTCAGGAATCGCTCCCGGGAGCTGTTGACGGCGGCGTTTCGAGCTGGCGCTGCGCATTGACGCCGCTGCGGTACAACGCGGCCCGCATCAGCAGCATCGCCGTCACCGGCGAGGTCATCACGATGAACAGCGTGATCAGCAGCTCGTGCACCACCGGCCGCCGCGCCAGGGCCGAGGCCACCAGCATCGAGGCGATCAGCACGCAGCCGGTGCCCAGCGTGTTGCCCATGGACGGGCCGTGCATGCGGGCATAGAAATTCTTCAGCCGCAGCAGGCCCAGCGAACCGATCAGCGCCAGCAGGCCGCCGATGATCAGCAGCATGGTCGCCGGCACGCTCGCCCACAATGGCAGCTGCGTCGTCATGGCTCGATCACCTCGCCGCGCAACAGGAACTTCGCCAGCGCAATCGAACCGGCAAAGCCGAACAGCGCGATCAGCAGCGCCACCTCGAAATAGACGACCGAACCGACCCGGATGCCCTGCATCAGCACGCTCAGCATGGCGTTGATGTAAAGCGTGTCCAGCGCCAGGATGCGATCCTGCGCACCGGGGCCGCGCAGCAGACGAATCGCGGCGCAGATCATCGCCAGCGCAAAACACAACGAAGCGAACTGCACCGCCCAGCCGAACAGCACGTTCATTCGAAGATCTCCAGCAAAGGCCGCTCGTAACGCTGCTTGATGAGGCGGATCCAGCCCGCTTCGTCCTGCAGGTCCAGCACGTGCAGGCGCAGTGTGCCGCCGTCCGGGCTCAGCGCCACCCATACCGTTCCGGGCGTGGAAGTCACGATCATGGAGAGCACCGCCAGCCCGTGCGGATCACGCAGCTGCATTGGAATATCGAGGAAGCCCGGCTTGACTTCGTGGTCGCGCACCAGCCCGAGAATCACCCGCCCGACAGCGATGTTGGAGCGCACGATGTCGATCAGCACCACGAAAATCAGTTTGATCGCCAGCGGCAGGCGCCGCACCTTGGGCTGCAGCGGACGCATCTGCGCAATGCCGAGCGTAAACAGGACTGCAAGCACGCCGCCGAGCACGATGTGTGCGGGCTCGAGCGTATCGTTGAGCAGCAGCCACAGGCAGGTGAGCGCAATCGCCAGCATGGGCGGAATCGCCTGCTTCATCGCCCTGCTCCTGTTTCGATCAGCGCCCCGACCGACTCGGGCGCAAGAACCGCATCCACGTAAGTGCGCGGCGCGTGCAGTGTGCGCGCCGCCGCATCCAGATACGTCATCAGCGGGCCGGCACCGATGGTGGCGCCGACACACAGCAGGATCAGGAACGCCACCGGACCTGCTTCGATCACCCGCAGCCGCGGCGTCATGCGTTGCGTGGGACTCCAGAACAGGCGCATGCCGATCCGTGCCAGGGCGATCAGGCCGGCCAGGCCCGTGGCGAGCAACGCCGCCACCAGCATCCAGGTGGCCACCGACACCTCCCCCGGTGCGCCGATCGCCGTCGACAGCAAGGCGAACTTGGCGAGGAAGCCGGACAACGGCGGCAACCCCGTCACCAGCACGACGCAGAAGATGAACGCCAGTCCGAGGAAGGCCATGGCGGCCGGAATGGCGATGCCGACCTCATCGTCCGGCGCACGCGGCGGCTCTTCGGACTCGAAAGCGTTGTAGGTGACGGGCGGCAACGGCGCGGCATCCGCGACCTCGGAAACCTGCATGCGCGTGCGCTCGGTCATGCCGGTAAGCATGAAGAACGCCCCGGTCGCCAGCGCCGAAGTCAGCAGGTAGAACAACGCCGGTGCGGTCAGGCGCTCCGCATCCAGCCCGACCGCGGCGAGCACGGTGCCCGAGGAAACGATGACCGCGAAGCCGATGAGCCGGCTCAGCTGGTTGGCGCTGAGCATGCCCGCGCCGCCGAAGACGATGGTGGCGAGACCGACGACCAGCAGCCACTGCCCCGCAAACGGTGCCGGTGCGTTCGACAACGCCAGCAACGAACCGATTCTCAGGACCGCATACACGCCTACCTTGGTCATGATGGAGAACACCGCAGCCACCGGCGCACCGGCGGCCGAGTATGCCGACGGCAACCAGAAATTCAGTGGCCAGCTGCCCGCCTTCACCAGAAACGCGACGCCCAGGATCGCCGCACCGGCGTCGAACAGCCCGCGATCCGCAGCCGTCAGTACGGCGATGCGCACTGCCAGGTCGGCCATGTTCAACGTGCCCGTGACGCCGTAAATCATGGCCGCGCCGATCAGGAACAGCAGCGAAGCCACCAGGTTCACCACGATGTAGTGCAATCCGGACTTCACACGGGTCACGCCCGAGCCGTGCAGCAGCAGCCCGTAGGAAGCGGCGAGCAGCACCTCGAAGAACACGAACAGGTTGAACAGGTCGCCGGTGAGGAAGGCGCCGTTCAACCCCATCAGCAGGAACTGGAACAGCGAGTGATAGTGGACACCGACGCGCTCCCAACGCGCCAGCGAATAGACCAGCGCCGCCAGGGCAAGCGCTGCCACCAGCGTCAGCATCAACGCCGACAATCGATCCACCACCAGCACGATACCGAACGGTGCGGGCCACGAACCGATGGCGTACACGCCGATGCCGTTGGGCCAGATGCTGCTGACGGCATCGGTGGTCATCGACAACAAGGTGATGGCGATCGCGAGTTGCGCCAGCGTCGCTATAACCGCAATCGCACCCCGTAGCCGGCGGTGCGATTCGGTGAACAGCAGCAATGCGGCGCCCGCGAACAGCGGCACCACGATCGGCAGCACCGGCAGATGTTGCAGCCAGATGTTCATCGCGAACGCCATCAGTCGGGCTCCCGGCCATCGACGTGGTCGGTGCCGGTCAGGCCGCGCGCTGCGAGCAGCACGACCAGCAGCAACGCCGTGGTGGCAAAGCCGATGACGATGGCGGTCAGTACCAGCGCCTGCGGCACCGGATCCGCGTACAGCGCCGGATCGACCGCGTTGTCGGCATTGATGATGGGCGGGCGGCCCACCGCCAGCCGGCCCATGCCGAAGATGAACAGATTGACGGCGTACGACAGCAGCGCCAGCCCCATCACGACCTGGAAGGTCCGCGGCCGCAGCAGCAGCCACACGCCCGATCCGGACAGCACCCCGATGGCCAATGCGAAGACGATTTCCATGACTAGGCCGCGCCCCCCTCCTGCGCTGCCGCTTGCTTCACCACGGGCTCAACCACCCGATCGCCTGCCGCCGCGCTCTGCTGACGATGGCTGCGCAGCGACTGGTGGGCGATGGCGATCAGCATCAGCACCGTCGCGCCGATCACCAGCATGTACACGCCCAGATCGAACAGCAGCACACTCGACAGGTGCAGCTCGCCGAGCAGCGGCAGGTGCAGATCGGTCGTCATCGCGGTCAGGAACGGGCGCGATGCCAACCAGGCGCCGACGCCGGCAATGGCCGCGAACAGCAGCCCGATCGCCATCCAGTACGGCGGATGAATGCGCGTGCGCGATTCAACCCACACCGTGCCGCCGACCATGTATTGCAGAATCACGGAGATGGCCAGCACCAGGCCACCGACGAACCCGCCGCCGGGCGCATTGTGACCGCGCAGCAGGAAGTACACCGAGACCAGCGCCGCCATCGGCAGCAGCAATCGCACGATGGTCGCCGGGACCTTCATATAGCCCTGCGGCAGCAACGCTTGCGGATCCGGCGCGACGTGACCGTCCCTCTCGATCTGCTCCCGCTGCGGGCGCGGCAGAGCGATGCTTTCGGGTGCCGGACGGAAACGTCGCAGCAACGCATAGACCGTCAAGGCAACGATGCCGACCACGGTGATCTCGCCCAGCGTATCGAAGCCGCGGAAGTCGACGAGAATCACGTTGACCACGTTGCGGCCGCCGGCGAGCGCCAGCGCGTTCTCCATGAAGTATGGCGAAATGCCGTGAACCGGCGGTCGCGTCAGCATCGCATAGGCAAGGCTGGCCAGCCCGGCCCCGACGACGACGGCGATGGCGACGTCACGGAAGCGTCGGACGCGCGCGCGGACCTTTGCTCGCCGAACACGATCGTACATTTCGATGCGCCGCGGCAACCAACGCAATCCCAGCAGGATCAGCACCACGGTCACCACTTCCACCGCCAGCTGGGTCAGCGCCAGGTCCGGCGCCGAGAACCACACGAAGGTCATGCAGGTGATCAGCCCGGCGCCACCGACCATGATGAGCGCTGCCAGGCGATGGTACTTGGCCTGCAATGCCGCGCCGATGGCGCAGGCGGCGCCGACCAGCCACATGATGACGAAGACCGGATCGAGCGCGGTGAGCGGGACACTGCCGGGCGACAACCCGGTGTCACGTAGCCCGATGAAAGCCCAGAGCGAAGCAGCGCACACGATCAGCAGCAACTGCACCTGCAGACGCCGCGACGAC
The DNA here is from genome assembly GCA_035556415.1 of Povalibacter sp. Lineage (GTDB taxonomy): Bacteria > Pseudomonadota > Gammaproteobacteria > Steroidobacterales > Steroidobacteraceae > Steroidobacter. The sequence continues at coordinate 10,440 of DATMEZ010000207.1, forward strand.
ATGAAGCGTTTCAGCGTACCGGCAACACTGATGAGATTGACCAGCTGGACGTCGAACATGCGCTGACCGTCGACCTGCCGCAGCAGCACCGGCTCCTGGCCGGTGACGCGATCGCGCACGTACAGACCGAGATAGATCAGGAAGCCGCCGCCGAGCGCCACGCAGCTCATGATGAGCGGCATGGTCAGGCCGTGCCACACCGCCAGGTCGTAGCGCGGTGTCAGCTCACCCAGGATGGACTGCGCGGCCATCCGCAGATACGGCCCGAGCGTCTGCTCCGGAAAAATGCCCACCAGCACGCAGGCCGTCACCAGCAGCATGCTGGGAAACAGCATCCAGCGCGGCGGGTCGTGCGGCTGACGCGGCAGATCGTCTCCCAGTCGCCCGAAGAACACTTGATGAATGAAGCGCAGCGAGTACGCCACGCTGAAAGTACCGGCGATGGTTGCCGCAAGCGGCAACCCGATGCGCAGCGGCAGCGCCTGCCCGGCGAAAATGGTTTCGGCGAAGAACATTTCCTTCGACAGGAAGCCGTTCAACAGCGGCACGCCGGCCATCGCGGCCGCCGCCACCATCGCCAGCGTTGCCGTAATCGGCATCACCCGGTACAGGCCGCCGAGCCGGCGCAGATCGCGCGTGCCGGTTTCGTGGTCGACGATGCCGGTGGCCATGAACAGCGACGCCTTGAAGGTGGCGTGGTTGAACATGTGGAACACGGCCGCGACCAGCGCCAGCGGACTGTTCATGCCCAGCAGCAGCGTGATCAATCCCAGGTGGCTGATGGTCGAATACGCCAGCACGCCTTTCATGTCGCGCTGGAAGATGGCCGCCGCCGCGCCCAGCACCAGCGAGCACAGTCCGGCGCCACCGACGACCCAGAACCACGAGTCGGTGCCGGACAATACCGGCCACAGGCGCGCCAGCAGGAAAACGCCCGCCTTCACCATCGTGGCCGAATGCAGGTAAGCCGACACCGGCGTCGGCGCCGCCATGGCGTGCGGCAGCCAGAAATGGAATGGGAACTGCGCGCTCTTGGTCAGGCAGCCCAGGACCAGCAGACCGGTCATCAGCGGATACCAGGGATGCGCACGAATCTGCGCGCCCGACTGCAGCACACGGTCCAGATCGTAGCCGCCGGCGACATGCCCCAGCATGAGCGCCGCAGCCAGCAGGCACATTCCGCCGGCGGCGGTCACGACCAGTGCCATCCTGGCGCCGCGACGAGCATCCGCCAGGTGATACCAGTAGGCGATCAGCATGAACGAGGTCAGGCTGGTGAGCTCCCAGAACATCACCAGCTGGATCAGGTTGCCGGACAGCACCACGCCGAGCATCGCGCCCATGAACGCCAGCAGGAACGAGAAAAAGCGCGGCACCGGATCTTCCGGCGACATGTAGTAGCGTGCGTACAGCACCACCAGCGCGCCGATGAAAGCGATGAGCATGGCGAACGCCCACGCATAGCCGTCCATGCGCAGGTAGAAGTCCAGGCCGTACTGCGGCAGCCACTGCACCGTGAAGCGCACCACCTCGCCGGCTGCTATCTGCGGGTAGTAACCCGCAAGCAGCCCGAGCACGGCCAGGCAGACGAAGCCGGCGAGCCAGGCTTCGGCATTGCGGGCATTGGAACGCAGCCAGCCGGCGCAGAGACTGCCGATGAACGGCAGCGCAACGATCAGAGCCAGAGTCAAGCGACCGCCTGCATCAAACCGGGCTGGGCACGAACATCGAGATCGGGCGCACTTCCAGCGCCCGCGAATTGCAGGCCGTGCCGATGAGCTGCGCCGCTTCGAGCGCCGCCTCGCGCGTGGCGCAGTCGACGACGTAGAAACCCAGCAACTGCTCCTTGGTCTCGGCGAACGGTCCGTCGAGGATCAGCGGCTCGGCGCCCTTGCGCAGCGTGGTGGCCGTCGTGGTCGGCAGCAGGCGCACCACCGGTCCGAGCTGGCGCTGCGCCGCGAGCTTCTTCTGTACGACTTCATGCTGCGCCAACAGCTCCTGTTCCTGTTCCCGGCTCAAGGAGGCCACTTCGGCATCGGTGCCATAGATCAGAACGGAATACAGCATGGGCGTCCTCCCATCCTCGCCATCTTTGAAGATGCAGCAAGTATGCACGATTCGGGCTGCGTGAATGGAGCCGTCGATGAGCTGGACGGCGCGGGCTGTCGGCCGCCCCCCGGCCCCTGCGTCTTCAAGGAGCAATCCCGATCAAGTGCACACGCTGCGCAGACCGTATAAAGCTCGCGAAATCCTCATGAGGGCCCGTTGTGAATCCCGTCGCCAGAGCGCTCTGGTTCATCGAACACCGTTCCGCGTCCGATCTCACGCTGGAGGACATCGCCACCGGTGTCGGCGTCTCGCGCTTCCATCTGTCACGCGCCTTCGCCGCGGCAACCGGCTACCCGATCATGCGCTACCTGCGTGGCCGTCGCCTGAGCGTGGCCGCCGGGCGGCTGGCGAGCGGCACGGATGACATCCTGTCGGTGGCGATCGCCGCGGGTTACGGCTCTCACGAGGCATTCACCCGCGCCTTTCGCGATCAGTTCGGCATCACGCCGGAAACGATCCGCAAGCGGCGCCACGTCGAGAACGTCGCATTGATCGAGGGCATCGCCATGAACGAGAAATCGCCAACGCAACTGACGCCGCCGCGCTTCGAGAACGGCAAGCTGCTGTACCTGGCCGGCCTGGCCGAGCGCTACGCCTGCGAGACCTCCGGCGCCGGCATTCCGGGGCAATGGCAGAAGCTGGGGCCGTACCTGGGGCACCTCGAAGGACAGGTCGGCACGGCAGCCTACGGCGTGACCTACAACACCGACGAGGAAGGCAACATGGACTACCTGTGCGGCGTCGAAGTCGCCGACTTTGCGCGTCTGCCCGCCGGCTTCGCACGCCTGCGTGTCGCCGCGCAGAAGTATGCCGTCTTCGTGCATCGCGGCCATGTCTCCGGCATTCGCGGCACCTGGGCCGCGATCTGGGATGACTGGCTGCCGCAATCAGGGCATGAAGCAGCGGACGCACCGGTGTTCGAGCGCTACGACGAGAGATTCGATCCGCGCACCGGCAATGGCGAAGTGGAGATCTGGATTGCGCTGGCCCATTGAACGCTGCCGCAAAAGTGCCGGGACTCGAACTCCCGGCACTTCGCGAACCTTGGCTGCCGTACGCCCGGACCGATGTGATGTCGGCAGAGACCAGTACCGCGCTTTCCTATGACGCCAGCGCCACCTGTCCCGTGTTCGCCGGCAGTTGCGGCTGCGCCGGTTCGCTCTCCACCGTGACGACCGTCTGGAACAGGCGCGTCCGGCGTTCACGCCACAACTGCACGATGCGATGCAACTCTTCCAGTCCGTCGGTGAGCGCCGCCGGACCCGGCTGCAGGATCAGCGAAGACTTGATCTCGTACAGCTCACCGTTGCGGACGGCCGGAATGTCCTCCCAGCCGGCACGCTGCGCCACCCGCTCGGGACGGAATTTCCTGCCGCACCAGGAGCCGATGACGATGTCGGGCGCGCGCCGTGCGACTTCGGCGGGGTCGGCAATGATGCGATCGGCCGCATCCGCCGATTCGCCCAGGTCGGCGAAGCAGTCCTCGCCGCCGGCGATCTCGATCAGCTCGCCGACCCAGCCGATGGCGCTGATCTGCGGCTCGTCCCATTCCTCGAAGTACACCCGTGGCCGGCGGTCGTACTCCGAGGTCGCAGCCCGAATGGCCTCCACGCGCCATTCCAGACTGGCGGCCAGGTTGGCCGCCTTGTCATCGCAGCCGACCATGCCGCCGAGCACGCGGATCATGTCCAGGATGCCGCGCACCGAGCGCTGGTTGAACAGATGCACGGCGATGCCTTGCTGGGCCAACGCCGCCAGCACGTCGGCCTGCAGGTCACCAAAGCCCAGAACCAGATCCGGCGCCAGTGCGACGATGCGCTCCAACCGCTCTTCGGCAGCAGCCACGGCAACCCTCGGCTTCTCGCGCCGCGCTTCGGGCGGACGCGCGGTGAATCCGGAAATCCCCACGATGCGACGCTGCTCGCCGAGCAGATAGAGCGTCTCGGTGGTCTCCGCCGTCAGACACACGATACGGGAAGGGTGAGAGTTCATGGCCGGTCCCTGCTGATGATGGAATTGCGACGCGAGCGCCCGTAATGACCGTGGCGGCTCGTGAAAAGTTCATGGGCGTTACGATTGCGCAACATTTACGCACCTCGTGTGCAAGAACACCGCTGGCGCTGCTGGGTTACGAACTCGATACATCCCGGTCCTGCGCTGCCCCCGAACGTTTGCCCCAGGGGCAATGCCGCAGGCCGCGGCTGAAGGACTCGCGCTCCTGCGGTGTCATCCGTTCCCAGCGCTCGTGCAGGCGACGATGGTGACGGTGCCGATGGCGATGCGCTCCACCAAAGCCGCGGAAGCCGCCGAACAGCACCTTCCCCAGCAGGAACAGCCCCAGCCCTTCCCAGAAGCCGATGCTGCGCAGGCCGAACAACGACGTCATCAGCCAGTTCCACAGCAGCGTGACGATCCAGCCGAAGACGGTGCCCGCGATGGCGATCATCGCGATGATGAAAAGCCCTTTCATCCACCAGGGTTTGTGAGAGTGCATGTGCATAGGGCTCAAAGGCTCCCGGAATTCGCGTATTCATCGAAAATGTCGCGCAGCTTGCGCCGCAGGTGCCGCACCGCTTCGTGCTTGCGGGTGAGCAGAGTGTTGACGCCCACCCCGGTGGCCGCCGACATCTGTTTGAAACTGACGCCATCGATCTCGTGCGCCACGAACACCTCGCGCTGGGCACGCGGCAGCTCGTCGAGCGCAATCAGGATCTCCTCCAGCATGACGCGCCGCGCAAACGCCGCCTCGGGGCCGGCATCCGCGTCCGGCAGCAGCCGCTCCAATGTCGGCTCGGCCTCTTCGGCCGGGGCGTCCAACAGCGGCAGCGGCACTTCCTTGCGCCGCGACCGGAAGCGGTCGGTAATGCGATTGCGTGTGACCTGGTACAACCATGCGCTCACCTGCTCGATCGGCTTGGTCAGCCGGTAGGCCTCGACCAGCTCCGCGAACACATCCTGCAGGATGTCTTCCGCATCGCGCTCGTTCATGACGTAGCGCCGGATGAGTTGGCGCAGGCGCGGGCGTTCGCGCGCCACATCAGCGACGATGCGTTCGTTCTGCTCGGTGGTCATGGATGGCGTCCGCCGCGCGGGGTCCGCCGTGATGGTCGCCATACACGACTAAAGACGTACGACGCGGCGAAATATTGACAGCCTGGAGAAAAAAATTCTGTCGCCGGTCAGCGTCAGCGCAGCCGCTCTTCCAGCAGGTCGATCTCGCGCACCAGCCGACGGGAGGCCTCGTCGGACAGGGAGTTGTTGCGGGCCAGCGCGAACAGCGCATCGCGCTCGGCGCTCAGGCCGGCCAATCGCAGCTCACGTTCGACATCGTCGCTGCGACGAATGCGGGCGGCATCCTCACCGCTGGTCTGGCCATCGATGCGCCGGCGATACAGGTCCATGACCCGGGCTGCGGCTTCGGTATACAGCTCGGTGTTTTCATGATCCCGCGTCATCCGATACAGCGCCTGCTCGATGGCATGGACGGCCGCTTCGGCAGACGCGGCACGCGCATGATCGATCTCCGTCTGTTCGGCCGATTCCGCCAGTGGCGTCATCCCCCGCAACAGCCTTGGCAGCGTAATGCTGGCCAGGATCAATGACAGAATGATGACCGAGGCGGCGAGGAATATGGTGAGCTCTCGCCCGGGAAACGGTGTGCCGTCAGGCAGCGCCAGCGGCAAGGTCAGCACGCCGGCCAACGTGATGGCACCGCGCACTCCAGCGACCGACACGGCAGTGATCAGGCGCCATCCAGGAGGCGCCGCATCGCCTTTCGACCCATGCCGGGCCGCGATCCATTGGCGACGCCGGATCGAAACCCAGACCCACGCGAAACGCAGCGCCGTCAGACCAAGCCAGATGGCGAATACGTACACCACCAGCCACCACGGGCTTTGATGATTCGACTGCTGTACCGCGTCGACCGCGCCGTCGAGAATTCCCGGCAATTGCTCGCCCAACAGCACGAACATCACGCCGTTCAATGCGAACTGCATGGTGTCCCAGACAGCGGCCCGTTGCACCCGCGTGCGCGCCATGGCCTGGCCCGAGAGCTCGACGTAGCTCATGGTGATGCCCGCGGCGACCGCGGCGAGAATCCCCGAGCAACCGAGGTGCTCGGCCAGTTCGTAAGCGCCGAACGGAATCAGCAGGCTGATCAACACCTGCGAGCCCGCCTCCTCGCCGATGCGGCGACTGATCACGTTCTTGACCAGCATGACGCCGTAGGTGAACACCGTGCCGACGATGACGCCACCGAACGCCAGCTGCACGAAGGTCAGCGCCGCGGCGGACAGCGAGAACGCCCCCGTCAGCGCCGCGGCCACCGCAAAACGAAAGCACACCAGGCCCGACGCATCGTTGAGCAGCGACTCGCCTTCCAGCACGTGCATCAGCCGCCGGCTCATGGGCGCGCGCTCGTTGATGGCCGAGACCGCCACCGGATCGGTGGGTGAAACGATGGCTGCCAGCGCGAACGCCACCGGCAGCGGCAATGCGGGAATCAGCCAGTGAATGAACAGGCCCATGCCCAGCACGGTGAACACGATCAGGCCCAGCGCTAGTTCGAGAATCACTCCGCGATCGCGCAGCAATCCTTCTTTGGGAATGCGCCAGCCGTCCAGGAACAGCAGCGGCGGCAGGAACAGCAGGAAGAAAATCTCCGGATCCAGCTGCACCGGACGATCGCCCAATGCCGCAATCGCCGCGCCCATGGCGATCTGCACCAGCGGCGCCGGCACCGCCAGCGGCAGCGCACGAATGATGATGCCGCTCAAAACCACGGCGGCCAACATCGACAGAACGATGCCAATCGTGCCCATTGCGAATCGGCTACTCCGCTACTAACGACAGATACTGTGCGGCCCTCGGCACGCTCTGCCTGCAAGCAGCGGAAACGAATACGTGTGATGGCCGGCGCGTTGGTCGCCGTTGCACCCGATCCTCGATCCTTGCGACAGTCCACACCAGCGCCAGTCGTGCACTCCATTCGAACTCATGAATGTTCCTTGGGCGACAGCGGTGCGTCAACGGTGAATATATAGAAATCCTCGTGCCGTGCGGTGCATGTTCGGCCCACAAGGCGCTGCCACTGGCACCACCACCTCTCGCTCAGGGCCGCGAATAAATCACGCGCCCCTGGCGCAACGTACAGCGCACATCGGCAAAGTGCCTGACATCCGACATCGGATCCGCGCTCAGCACTACCAGATCCGCCTGCATTCCTGGAGCGACCCGGCCGCGGCGGTCACTCTCCTGCCAGCGATCCGCCGGCGCGGTGGTCAGCGAAGCCAGGATCTGTGCCGGGGTCAGTGCGCGGCTCATATATATGTATTCGTCGGTCGGATCGTAGTCGCTCATATAGCCCACGTCGGTGCCGAACAGCACCTGGCCACCCGCAGCGGCAAAGTCGCGCACCTGCCGTACGACATCGCCCAAGCCCAGATCGACCACACGGGATGGCAACTTCGCCTTGTGCGCTTCGTAGGGCCACAGCTTCAGCGTCGGCACCAGGGCCAGCCGGTGTGTCACCATGTCCTGGATCTGCTGCGGCGACCAGATCGCCGGTATCTCATCGATGGTGGTGTGCGCCAGCACATCGACGCCACTGTCGATCGCGACACGGATGCCCTCGTTGTCGGTCGGATGTGCAATCACCAGGCGCTGCCGGGCGTGAGTTGCTTGCACCGCGGCAGCAGCGATTTCCCGCGACATGTACATGACCTTGCCGTTGCCCTGCGGCGTGGCCACGAACAGCTTGGTGGCGTCCGCGCCCGCATCGAGATTGGTGCGTACGACCTGCACTGCTTCCTCGACCGTGGCGGGCTGCGGCTGGCGCGCCAGGAACTCCGGCGGCAGATCGCGCAGATAGATCGGGATGCCGTTGTGAGGATACAGCGGCAGGCCGGCGGTCAGGATGCGCGGTCCGGCGATCTCGCCGCTTTCGATGCGCCGGCGCAGGGCCAGCGTGTCGTCGGGGTTCGAGGCGGTATCGAGCACGGTCGTAAAGCCGTAACGGGTCAGCATCTCGGTCAGGCCGACGGCCAGCTCGGCGGCCGGCTTTTCCGCCGCTTTCTCCCAACGCGTCTCGATGAAATGAACGTGACTGTTCTGAAACCCCGCGAGCACGACACCCGGCGCACATTGAATCGGCCGCGCGCCGCTGGGCACCTGTATCTGCCGACGCGGTCCGACTGCGGCGATGCGACCGTCGCGAATCACGACGACGGCGTCGTCGATCGGCGCAGCATCCGGTGCCGGATGGATCCGCGTGGCGCGGATCACCGAGATGTCGTCGGCCGCCGTCGGCCCGATCCAGCCGGTCCCGGCAGCCCCCCACACCAGCGCCAGTATCGTCAGGCATGAGCTTCGCACCGCTCTCTCCTTTTCGATTTAACGGAATCACGACGAGGCGGATTCGATTTGCGGCCGAATTCCGCTTCCACGATACTGGCCCGGCGACCTCGAGCTCATCTCCATTGAAACAATGCGCCGCCTGAACGTGCGTACCTTGCTGGCAGCCTGCGTCCTGCTTCTGAGCGTCTGGCCGTGGCCGACTTTCGCCAGCGCAGCCGACTCGGTTTTCGATATCCGGGTACTGCGCGCCGATGCGCCGGAGCCCACCGCCGAGACGCTCGGTGAGGGTTCGGTCGACCAGCAATTCGAACCCTTCAGTTCTACCCGGACGCACGACGGCGCCGCAAGATTGTGGCTGCAGCTGCGGCCCACCGCCGATTTCCAACCGGCCGCCGTCGCCGCGCTGAGCGTTCTCAAGAGCCGAGGTCAGCCCATCGAGCTGTTCGCCGTACGCGACGGCAAGAGCGTCCCGTTGCAACGCGCGACCGAGCTGCCCGGATTCCGCGGCCAGCACAATGCCCTGTTCATTCTTCCAGATGGACTGGCCAAGGACCAGCCGCTGTATGCCCGCATCGAGCCGGTCGGCGGCATCCTGGGCGAGCCGGTGTTCTCGGCCGCCACGTTGGACGACATCCTGGCTCACGGCGCCACCCATGCCCGAATGATCGCCCTCGCCTTCGGCGCGCTCATGGCCATGTCCGTCGCGGCGCTGCTGATCTGGTTGGTGCTGTCGGACCGGCTGCTGGTGCTGTACGCAACCCTGTTTGCATTGCAGGCCCTCTACGTGGCCTACCTTTCCGGCGAGGGTTTCAACTGGCCGGTGTTGTCGCTGGCGTTGCCGATAGCCAGTTATTCGTGGAACGTAGCCGCGGCGCTCAGCGGCGCGGTTGCCTGCCTGTTCGTGCGCGAGATCGCCGAGCTGCGGCATTTCTCGCCGCGCGTTTATGCGATTTTCGGCTGGCTCGCCGTCACGTTCGTCGTGCTGGCGTTCGCGAATGTCGCGCAGGTCATCGGGCTGGGCGCGCTGGTAGCCGCCATCGGCAATCTGGTCTTCATGGGCTCGGCCATCTTCACGCTGGTGGTCTCGTGGCTGGCCTGGCGCCGCAACAATCGCGCGGCAGGCTGGTTTCTGATCGCATGGGGACTGCTCGAAGCCTTCACCATCGCCACCGCGATCCGGCTGCTGCTGACGGATCCGGAAGGCGCCGAAGGCCTGCTCTACTACGGTCTGCCGCTCTCGATGGTCGCTGCGGCGGTCTTGATCGCATTGGGCGTTGCCGATCGCCTGCGCGATCAGCGCCAGGCGCTGACGGAGGCGGAACGCCGTGCGCAGACCGATTCGCTGACCGGCGTGCTCAACCGACGCTCCCTGGTCGAGCGACTGGAAACGGCATGCCTGCGCGCCCGGGCGCGAGGACTGCCGATTGCACTGCTGTTCATCGATCTGGATCACTTCAAGGAGATCAACGACTCCTACGGCCACCAGGCCGGCGACGCCTGCCTGCGCGCCATCATCGGCCCGATCCATTCCGAGCTGCGCCAGTCGGACGTCATCGGCCGCTATGGCGGCGAGGAATTCGTAGTGATCCTGAGCAGCGCCGACGTCGCCGCGGCCGAGCCCATCGCCGAACGCATCCGCAAGCGGGTGGCCGAAGTGCGGATCGAAGGCTTCGGCACACCCATCGGACTGACCTGCAGTATCGGCATCGCCACCAGCGACACGTTGGATGTGTGGGGCGAACATCTCATCGCCCACGCCGACGCTGCCGTGTATGCCGCGAAACGATCGGGTCGCAATCGTGTGCAGGTTGCGGTGCCGATGGCAGCATAGCGGCGCAGTATCTGCCCATTCAGGGAGCCCAACGCATGAACCGGACTGCATTTCTCGTCGCCTGCGTTCTGCTGAGCGCCTGCACCACCGTCAAGATCAACCACGACGATACCACCAGCATCACGCACCAGGGCGATGCCGAGACCGGCAAGCAGCTGGCCGCCAGAGCCTGTCAGAAAGCCGGGCGACAGCAGGCCGTCGTCGTCTCGACGGTCAACAAGGACGCCAGCCTGCCGCCGGGGACCGGCCGACAGGTCACCACGTTCCGTTGCGTCAGCGGATAACGGCCGCACGCACTGAGGCGTCTCGAAGACAATGAAACGGCAGCATCGGCTCGCGACGATGCGGTTCGACCCATACGTGCTGCAAGATGACTGCCGCAGCGCCCGCGGACGCTTGGTCCCGGATACCGAGCTGTGCGACCATTGCGCCGGCGGACAGCTGATGCCGTCCGCTCTCCGGCGCCCCCGTAGCTCAGTGGATAGAGCGACCGCCTCCTAAGCGGTAGGTCGTAGGTTCAACTCCTGCCGGGGGCGCCAATTCCAAATGTCCTCCGTCCAAAATGCGAGCTTTGTCCAGAATCCGCGAGCACGTCAGTGTGCTTTGGCGGTTATTGATCCTTGCCAACCACTCACGGCCGGCCAGGAGCCGGATTGGCCCGGGTTACTCGCCGATTCCTACACGGTGAAGTCGCCAGCGCTTCTCTACGCCGTAGCACTCTGTTTGCGGCGAGCGCTGCATCCGCGCTTGCCTCCGGTCACCCAACGATGATATCAATGCCGCTCCTTTCACCAGTCCGCGCACGCGAGGGAGGGCAGATCGATGAACAGATCCAACATGCACCTTCCAAACGCGGCCATCCAGTAGGTCTCTAACCCGTCCGGGCTAGACCCTTTCCGGTTCGCCGGATTTTCGTTTTCCGTTTTTCGCAAAAATTTCAGGCGCGTCCGTGCGCCTCATTCATATGATTGAATCAAAAGCTGAGGGCTCGCGCGCCCTACGCAGCGCGCTCGTTTTCATCGTTCGCTACTGGGCGAAACGCAAGTGGCTGGTCGGCGGCATCGCAGTATCGATGATGCTGGCCACGCTCACCGAAATCTTCGTCCCGCTGTTTGCCGGCCACTTGATCGACGCGCTGGCGGCTGGTCCATCCACGATGGATGCCGCACTGCGCGCCTTCATCATGATGGCAGCACTAGGCCTGGCAATGGTCGGACTGCGTCATCTTGCCTGGTGGGGCATCGTGCCTCTGACTCTGGGCATCATGCGTGATGTGGCCCGCGGCGCATTCGAGCGGGTCCAGCGCTTCTCCACCGACTGGCATTCCAACAGCTTCTCGGGCTCGGTGGTGCGCAAGATTACCCGCGGCATGTGGGCGCTCGACACGTTGGATGACGTGCTGTTGCTGGCATTACTGCCCTCTGCCATCGTGCTCGTGGGCACCATGCTGCTGCTGGCCCATCACTGGCCGGTGATGGGGCTGGTGATGGCAACTGGCACGATTGCCTACGTTGCATTGACAGTCTTCCTGGCAACCCGAGTCATCGCACCCGCCTCGCGCCTTTCAAACGCGCTGGATACACGCATCGGCGGCGTGCTCGCGGACTCTCTCGGCTCGAACGCAGTCGTCAAGGCCTTCGGTGCGGAGGCGCGCGAGGATGCCCGTCTCAGCCGTGTCATCGACAAGTGGTCACGCCGTACGTGGCGCACCTGGATGCGCCACACGTACAGCGGCACCGGGCAGCTCACGCTGTTGTGGATCGTGCGGACGGCAGTAACGGGAACTTCGCTCTGGTTGTGGTGGCGCGGACAGGCCACCGCGGGCGAGATCACCTACGTGCTGACCACCTACTTCGTGGTGCACGGCTATCTGCGCGACATCGGCCAGCATATCCACCAGCTGCAACGCTCGGTCAACGAGATGGAAGAACTGGTGCATCTGTACGGCGAACCCTACGGCGTACCCGACTCACCCGACGCACGTCCGCTGCACATCACTCACGGCGAAGTGCGCTTCGATCATGTGACGTTCTGCTACGCCAGTCGTGACGTGCCGCTGTTCCACGATCTGGACGTGCGCATCGCGCCCGGCGAGCGCATCGGACTGGTCGGCCACTCCGGATCCGGCAAGACCACGTTCGTGAAGCTGATCCAGCGCCTTTACGATGTGAGCGAAGGCCAGGTGCTGATCGACGGCCAGAACGTGTCGCACGCAACGCAGGCATCGCTGCGTTCGCAGATCGCGATCGTTCAGCAGGAGCCCATTCTGTTCCATCGCAGCCTGGCCGAGAACATTGCCTACGCGCGACCTGAAGCGACGCTCGCGGAGATCGAGCGAGCTGCGCGCCTGGCGAATGCGCATGAGTTCATCGTGCGACTGCCTCGCGGCTATCAAACACTCGTGGGCGAACGTGGCGTGAAACTCTCGGGTGGCGAACGCCAGAGGGTGGCGCTGGCGCGCGCGTTCCTGGCGGACGCACCCATTCTGATTCTGGACGAGGCGACTTCCAGCCTGGACTCGGAATCCGAAGCGCTGATCCAGCAGGCGATGGACCGGCTCATGTCCGGCCGCACCGCCATCGTCATCGCGCACCGCCTCTCCACGGTGCGCACCATGGACCGAATCCTGGTGTTCGATCGCGGGCGCATCGTCGAGGAAGGCAGCCATGAAGCCCTGCTGCGCCAGCCGCATGGGCATTACCGGCGCTTGTTCGATCGGCAGTCGGGAACGATTACGGCTTTGCCGACGCACGAGCCGTTCAGCGCAGCCGGGTAGATTGGCGATTGGGCCGCTGGATGATCGTTCACATCCGGCAGGGTGCAGCGAACCGAGCGCGGTCGCCCCGCGGCGTTCTTACGTCATGGACCTACCGACGTATGCAGCACTGCGGGCGCTTCGCTGCGTCGTCGCATCCAATAAGCCAGCAAGACTACCGCCGCACACACCAGACTGGCATAGAACTGACTGGCCAGCGCCCTGGTCAGCGCCATTGCCGCCAGCACGCCGAACATGGCGGCGATGGTGGCCCAGCTCAGCCAGGGAAACAGCCATACCTTGACCGTCAGCCGCTCGGGCGCCGTCTGCTCGATGCGGCGTCGCAGCTTCAGGTGCGCGAAGCACGCCAGCAGGTAAACGAAGATCATCAACGCCCCCGAGGCATTCACTAGGAACGCAAAGATCACTTCCGGCGACAGGATGGACAACACCACCGCGAAATAGCCGAACGAGCTGCCAATCAGGATGGCGCGCGCCGGCACACGCCGACGGTTCAGCGCCACCATCGACTGCGGCGCATCGCCTCTCGCGGCCAGCGTGAACAGCACCCGCGAGGTGACATAGACGCCCGAGTTCAGGCAGGACAGCACCGCGGTGAGCACGATCAGATTCATGATCGTGCCGGCTCCCGGAACGCTGACGCGGGTCAACGCCAGTGCGAACGGCGAGCTGCCCGAGCGGATTTCGGTCCAGGGCACGACCGAGACGATCAGCAGGACCGACAGCACATAGAACAACAGGATGCGCACGATGATGGTGCTGGTCATCCGCGACACGACGCGGGTCGATTCGCTCGATTCGGCCGCCGCCACCGTAGCAATCTCCGCGCCACACAACGAGAACACCACGGTGGTCATGCCGGCCAGCACCGACAGCCAGCCGAACGGCGCGAAGCCGCTGTGCGCCTGCAGGTTGCCGAACGTCGACTCCGTCGGCGAGGTCAGGCCGAAGGCATAGGCGCCGGCAATCATGATGAAGACGATGATGGCCGCGACCTTGATCGAGGAGAACCAGAACTCGAACTCGCCGTACGAGCGCGCCGACATCAGGTTCACGGCGGTCAGCAGCACCATCAGGATCAGGCCGATCTGCCATACCGGCAGGTCGATCCATTCGTGCAGCAGTGCGGCGCCGGCGATCGCCTCGATGGCCACCACCACCACCCAGAAGTACCAGTAGAGCCAGCCGCTGACGAAGCCCGCCCAGTCGCCCAGGCCCAGCCGGATGTACTCGGTGAACGAGCCCAGGCCGGGACTCGCCATCGCCATCTCACTCAACATGCGCATCACCATCAGCACCACCAGGCCGGCGAGCAGGTAGCTCAGGATCACGGCCGGACCGACGGTGGCGATGGCAGCGCTGCTGCCGACGAACAGCCCGGCGCCGATGATGCCGCCGATGGAAATCATGGTGATGTGGCGCGAGCGTAGACTCTTGCTCAGCTCGGCGCTGGCGGTCTCGGTCATGGCGTTCATCCTGCACCTGGCAATGACGGAGCCGGGCGGCAGCCGTAGATGACCCTGCCACCACTGACGATCGGATCGACCTGCAACGCAGTCGCCGGCTACGCCGCCGGCCTGCCACTCACTGAATCGGTGCCGAAGCTGGCTCCGGTGAAATGAGACGCTCGGGAATCGGCCGCTGTGCATAGCGCGCGCTGATGTAGTACAGCACGCTCGGGACGATGAGTCCCACGATCCACGATATGTCCGCCCCACCGAGCGTCTCGACGAGCGAGCCGGTGTAGAAAGAGGTGGCGAGGAAAGGCAGCTGCGCCGCGATGCCCACGAAGTAGATGGCGATCGCCGGCACGTTCCAGCGGCCGTAGCGCCCTTCCGGGTCGGACAAGGCCGGCACGTCATAGCGCGAGCGCGTAAAGAAGTAGTAGTCGACCAGGTTGATGGCGCTCCAGGGCGTGAACACCGCCAGCAGGAACAGGATGAAGGCCTCGAAGCTCTTCAGGAAGGAGTGGCGCCCGAGCAGCGCCAGCAACACCGACACGCTCACCATGGCAATGATGTAGAAGAACCGCTGCCACGCGGGAATGCGCAGCTGACGGCGGAACGCGCTCACGATCGTCGCCATGGACATGAAACTGCCATAGGCGTTGAGCGTGGTGACGGTCACCTTGCCGAACACGATGGCGAAGAACAGCAGCCCCGCGATGGTGCCGCTGGAGCCGAGCCCGACCACATAGGCCACCTCGTTGTTCTCGAACTGGCTGCCGGCCAGGGCCGCCGCCAGCACACCGAACGTCATGGCGATCTGTGAGCCCAGCACCGAGCCCAGTCCGACCGCCAGGAAGGTTCCGGCACTCGGGGTTCGGCGCGGCAGATAGCGCGAATAGTCCGCAACGTAAGGTCCGTACGCGATCTGCCAGGACGCCGACAGCGACATGGCCAGCAGGAACTTGTTGATGGAGAAATGCCGCATCTCCAGCAGTGAGCCGATGTCGTGACTGGCGAGCAGCCGGCTGAACATGTACAGGAAGGCCACCACGCCAACCACGCTGGCGACCCGCCCGAGCAGGTGGATGAACCGATAACCGAACAGGGTCGCGGCCACGATCAGACCGCCGAAGATCACGATGCCGGTGCCGTCATCGACGCCCAGCAGCCGGCCGACGGCCTGCCCTGCCAGCACCGAACCGCTGGCCGAGAAGCCCACGTACATGAGGCACACGGCGATGATCGGGATGATCGCGCCGTACACGCCGAACTGGGCGCGGCTGGAAATCATCTGCGGCAGTCCCAGCTGCGGTCCCTGCGCCCCGTGCAGCGCCATGACCGCACCGCCAAACAGCTGACCCAGCAGCAGGCCGATCAACGACCAGAACACGTCGCCCCCGAGAACGACGGCCAAGGCTCCGGTCACCACTGCCGTGATCTGCAGATTGGCGCCGAGCCACAAGGTGAACTGGCTCGCCAGTCCGCCGTGCCGCTCGGCTTCGGGTACGTAGTCGATCGAACGGATTTCGAGCATGTTGGCCATGGGCGGATCGCGACTCTTTAGAATATCTGAGTTGTCGTCTCGGCATCGACGCGATGCCTGCTGATCTGCGCCCGAGTATGCGGTAATTCTCCGCCCCACGGAATCTCCTCGACGCCGACCAGCCGCTGCTCAAACGTACGCGCCCGCGTCGAGGATCCAGATGCCTACACTGCCCTTC
Organism: Povalibacter sp.; assembly: GCA_035556415.1. Classification (GTDB taxonomy): domain Bacteria; phylum Pseudomonadota; class Gammaproteobacteria; order Steroidobacterales; family Steroidobacteraceae; genus Steroidobacter. The sequence goes on from DATMEZ010000207.1 coordinate 26,682, forward strand.
GGGGAATCGCTGCAGGGTTTGCGGCAGCGCCGGCATCAGCCGGTCCCTGCCGGACCAGCTCGAGCGGCCACTGCCAATGGCGGCTGTGCGGATCCGCCAGCTTGTCGAAGTGTTCGGTCACGGCCGCAATCAGTTTGGCATCGGTCACCGGATCGAGCCCCTGATAGGGATGACCGTTGTAGCTGCCACGATAGGTCAGTACGGCCTCGACGCTCGGAGTGCGCGCAAAGATGCTGCGGATCAGCTCGCACTCGAGATCCTGCTGGGCCACATCGCTCAAGGCGTAGCGGATCGCCAGCGCGATCGCGAACTCCAGCCCCGGCGTGGGAATGCCGTGCTTTTTTGCCAGCGCAATGCTGCCGAGGATGCGTTCGCTACGTCGCAACTTGCGCAGCGGATCGCGCCCGACCCGCAGGCACGGATCCTTGAAGGAGGAACGGCAGCGCTCGATGAAAGGCCGCATCAGCATGGCGATGACCGCTTCCAGCTCCGGGATCTCGCGCAGCAACGCCGGCTGGATCTCCTTCTCGATCAATTGCCGCACCAGCGCCATGACCCGCTCGTCTCCCATGCCGCGGCCGATCGTCGGGTAACCCAGCAGACTCGAATACCAGGCGACGATGGCGTGCGTTCCGTTCCAGAGACGATTCTTGATCGTCTGGATCTGCGCGATGTCTTCGACGGTCTTCACCTGCCGCAGATTGCGCAGAACGGCTCCGCCACCCTGCGCGTACAGCAGCATGTCGGGTTCACTGTTGAACAGGATCAGGTGCAATTGATTCAGAGCCTGTGCCGGCGCCGAGGCACGCCGCAGCAACCCCACTCGCTGATCCAGCCGGGATTGCGGCTCATCGCTCTGCACTTGCTGCGAACCTTCCTGCGCATCGTGCGCGGCGGCCAGGTTCTTCTCGAACAGCTCGCACTTGATCCGCAACTGGCGCAGCAGCTTCTCCTTGCTGAGCCGGGTGACGATGCGGCTGACCACCGTCTCGGAGAAATGCGTCGCGGCCAGGATCCGCGCACACTCGAAACGGCTGGTCATGTCGAGCAACGCCGATTCGACCTGGCGCCGTACGAAGCTCGCACCGTGGATCTTGTTGAGCACCACCAGAATGGTGAGCTCGCGTCCGCCCTGCTCGAACCTGCGCAGCAATGCCCGCGCAATGATCGGCGCCTGTTGGCGGATCGCCTGCTCGGGCAGCGCCAGGCCGACGATCAGCGAATCGCAATACATCGCAACGATCGCATCCTCGTCGGCCATGTCGACCAGCCGCACGTTGTCGATGCTCTGGTCGAAGGCGTACTTGCTGTAGCGGACGCTGAACTTGCCGAAGGCATCGACCGCTTCGCGCAGCAGCCGATCGCCAGTGACACCGATGATTTCACACGGCCGCGTGTAACCGTCCCAGTGCGAGAACACCTGCGTCAGATAACCGCCACCCATGGCGCCGAAGCCGTGGATGCCGACGCGCATCTGGTTGATCGCCTGCGGGAACGGCTCGGTCACGGCCGGCACGTCGAGCTTCGGCACGCAGTCCGCCAGATCGTCGAGGAAATCCAGCATGCTGCGATAGCTGCGGAAGGCCCGCGCTTCGACCTCGGCCCGCGGCGCCTTGATGTCGTGGATCAGGATCGGCTGGCCGCCAGCCTCGCTGGCCGACAGCAAGCCGTTCTCGGAATCCTCGACCATCAGGCAGCGCTGCGGCTCCCGGCTCAGCTCCGCGGCAGCGCGCAGGAAGATCTCGGGATGCGGCTTGCCCCGCTGCACTTCGTCGCCGCAGACGGTGATGTCGAAGTACTTCAGGACGTTCGCATTGATCAGGTATTCCTCGGCGATGGCGCGACGGCTGGAAGTGGCGACCGCCATCGTAAGTCCACTGCGCCGCAGGCGCTCCAGCACCTGCAACAATCCCGCCTTGACCGGCACACCATGCGTGCGCACGTGCTGCAGCTCCAGCTCGTCGGCACGACGCCTGATTTCCTGATACGGATACTCCTCGCCGTAATGTTCCTTCGCCAGCGCTTCGGCGCGCTTCGCGCTCAAGCCCAGCGAGCCGATCAGCGTGCGATCTTCGATGGGCCGGCCCGCCAGCTCCAGCGACGCCTGCCGGATCGTCTGGAACCGCAGCCGCTCGGTGTCGAACATCGTGCCATCCATGTCGAAGATGGCGCTCTCAATGCGCTTGCCAAGAAATTTGATCATCAGAAACAGTCACCTCTATCGGGTCAGGCCTCGAGCTCGTTGCCCGCGCGATGTGAAGAACCGGACCTAGCCAATGGCCCGGCCGTGCTCGTCGAAACGGTGCAGACAGTCCAGCTGCGGCGTCAGCCAGAGCAAGTCGCCATATCGCACCTGCAGATCGCCGCTGGCGCGGGCCGTGATGGTTCCGACACCGGCGACCTCGACGTGGACGAACGTGTCGCTCCCCAGATGCTCGACCAGGCCCACCTGGCCCTGCCACTGGCCCTGTGTCGTGGACAGCGCGACATGCTCCGGTCGTATGCCGACCGTCGCGGCTGCATGCCGCGCCGCTTCGGCACCGCTCAGAAGATTCATTCGCGGCGAGCCGATGAAACCCGCCACGAACAACGTGGCGGGCCGGCGATACAGCTCCAGCGGGGACCCGACCTGCTCCACTCGGCCAGCGTTCAGAACCACGATCCGGTCGGCCAAGGTCATCGCTTCGACCTGGTCGTGCGTGACGTAGATCATGGTCGTGCCGAGCTGCCGGTGCAGTTCGGCAATCTCCAGCCGCATGTTGACGCGCAAGGCGGCATCGAGATTCGACAGCGGCTCATCGAACAGAAAGGCGATCGGCTCACGAACGATGGCGCGGCCGATGGCCACGCGCTGGCGCTGCCCGCCCGAAAGCTCGCGTGGCTTGCGATCCAGATAGTCCTGCAGATTCAGGATGCGCGCAGCCTCGCTCACCTTGTCCTGGATCGTGGCTCGATCCTGGCCAGCCATCTTGAGTGGGAAAGCGATGTTGTCGCGCACGCTCATGTGCGGATACAGCGCATAGGACTGAAAGACCATCGACAAGCCGCGCCGTGACGGCGGCAGGTGCGTGACATCGCGCCCGTCGATCAGCAGCTCACCGGAGCTGACTTCCTCCAGGCCGGCGATCAGCCGCAACAAGGTCGATTTTCCGCAACCCGACGGGCCGACGAAAACGACCAGCTCGCCGGCCTCGATCTCGAGGTCGAAACCGGCAATGACGGTGTGCGTGCCGAAGGTCTTGGAAACTCTCTGGAGTGCAATGCTGGCCATGTGCTTTCCTATTTCACTGCGCCGAACGTCAGACCACGCACCAGCTGTCGCTGCGACAGCCAGCCCAGAACCACGATCGGTGCGATTGCCAGTGTCGAAGCCGCGGACAGCTTCGCGTAGAACAGTCCTTCGGGTGCCGAGAAGGACGCGATGAACGCCGTCAGCGGACCGGTGTCGGCCGCCGTGAGATTCAGCGTCCAGAAGGATTCGTTCCACGCCAGGATGACGTTGAGCAGCAAGGTCGAAGCGATGCCGGGCAGCGCCATCGGCGCCAGAACATGCACCAGCTCACGGCCGGGAGTCGCTCCGTCCATGCGCGCCGCTTCGAGGATCTCCCGCGGAATCTCCTTGAAGTAGGTGAACAGCATCCAGACCATGATCGGCAGATTGCTGAGCATCAACACCAGTACCAGCCCAGTGCGGGTGTCGAGCAAGCCGCCGCGCTTGAACAGCAGGTAGATCGGCACCAGCACGCCGACGGCCGGCAACATCTTGGTCGAGAGCATCCACAGCAGTACGAACCGGGTGTGTCGGGTCGGCGAGAACGCCATCGCCCAGGCCGCGGGAATGGCAGCGCACAGGCCGATCAGGGAGGAGCCCAGCGAGATGACCACGGAATTGCCGAAGTGCCGCAGATAGTCGGTGCGTTGCCAGACCTCGGCATAGTTCTCGGTGGTCCAGTCGAACCCCAGCAGCTTCGGCGGGATCGCCACCGCATCGGCTTCCGTCTTGAACGAGGTCAGCAAGGTCCACAGGATCGGAAAGAAGATCAACAGGGCCAGACCCCACGCCAGAAGCGTGAACGCCAGCTTGTGCCGACCGTGCATCGTGCTGGTCATGCTTCAGACCTCCAGATTCCTGCCGACCAGGCGCATGAGAAAGACCGCCAGGACGTTCGCCAGAATCACGGCAACCACACCGCCTGCCGACGCGCTGCCCACGTCGAAGCGCAGCAGCGCCTGGGAATAAACCAGGTAGGCCAGGTTGGTGCTCTCGGTGCCGGGCCCGCCGTTGGTCGTCACGAAGATCTCGGCGAACAGCGACAGCAGGAAAATGGTCTGGATCAGAATGACGACGGTGATCGCACGCGCCAGGTGCGGCAAGGTGATGTGGACGAAGCGTGCAGCGGCACCGGCTCCGTCCATCGCTGCCGCCTCCTGCTGTTCGGTATCCAGAGATTGCAAGGACGTGAGCAATATCAGCGTCGCAAACGGCAGCCAGCCCCACGCCACGATGAGTGTCAGCGACAGCAGCGGCACCTGCGCCAGCCAGTCGATGGCGTCCACTCCGAACACCTGCGCCAGCCAGGCAAACAGTCCATTGACCGGATTCATGAACATGTTCTTCCAGACCAGCGCCGAGACCGTCGGCATGACGAAGAACGGCGATACGATCAACACGCGCACGATCCCCCGCCCGTACATCGGTTGATCGAGCAACAACGCCAGGCCGATACCGCCGGCGACCGTGATCACCAGCACGCTGCCCACCAGCACGAAGGTGTTGACGATCGACTTCAGGAAAGCCGGGTCGGTCAGGAAATAGACATAGTTCTCGAAACCGATGAAGGGATTGCCGCGCGGCATCAGCAACTGGTAGTCGTGGAACGAGTACCACAGCGTCATGGCCAATGGGACGGCCATCCACACCAGCAGCAGGATCACCGCCGGCGAAAGCGCGAGCTGGGCCGTGGCCCGATTGCGGATGCTTGCCATGTATCTCCTCGAAGGGGACTGCGCAGCGTTTCCGTCGAGGAAACGGCTAATCGAGATAACGCGCGCGGGTCATCTCACGCTCGGTGATGTATTGCGCATTGGCCAACGCCTCGCGCGTGGAGATCTGGCCGGCTACCGCCGCCGAGAGCTGCTGGCCGACCACGGTGCCGATGCCCTGATAAGGAGCGATCGAGACGAAATTGCCGCCGACATAAGGCACGGGTTGCGCCGCGGGGTCGTGAGTGTCAGCGGCCTCGATCGATCTCAGGACGATATCGGCGAACGGCGCCGCTTGCTGATACTCGTGGCTGGCATAGAGCGACTGACGGGTTCCGGGCGGTGCGGCTGCCCAGCCTGATTCAGCGGCGACCAGCCGCGTGTAGCCCTTGCCGGTCGCCCATTCGACGAATGTCTTCGCCGCCGCGACGTGCGTGGATGCAGCCGGGATGACGAAGCTCCACGCCCACAGCCAGTTGCCGTGGTTCTGCAATTTGCCGTGCGTCGGAAACAGCGCGAACCCCACCCGATCGGCCACCGTCGACTGCTTGGGATCGGAAACGAAAGAAGCGGCCACCGAGGCGTCGATCCAGATGCCGCACTTGCCGGCCTGGAACAGCGCCAGGTTCTCGTTGAACCCATTGGTCGATGCGCCCGGCGGGCCGTACCTCCTGAGCAGATCCACATAGAACGAAACGGCGTCCTGCCACAGCCCGGAGTCGAGCTGCGGCTGCCATTTCATGTCGAACCAGCGCGCGCCCCAGGAATGCACCAGCGTCGAAACCAGGGCCATGTTCTCACCCCAGCCGGCCTTGCCTCGCAGACAGATTCCATAGATGCCGTTCTCGCGGTCGGTGATCTTCTCGGCCGCGGTGCGGATGAAGCCCCAGGTTGGATTGTCCGGCATCGACAGACCGGCCTTCTCGAACAGGTCGGTGCGGTATACGGTGATCGCGCTTTCCGCATAGAAAGGCGCCGCGTAGAGACTGCCCTCGTAGGACAGCGATTCGCCGATCGCCGGCAACAGATCGTCCTTGGCAAAGTCTTCGCCCAGATCGTCCAGGGGCACGAGCCAGTCCTGCGCGGCCCAGATCGGCACTTCGTAGTTGCCGACGGTCATCACATCGTACTGGCCGCTCTGGGTTGCGACATCAATGGTGACGCGCTGGCGCAGGAGATTCTCTTCCAGCGTCACCCATTGCAGCTCGATGTCCGGGTGCTGCCGCCTGAAGTCATCGGCCAGCTGCTGCATGCGAATCATGTCGCCATTGTTGACGGTGGCAATGGTCAGCGTCACGGCTGACGCCTGAGTCGCACTCCACATCGCAATCGCGGCGCCGAGCGCCAGCCAGCCTCTCCTCGATGTCATCAACAAGCCTCCTTCTTCAGGATTCGGACCCAGGGCATCCGCTGGGGGACATCTGCCTGAAGATCCGTTCGGAAGGGCCTGCGGCTGCACTGCGCAACGACGGCGTCTGCGCACCCGTAGGGCCTCGAGTTGTCAACGAACGGCCACCACATCTTGCTGGTGCGGAAGCTCGGATGTTCGCCGAGAAACATGTTCGATCGTTTCGATCTCCTTCATTTTCCGGAAGACGAACTGCGCCGACCGGTCATGGAATAGCGTCGGAAAGCCGCAGAGATAGTCATCCAATCAAGAGGATGCACCGCTGGACTTACGGCACGCTCGCGATAGTGGGAGCTGAGCGTGCCACCCTGTTGTTGTTACCGTCGCAGCGCCCGGACCCCGATTCTTCGGGATTACCTGGCTGCGTTACCCACGGTGGCTAATGACTAGCCCGCGGTGAAGTGCTCGCAATGTTGATGCTGATGTGCCGTGTACTGCGCGAGCGTGCGTTCTGTACCGGCGTGCCGAAAGACAACGTTCAGCGCGCTCACCAGCAGACTCGGGCCCGCTGAGCTCGAACATCGTTGCGAACGTTTGCGTCGTCCACAGGACGACGCTCATCTTGCATGAAGCTGCGCACAGCCCCTGCAGCAATTCTGCGACATGATAGTGGAATTTACGCACATCGCAACCCGTCATCCGTATTTTTTTCTGTATCGAGTTGTCGACGGAGACGCGGGCCCCGCGGTGACGAGCGTGAATTTCGGGCTGAAATCCATGATTTTTACTGATGACTTGTCTACATACTAAAAAATGGACAGATCTATTTTTCCATTATTCAGAACAACGCCCCACATTCATCGCAACCCAACGCGCCCATGCACTAGCTTCCACTCAACCCTACAGCGGAGGCAAGGAATGCCCAGACGCGCCAGGATCGCTATCGCACGCTATCCCCACCACATCGTCCAACGTGGACATAACCATCGTGCGGTGTTCCTCACCGATGAGGATCGACGGATATATCTGGAGACCCTGCAGGAGTTCAGGCGCGAACTCGCACTGAAGGTGTACGGCTACTGTTTGATGACCAACCATGTCCATCTGATTGTCGAGCCTGGCGCTGAGGCGGCGGACATCGGCCGGCTGATGAAACGCCTGGCTGGGACCGATGAATCCATCGGAATAGACGCCCAGCTTGCAGAAGCACTTTACGAAAGTAATCTAACTTTATGAAAGTAACCGGCTTTTTTTATTGATTTCGACCTGACACCCAACTTAGTCCCGTTCCGATTTAGAGTCTGCGGTTAACATGACGTTGGTCCCGAATTTGGGTGCAGTTTAGAACTGGACTAAGCTGGCTTCTGCGGTCCTTCACGAAGTGGAGTGAGGACGATGAAGCGATCACGGTATTCGGACGAGCAGATTGCCTATGTGCTGCGTCAGGTGGAGAGCGGCACCGCGGTGGCCGAGGTGTGTCGGCAGATCGGCATTAGTGAAGCGACGTTCTACATCTGGAAGAAGAAGTACGCGAACCTGGGCGCGACGG
>DATMEZ010000208.1:0-13045 GCA_035556415.1 Povalibacter sp.
GCAGCATCAATTACGCAGGCCTGGTGGCACAGCCGGGCGACGAGCCGGTGCCGGTGTTTTCCTACCTCGGCCGGCGCAGCGAGCATCCACGCCAGATTTCTTGCCATCTCACGGCCACCAACGAGCGCACGCACGAGATCATTCGCGCCGGCTGCGATCGTTCGCCCATGTTCACCGGCGTCATCGAGGGCGTGGGGCCGCGCTACTGTCCCTCGGTGGAAGACAAGGTGCACCGCTTCGCCGACAAGACCTCGCACCAGATCTTCATCGAGCCCGAAGGCCTGACCACGCACGAGATCTATCCCAACGGCATTTCCACCAGCCTGCCGTTCGACGTGCAGTACGCGCTGGTGCGCTCGATGAAGGGATTCGAGAATGCGCATATCACCCGTCCGGGTTACGCGATCGAGTACGACTACTTCGATCCGCGCGACCTGAAGCCGAGTCTGGAAACCCGGTTCATCGCCGGCCTGTTCTTCGCCGGCCAGATCAACGGCACCACCGGTTACGAGGAAGCCGCGGCGCAGGGCCTTCTCGCCGGCATCAATGCCTCGTTGCAGGTGAGCGGCCAGGAACCGTGGTCGCCGCGTCGCGACGAGGCCTACGTCGGTGTGCTGGTCGATGATCTGATTACGCGGGGGACCAGCGAGCCTTATCGCATGTTCACCAGTCGCGCCGAGTACCGCCTGCTGTTGCGTGAGGACAATGCGGACCTGCGTCTGACGCCGAAGGGCCGCGAGCTCGGGTTGGTTGACGACGAGCGCTGGGAGTTCTTCGAGCGCAAGCGGGTCGCGATTGCCGAGGAGACGCAGCGGCTGACGACCACCGTCGTTCACCCGTATCAAATGACCGAGGAGCTGGCCGTGCAGACATTGGGTACGCCATTGCTGCGTGAGGCACATGCCTACGCGCTGTTGCGCCGGCCCGAGGTCTCATACGAAGCGTTGACGCAGCTGCCGCCGGTCGGTCGCCCGGATTGGATGAGCGGCGCTGCGGCCGATGAACGCCTGGTCGAACAGGTGCAGCAGCAGCTCGAAGTGCAGGCGAAGTACACCGGCTACATCGACCGCCAGCAGGACGAGATCGAGCGTCAGCGCCGGCATGAACAGACCCGGCTGCCCGACGACATCGATTTCGCGCAGGTTCGGGGTCTGTCGACCGAAGTGCGTCAGCGCCTGAAGGAAGTCCGGCCGGCCACGCTCGGCCAGGCATCGCGCGTGCCGGGCGTGACGCCCGCTGCAATCTCGCTGCTGCTGGTGCATCTCAAGCGGCGCTCGGGTTAGCGCGTACGCCGGTTGGCGGAAAATACTCACAACGAAGCCGCCGGTGGCGAGTTGAATTCGCGGTTCGGCATTTCGTAAAGTCGGAACGCGCAACATGACCGGCGCGAGGTGTGATTGCCTTCATCGTTTCTCCGGACCCGCTCCTGCTACGCTGCGCGCGCCGACGCATCCAAGATTCCCGAGTGAACGCAACCCATGGTCTGGTTCCTGATCTTCGCAGCCACTGTTTTCGCGGTGTACTTCTGGCGTCAGTACCTGACGAAGCAGCGTGAGCTGAACAGTCCGCTGGCCAGCCATCGCTCCGGCCACAGCCATATCGGCCAGGTGGTGGTGCTGGAGCAGGGCTTGCAGAACGGCAGCGGCCGGATTCGCCTGGGCAACCGGGAGTGGATCATCCGCGGTCCGAACCTGCCGGCCGGCGCCAAGGCGCGCGTTACCGGCGTGGACGGAACCGTGCTGCTGGTGGATCGCGTCGCGGCGTAACCACGCCTGCCGAGGTAATCATGCCGTCCTTCTACGACTTCCCGGTTTGGAGCATCGACGGAATTCCCGATCTGCTGGCACCGCTGCGCGGCAATGTCGCGCTCGTGGTGAATGTCGCCAGCAAATGCGGTTACACGCCGCAGTACGCGGGGCTCGAACGGCTGTATCGCGAGATGAAGGAGCAAGGCTTCACCATCATCGGTTTTCCGTGCAACCAGTTCGGTGCGCAGGAGCCGGCGCCCGACAGCGACATCATCCAGTTCTGCACCACCACCTATGACGTGACCTTTCCCATGAGCGCCAAGGTCGAAGTGAACGGCCCGGGCCGTCATCCGATCTATGCCTGGCTGACGGCAGCGGCGAACGGTTTTGCCGGCGACATCCAGTGGAACTTCGAAAAATTCCTGATCGCTCGCGATGGCACGGTGGTGGCACGATATCCTTCCGGCACCAAGCCGCAAGACAACGGACTGCTGCAGGACATCGCGGCGCAGATCTGAGTCATTTGCGAAGCGCTGCGCGTTGCAGGACTCTCCCTAGTCGCAGCCCTGCTCTTTTCGGGCCCGCTCGCCGTTCTGCTGCCACAACGTTTCCAGCTGTGCCTTCGCTTGCTCCAGCACGCTGGCATCCTGGCCTCTCTCCAGCGCTTTCAAGGACTGCGTGAACGTCGCCGAGGTCTGCACGTACGCCTCGCCGGTGCAGCCCATCTCGTTCAATCGATCGCCGTAGGACTGCCAGGCAAGCAGTTCCACGCGCGTCAGGCGGCTGCCCCAGGGCATTCGCATCATGGAAAGAAAGGCGAGCGGTTCGCCGTCGCGAGCCGCGTCCGTACCGAAAGCCGCGGCGGTTGCCGTGTTGGCGGGATGACCGTCGCATCCCAGCGCTACGCAGTTCGCCAGGTCCACCTTGGCGCGTGACAGGGTGAGACCCGCCTGCTTGAGCAGCAGTCGGATGGTCCCGACGTTCTCGGTGGTCTGGCCTCGCTGTACCGCGATCAGCCGGCTCGTGGCCAGCGCGTACATGGCCGGCGCGAAGTTCTTGTCCGCTGCGTGTTGCAGCAATTCCTCGCGTTGTTTCGGATCGCGTACGAACTGCGCCAGTTCGGTGGCACTGGCTGGATCGCCAGCTTCCGCAGCGTCCCGCAAACGCATTTCGATGCCGGCATAGTCAAACTTTGCCTTCGCGCAACCTTGCCGGGCGCGTTCCTGATACGAGCGTTCGGCCGCATACACACCGGCGGCGCGCGCCAGGCGTTCCGGCGGCAGCACTTGCGCCAGCCGCGCGAGCTGCGCCTTGGAATCGGTGGGGCGGGACGATGTGATGCGATTACACCAGTGCTGAATGCGCACCAGCGCAATGTTCGAATTCGGATTGCCGGCCGCGGTTTGTGAGCTGAGCGTGGCCACGGCGACATCGGCCGCACCGCTGGACAGTGCCTTGATCGCATCGGTGCTGACGTTCAGTCCGGTCAGGTTGCGCTTGTGCTGGACGAACTGCAGTCGCTCATAGAAAGCCGATTCGTCCGTCGGCTTCACTTCTGCTTGTGGTGCGGGCGGGGATGCCGCAGGTGCCGTCACCGCGTCGGGCTTGGGTGCATCGATTGCGCCTGCGGCTAGCGCGTAAAAGCCGAGCAGCACGCCGCCTGTGCGTGCTGCTCGAGCGGATCTGCGGCGGATGGCCATGGGCTCACACCTTCGACTTAGATGAGCTTTGTCGGCAGGACATTGGCATCTTCGCGGCGTTGAGACCAGACCCGGCGCAGTGCCGGTCGAACGCGCCGCGTGACAGCGAACGCATTCGACCGGGCGAGGTTACGGCGTGACGATCAGGTCGTACTCGACCTGGACGTTGCCGGTGAACGTCATCTGGCCGCTCTGATAGGACTGTGAGGCATCGCTCGCCTCGGCCGCCATCGCCATGGTCTTCATGCGCTGCATCATCGGCGCGGGGACGAAGCCCGAGCTGGCCGAGATCGTGCGGGCTGCGCCGATCCTGGCGCCAGCGGCTTTGGCCACGGCTTCCGCATTGAGCCGCGCATCCTGCACTGCCTTCGCCAGCGCTTCGCGTTCCAGATCGCGCCGCTTGCTGGACTCCAGCCGCGGATCGCCGAGCTGGTTCACGCCGAGGTCGGTCGCCTTTTCCAGCAACGTGCCGAGCTTCTCCAGATCACGCAGCTCCACTTCGACCTGACGCGACACGAAGTACCCGATGAGGTTGCGCTCGCGCGCGTTGTTGTCCCAGTTGTACTCGGGCTGCACGTTCACTCGTGTCGAGCGCACGTATTTCTGATCGATCTTGAGATCGCGCGTGAGCTTGAGCACGGCCTCGATCGTCTTGGTCACTTCGGCACGCGCATCTTCGAGTCTGGGCTTGCGCGATTCGACGCCGAGCGTGACGGTCGCCTGATCGGGTTCGGCCTGGACCTCGCCTTGTCCTGAGACGGACACCGTACGCGGACGCTCGGTTTCCGCGGCGGAGGCTCCGGCCGGGACGATCCATGCGCACATCAGCGCGCCGAGCAACGGAAACAGGCCGGGAAACAGTTTGTGGCTCATGATGATCCTCAAGCAACGACGGCAGATGCCGACGCAGCTTTTGGCTGCGAGCGGCGCTTCGAGTTCAACGCGCGGCGCAGTATTACGACGCCTCGCAAAAAAAATCTGTCGTGGTTAACCCAGCAGCTGCCGGGTCAGCGTTTGAATTTCGGATCGGTCACCGCGCAGGTCAGTGCCCTGGCCGCTGACGATGGTTTCCAGGTCGGCGGTGGCGCGTGCGAAATCGTCGTTGACGACCACGTAGTCGAACTCGTTCCAGTGCGACATGTCGGCCAGCGAATCGCGCAATCGGCGTGCGATCACTTCGTCGCTATCGGTGCCGCGGTCGCGCAGGCGACGCTCCAGCTCGGCACGCGATGGCGGCAGAATGAAGATCGACTGGCATTCCGGCATGGCGCTGCGGATCTGTTGCGCTCCCTGCCAGTCGATTTCCAGCAGCACGTTGTTGCCAGCGGCCAGGAGCGTTTCGACCTGTGCGCGTGAGGTGCCGTAGAAATTATCGAAGACCGGCGCGTGCTCCAGGAACTCGCCGCCCTCGATCATGCGCTGGAACTCGGCCTTGTCGATGAAGAAATAATCGTGGCCGTGCTGCTCGGTCGGCCGCTGCTTACGGGTGGTATAGGAGATGGAAAAGCGCAGCTCCGGCCGGCGTTGCATCAGCGCGCGCACCAATGAAGTCTTGCCCGCACCGGATGGCGCGGCGATCACGAACAGGCTGCCCCGAGTCGGGCGCTCACTCGACATTCTGCACCTGCTCGCGCATCTGCTCGATGAAGACTTTCATGTCGACCGCAGCACGCGTGGTTTCGGCATCCTGCGACTTCGACGACAGCGTGTTCGCTTCGCGATTGAGCTCCTGCATCAGGAAGTCCAGGCGTCGGCCGGCCGGCTCGGAGGAATCCAGCACGCTGCTCACTTCGTCGATGTGGCCGGCGAGGCGATCCAGCTCCTCGTCCACGTCCATCTTGTGGGCGTACAGCACCAGCTCCTGCTCCAGCCGCTCTTGGTCCGGCGTGACGCCGAGCTGTGAGATGCGCTCGACGATGCGATCGCGAATCCGTTGCGAGATGTCCGGCAGCCGCGTCTTGACGAACTCCACCTGCGAGCGCATCGCAGTGCATCGGCTGAGCAACAACTCGCGAATACGTTGGCCTTCGCGATGACGCGTGTCGTTCAGTTCCGTCAGCGCTTCGCGCAGCAGTTCCAGTGCTGCTGCCAGCACTGGCTTGGAATCGATTTCCGTGTCGCGGATCACGCCCGGCCAACGCAGCAGATCGAGCGGGTTGACTTCGGCGGTGCTCACGCCGCGTCCGCGAATATCGGCGACGCGCGCGAGCAACTCATCCAGCAGCGAGGTGTCGATCTCGATCGAACGGATCGCACCGCTGCTCGATTTCAGATACAGGCTGGCGTCCACTTTGCCCCGGCGCAGCGCCGCGCCGATGGTCTGCCGGATGTCGTTGTCCAGCGTCTTGAGTTCGTCGGGCAGACGCAGCGAGATTTCCAGATAGCGGTGATTCACCGTGCGCAGCTCGCATATGAGTGCGCCCCACGGGCCCTGGCGCTCGCGCCGGGCGAAACCTGTCATGCTGCGGATCATGGTGAAACTCGAGCGTGCTGAAGAGTTCGGGATTAAGGAAAAAGCTATCTTACGTCCCGGCAGCCAGCCGGTGTATAAAGCGGCGCCCAGTGTAACAGCTTCAACTAAGCCCTCCCGGCCCGGAGCCCGCGCTTGCGGATTGAGTATGCAGATCTGAGTCTGATCGGTGACCGCGAGGACAATCAGGACCGCGTCACCGTGGCCGTCAACGACAAAGCGGCGCTGGCCATCGTCATCGATGGCATGGGTGGACATTCCGACGGCAGCCGCGCAGCCGATACCGCACTGAAAAGCCTGCTGGACTCATTTCAGCGCTCGAGCCATCCGGTGTTCGATCCGTTCGGCTTTCTGCACCTCTCCTTGAGCAAGGCGCACGACGACGTGGCTCGACTGGGCAGCGGCCAGAGCATCGATGCGCGACCGCGCGCCACCATCGCCGTCTGCCTGGTGCAGGACGGCGCGGCGTACTGGGCGCACGTGGGCGATAGCCGTGTGTATTGGATCCGCAAAGGCAACGTGGTGACGCGCACGCGCGATCACAGCCACGTCGAGTTGCTGTTGCGCGAAGGGAAGATCACCGAGGACGAGGTGGCGACACACCCGATGCGCAATTTCGTCGAATGCTGCCTGGGCGGCGACCCGGCGATTCCGGAGATGACCCTGAGCGGTCGCCAGGTGCTGCAGCCGAATGACGTGTTGCTGCTGTGCTCCGACGGCATCTGGGCCAACCTGCGCGATGCCGACATCGCCGGCTTCTTCCGCGACGATCCGGAAAACCTGCGCGCCTGGCTGGAGGCATTGGGCCGCCGTGCGGTTCAGGCTTCCGCGCCGTTCAGCGACAACTCGACGGCTGCCGTCGTGCGCTGGTTGGGCAACTGACGCTCTTTCACTGCGGCAACTTGCTGCGGTCGGACTTCGGTTCGACAATCCCTTCCTCACGGACCGGGCAAGCACATGGCGGCCCGGACTTCATTCAGCCATTGGATTGCAAAGACTCAAGGTATCGAGCGTGCTGACGGCAGGTGCTGACACCGGCGCAGAAGCTCTCTGCCGGTCATCGAGGTTTTCATGAAAGGTCGACCCAGCGGCCGCGCTCCCGACGAGCTGCGACCGGTACGCATCACTCGCAAGTTCACCCGCCACGCCGAAGGCTCGGTGCTGGTGGAGTTCGGCGACACGCGCGTGTTGTGCACCGCCAGCGTCGAAGAAACCGTGCCGCCCTTCCTGCGTAATTCCGGCGGAGGCTGGGTGACTGCGGAATATGGAATGCTGCCGCGCGCCACCCACACCCGCTCACGTCGTGAAGCGTCGACGGGCAAGCAGGGAGGCCGCACGCTCGAGATCCAGCGGCTCATCGGCCGCGCATTGCGCGCCGTCGTCGATCTGAAAGCGCTGGGCGAACGGACGATTACGCTCGACTGCGACGTGTTGCAGGCCGACGGCGGAACGCGCACAGCTTCTATCACCGGCAGCTACGTCGCGATGGTGGATGCCGTGGATGCGCTGATTCGCAAGCGCGTCCTGCGCGAAAGCCCGATTCACGGCCAGGTAGCGGCCGTGTCGGTGGGCATCTGGGGCGGCATTCCGGTGCTCGACCTGGACTACCGCGAAGACTCCGACGCCGAAACCGACATGAACGTGGTCATGAACAACGGCGGTGGCTTCATCGAAGTGCAGGGCACCGCGGAAGGTCACGCTTTCCGTCGCAACGAGCTGGACGAGATGCTGAATCTCGCCGCCGGCGGTATCGGCCAGCTGTTGGCCAAGCAGCTGGAAGCGTTGCAGGACTGACCCATGCGCCTGGTCCTCGCCACCCAGAATCCCGGCAAGCTCAAGGAGCTGCAAGCCCTGCTGACGCCGCTGGCCATCGAGGTGCTGGCGCAATCGCAGTTCACGGATGTTGCCGCCGAAGAGACCGGCCTGTCGTTCGTCGAGAATGCCATCCTGAAAGCCCGGCACGCGGCGCGAGCTGCCGGGTTGCCGGCCATCGCCGACGATTCGGGCATCGAAGTCGATGCGCTGCATGGCGCGCCCGGCATCTACTCGGCGCGTTATGCCGGCCCAGGCGCCAACGATCGAGCCAATCTGGAAAAGCTCGTGCGTGAATTACGTGATGTGCCGGCGGCGAAACGCACGGCGCGTTATCGCTGCGCGCTGGCTTTCATGCGCTGGGATCTGGATCCCTCACCGTTGGTCTGTCAGGCCTGCTGGGAGGGCCACATCATCGATACGCCGCGTGGCGACGGCGGTTTTGGTTACGACCCGGTCTTCGAACTCGCGGACGGAAGGACGGTGGCCGAGCTGCCGGCCCTGGAAAAGAATCGGCTCAGTCATCGCGGCCAGGCGTTGCGATTGCTGGTCGAGCAGCTGCCCCTCGTCAGGGGTTCCGCGGCATCGGGCTCGCACGGTATCACCGGTATTTCGCCGACAGGGCTGTAAGCCCGCCCGCTCATGCTGCTCGAAGCCCCGCCCCTCGCTCTCTACGCACACATGCCTTGGTGCGTGCGCAAGTGCCCGTACTGCGATTTCAACTCGCATGTGGCGCCGGACGCTCTGCCGCAAAAAAACTATGTCGATGCGCTGCTCGAAGATCTCGAACACGACCTGCCGCTGACCGGCGCTCGCGCGCTGACATCGATATTTTTCGGCGGCGGTACGCCGAGCCTGTTCAGTCCCGAGGAAATCGGACGATTCCTGCAAGGCGTGCGCGCACGCATCGCCTGCGTGCCCGACATCGAGGTCACCCTCGAAGCCAATCCGGGCACGATCGAACACGGACGGTTCAGCGGCTATCGCGCAGCGGGCGTGACCCGGGTTTCGCTCGGCGCCCAGACTTTCAACGATCGACACCTGAAGACGCTCGGACGGATTCACGGCGCCAACGACATTCAACGCGCGGTCGAGGAACTCGGTCGGGCAGGCATCGAGAACTTCAATCTCGACCTGATGTACGCCCTGCCGGAGCAGACCCGCGAGCAGGCCTTGACCGATGTCCGCACCGCCGTCGCGCTGGCGCCGACCCATCTTTCGCATTACCAGCTAACGCTCGAACCGGGCACGGTGTTCTACCACCGGCCGCCGCCGCTGCCGGATCCGGACCAGGCCTGGGACATGCAGCTGGAATGCCAGGAACTGCTGGATCGGCATGGTTATGAGCAGTACGAGGTGTCCGCGTATGCGCAAGTGGGGCGACGCTGCCGTCACAATCTGAACTACTGGGAGTTCGGCGACTATTTCGGCCTCGGAGCGGGTGCGCACGGCAAGCTGACCCGAACCGGTGAAGGCAGCGTGATCAGGACGGCGCGATGCCGCCAGCCACGCGACTACTTATCCCGTGCCGTCCCCGACCGGGTCATCGAACGGCGCACGGTGCCAGCCAATGAATTGCCGTTCGAGTACATGCTGAACGCCCTGCGCCTGAAGGCTGGATTCGAGCTGGCGCAATTCGAGGCTCGCACCGGCCTGCCGCGGTCCGCGCTCGATGCCGGGCTCACCGCTGCTCAGGCCAAAGGACTGCTGGTGCGTCAGAGCCAGCACTGGCAGCCGAGCGAACTGGGGTGGCGATTCCTGAACGATCTGCAGGCGTTGTTCCTGGTCGGGCCTGCATCCGCCAGGGTCAACGCAAGTGCGTGAACGGTCGTACAAATTTACCTTTGGGCAAGGCCGGCCCCGGCATTCCCGCGACGAGGTTATGCACACGCTGGGCCGGGCCAAATGAGAACCGTGTCTTGATGACTAAATTACAAGCGATAGATAAGGAGCCGCTTGTAAGTTATTGACGTATATAGAAGAAACTACGTGGCTAAAATTTAACCAATGTAGCCGCACTGCCATTTTGTCGCATCGACCCGTCGCAGGACGGCAAATCATCCACAAACTTATCCACAGGTTTTGTGGATAACCGAGAGCCGGCTGCCGGTTCCCCCATAGACCATTTCCGCCGGCGCCCGGGACGCTTCCTTGCTGCGGCCGTGCGCAGTCGGTCTGCTGCGGCCAGGGTCGACGGCGGCAAGGGCGCGACCCGACGACCGCGGGGCTTGAGAGTTGCGATCCCGTCGCCATTTACCTTGCGACCTGCCATGCGCGCCGCTACACTGCGCGCCTTTTTTCGAGGGGGCGTTTGCAACGCTCGACAGACATGAAAGCCGGAACCCACCCAGAGTACAAAGAGACCACAGTGACCTGCAGCTGCGGGAACACCTTCGTGACGCGCTCGACGCTCGGGCACGATCTGCAGATCGAAGTCTGTTCGAACTGCCACCCCTTCTACACGGGCAAGCAGAAGATCGTGGACACCGGCGGCCGCGTCGACAAGTTCCGCAAGAAGTACGCCCGCTGATCCGAGCGCCGGTCCCGTCTGGGGACCGTTCGCCGTCTCCTTACGAAAGGGGCGCCTCTGGCGCCCTTTTCATTTTTTTCGTTTTGTACGCCGCGCCGCTGTGGAACCCCGAACCCCGGCCCCGGCTCTGACACTTACGGCTGCGATTCACTCAAAACGTGGGAAGCCCTGGGCAGAACGGCGGCTGCCGCGGCTTTCAGCGTTGTCATCGAGCTGAACGACCTCACGGCCGCCGACGCTGCGACGATGGCACCGGGCTTTCCGGTTGAGCGTCGATAAGCACCGGGTTTATAAGATCAGCGATTGCCTCACCTGCGGGCCGCCGTCATGTCATTGAGTTCCCTGGCACGTGCCGCTTCGTTCGCCCTGGTCTCGGCTATCGCGCTTGCGGGATGCGCGTCCAATCCGGTCACCGGCCGGCCCGACCTGGTGTTTTCCTCCGAGAAAGCGGAGATCGACCGCGCCAAGCAGGTGCATCCGCTGTTGCTGCAACAGTTCGGCGGCCCGTACGACGACCTGCGGTTGCAGCAATACGTGAACGAGGTCGGCCAGCGCGTCGCCAAGGCCGGGCAGCGCCCGGAGCTGCAGTACTACTTCACCGTGCTGGACAGCGAAGACATCAATGCCTTCACCACCGGCGGCGGTTACGTCTACATCACTCGCGGCATCCTCAACTACCTGAATTCCGAAGCCGAGCTGATGGCGGTGCTGGGCCATGAGGTCGGGCACATCAATGCCCGCCATCCGGTGAAGCAGCAGACCCAGTCGACGCTCTCGGGCATCGGCGCCGCCGCAGTCGGGATTTTCACCGGCAGCGCCGATCTGGCCGGGCTTGCCAATTACGCGGGTGCGGCGCTGGTGCGTGGCTACGGTCGCGACAACGAGCTGGAAGCCGACCGGCTCGGCGCCGAATACCTGCAGGACTCGGGGCTGGCGCCGGAGCACATGATCGATGTGGTGCGGCTGCTCAAGAACCAGGAAATGTTCGAGGTGGCCCGCGCGCGCGAGGAAAATCGCCAGCCGCACATTTATCACGGCGTCTTCGCCACCCACCCCGACAACGACCAGCGCTTGCAGGAGGTGGTGAAGGCCGCCGAAAAGCTGCAGAACCACGGCGACAAGGTCGATCCGGGCCGCGAGCGTTATCTGAAGGCCATCGAGGGCCTGCCGGTGGGCAACAGCCGGGCGCAGGGCGTGCTCAAGGGCAATCGCTTCTATCACGCCAACCTGGGCTTCACGCTCGCCTTCCCCTCGGGCTGGACGGTGGAGAACAAAGCCGACCGGCTGCAGGCGATCGCTCCGAAGAAGGACAGCGTGCTGCAAATGCAGACGCAGGCGCCGCCGCCCAACATGGGACCGAAGGAACTGCTGTCCAGACTCCTGGCGCGCTCGAACGCGGGCCCGGGCGAAGCCATCGAAGTGAACGGTTTGCAGGGTTACACCGCGGTCGTGCGTTCGGCGAACACTGACTTTGGTGTGGTGCCGGCACGCTATGCGGTGATCTATCACAACAATCTTGCCTACATCTTCGCCGGCGCCAGCAAGGCTTCCAGCGGCGCGCCCTCCGCCGACGCCCTGTTCATGTCTTCGATCAAAACTTTCCGGCGCCTGAAAGACAACGAGTTCGCGCTGGCCGAGCCCTACAAGGTGCGGATCGTGCGCGCCGGCGCCAACACCCGCATCGAGGATCTGGCCAAGAATTCACCGATCAAGAAGTATCCGGCGCAGTTGCTGCGCCTGATGAACGACCTGTATCCGGACAAGCAGCCGCAGCCCGGCCAGCTGCTCAAGATCGTCCAATAGCTTTTCGCTGCGGTAAGCCCGAGCTTTCGGATATCGCTGCAGGCGGTGGCTTCGCGCTGCGAATCCAGACGCTTGATTCGGTGGCGGTGACGTGTAAGGCTGCGCCTCCCAAATTTGCCCCTACGCAAAAGCCAGCGGCCGATTGGCGGCCGCGCGTTTTCCGGAACGAGCCCATGCCCGAGAAGAAACTTGAACTGACCGACCTGTCCACCGGCAAGAAGTCTGTGGCCGAGATCAAGAGCGGGACGCTCGGTTCGGACGTGCTGAACATCGCGACTCTGCATCGTGACCACGGCCTGTACACCTTCGATCCCGGCTTCATGGCCACCGCCTCCTGCGAGAGCAAGATCACCTTCATCGACGGCGACGAAGGCGTGCTGCTGTATCGGGGCATCCCGATCGAGCAGCTGGCGGAGAAGAGCAATTTCCTGGAAGTGGCGTACCTGCTGATCAACAGCGAGCTGCCGACCGGCGAGCAGCTGTCGGAGTTCACGCACGCCATCCAGTACCACACCATGATCAACGAATCGCTGCTGCGATTCTTCAATGGCTTCCAGTACAACGCGCATCCGATGGCGATGCTGTCGGGTGTGGTGGCGTCGATGGCGGCGTTCTATCACGACTCGATGGACATCCATAACCCGCGCCATCGGGAGATCTTCGCACATCGCATCATCGCCAAGATTCCGACCATCGCCGCGGCTGCCTACAAGCACGCGCTCGGTCAGCCTTTCGTTTATCCGCGCAACGATCTCGACTACTGCTCGAACCTGCTGCACATGTTCTTCGCAGTGCCGTGCGAGCAGTACAACGTCGATCCGGTCACGGCGCAGGCGCTGGACCTGCTGTTCATCCTGCACGCCGATCACGAGCAGAACGCGAGCACGTCGACCGTGCGGCTGGCGGGCAGCACCGGCACCAACCCGTATGCAGCCATTTCCTCCGGCATTTCGGCGCTGTGGGGCCCGGCGCACGGCGGTGC
>DATMEZ010000209.1:0-61651 GCA_035556415.1 Povalibacter sp.
GAAGAACTGCTGCCAGCCCTGCTGGGCGCCCCCGTAAGCCTGTTTCTGATCCGGCTGGAAGCCTGCCTGCTCCATGCGCAGGTGAGTCCCGGTGCTCGTGGCGGTGAGCGTGAAGGTCACCACGCTCTGCAGATTGTAGGCTGCATCGTCGTGCGCAAAGTTCCAGGTGTAGGCCAACGTCTTGTGGGGCTCGACGGTCAGGACCTCGCAATCCAGCACGCCGCCCCAGTCGCCGCGAAGATTGAAGCGATGACCCACGGCCGGCTCGAAGTCGTTCTTCATGAGCCACTCCTGGATCAGATGCGGCTGGGTGAGGGCGCGCCAGACTTTTTGCGGCGGAAAGGGCAGTTCCCGTTCGACGATGACGGTGCGCGTGCGAGTCGATGCTTCACTCATTGGTCCATTCTCCTGAGCAGGTCTTCGAGATGATCGAACCGGCTTTGCCAGAAGCCGGTCATCTGTTTGGTCCAGTCGATCAGCGGCGCCAGGGCGCCGAGTTGTGCGCTGTAGTGCGTCTGGCGACCCTCATAGCGGTCGCGCACCAGTCCCGCCTGCTTCAGAACCCCGAGATGCTTCGAGACGGCCGGCTGCGAAACACCGGCCCGCGCCGTCAGCGCCCCGACGGTCTGTTCGCCTTCCCGGCACAAGCGCTCGAACAGGGCGCGTCGGGTCGGATCGGCCAGTGTTCTGAAGAGCAGGTCGTGAGCATTCGACATTGGATCGATAACCCGTTGGCTATGTGTTTTATATAACCATCGAGTTATGTATTAGTCAAGCACCATGAGCGGCATCGGCGCCGGTGCAGCGGTGCATGCCGTCACCGGTGGACCTGATCTTCGTGAGCCTACGTATACATTCGGCTTCATCGCCTTGCTCGAACCTCTTATATAAGAAGACATCGCAGGGCGGGTCAGGAGGGGGCGGTCACCATGCGTCTCACATCGATCACACTGGGGCTGTTGCTGGCCGTCACGACGGCGACAATGGCTGCGGAACAAGAGCCTTCCACCATCAAGAAAGAGCATCCGGGCGACGCCGCGCTGTCGCAGGACGAGGACGGCAGCTTCCACTACAAGAGCTTCCCGGGCCTGCAGACCCTGTTCGTGTACGACGGCGATTCTCCGGGCAAGTCCAACTGCAATACCGGCTGTCTGTCCGCCTGGCTGCCGCTGCTGGTTTCCGGCGGCGAGAAAGTCGAGAAGGTCGGCGACTGGGTCGCGATCAGGCGTGAGGACGGCCGAATGCAGTGGGCCTACAAGGGACAGCCGGTCTACATGCGCTACCACAACATGCCGCCGGATGAGGGCAGCGAAAAAGAAGGATTCCATCTGCTGAAGCCGTAGTCGGCGTCTACAATCCATCCGCCAGCTCGCGGCATCGATGCCGCAAACGGCGTTCGTCGATCGAGGCGGCCGTCGAGGCACCGATGTGCGAGGCATCGCCCGTTGGGCGCTCGCCGAACGTCAGTACGCAATGACGGATGGACAAGTGGAAGCATGCTGATCGTAAAAACCCTGGCCCTGTTCATCGTGACGGCGCTGGCCGAGATCGTGGGTTGTTACCTGCCGTACCTGTGGCTCAAGAAGAATGGATCGGCCTGGCTGCTGTTGCCGGCGGCGCTGAGTCTTGCGCTGTTTGCCTGGCTGCTGACTCTGCATCCTGCGGCCGCAGGGCGGGTCTATGCGGCCTATGGCGGCGTCTATGTCGCGGTAGCCTTGCTCTGGTTGTGGCGTGTCGATCAGGTCCGGCTCACGGCCTGGGATCTGGTCGGTGCCGCAGTCGCAGTGACCGGGATGGGAATCATCGTACTGGGAGGTTGGCGCAGCGCGTGACTTCAGCTGCGTGATCCGATTCAGGTGTCGTTCGCAGCGCCAGCCGGGTCGACGAGATTGCGGATGACCCGGCATGGATTGCCGGCCGCGAACGTATCTTCAGGCACATCGCGCGTTACGATGCTGCCGGCGCCGATGACGGCGCGATCGCCGATGCGCACGCCAGGCAGGATGATCGTGCCTCCACCGATCCAGACGTCGGTGCCGATCTCCACCGGCTTGCCGTACTCCTGCTTGCGCCGCAACTGCGCATCCAGGGGATGCAGCGGCGTGTAGATCTGCACGGCTGGACCCAGCAAGGTGAAGCTGCCGATGCGCACTTTGCAGACGTCCAAGACGACGCAGTTGAAGTTGAAGAACACCCGCTCGCCGAGCTCGATGTTCGATCCGTAGTCGCAGTAGAAGGGCGGCTGCATCCACACGCTCTCGCCGCCCGCGCCGAACAGCTCCTGCAGAATGCGATGACGCTCCTGCACGTCTTCTTCCCGGCTGCGATTGAGTGCCTGACACAGCGCCCGGGCGTGGTTTCTCGCGGCCACCAGCGCCGGATCCATGGCGTCGTACAGTTCGCCCGCCAGCATCTTGTCTCTTTCACTGCGCATCATGGGCCGACTCCTGTGCAGGGCTGGTAGTTTGACTGCTGCGTACACCTAGTCGTGAGTAAGGACAAGGTCGGCCAGCTGATTGTCCTGAACTCTCGCCGCTCGCCGGCCTCAGAACGCCACGTCGATGATCAAGGTGTCGCTGTAGGTACCCACCGGTGGCGTGGGCTGGTCGGGGTAGATGCGCGCTTCGTACGGGAAGGTCTCGGCGACATTACCCATCGCCGGTGTGGACTGCGCGACGCGCCGGTCGGTGCCGTTCCACACCGTATTGCCGGGGCGGAAGACATCGTACTGCAGGTATTGCGCGCCCGAGCTCATGCGCCGTCGTCCACCGCTTGCAAAGCCGCCCTCGCTGAGGCCGACCGTGTAGGTCGCACCTTTGGTACAGGTGATCCGCAGTTGACCGCTGACCGCACTGAAGCTGTCGACGAACGGCGCGGCGCCGAAGTCGATCTGATCGGCATCGAAACGGCAGTCCTGGGTGATCTGCAGCGAGATCGTCAACGTAACGGGCGTGCCGGCGCCCGGCAACGATGCGGTGTTGAGCGTACACAGGCTGAGTACGCAGCTTTGGTCGATGCCGGCGCTGCGGGTCCACGAGCCGATGCAGATTCCGAGCGCGCTGATGTTGGTGCACACAGCATAGTGCCAACGCAAGGTGACCGTGCCGGAGTAGGTGCCGGCGGCCACATTGCCGGCGGCGCCGAGATTGACGAACAGGGCGGCCTCGCCGTTGGCGCCGCTCAAACTCAGCAGACCGCTGGTAGCCAGATTTCCCGAAGTGGTGCCGGCCGCGAGCGGCGCGCCGCTTGGGATGGTCGCAATCGAGAAGCCGATGGTGTCGCCGCTGGTCGAGTGTGTCAGCACCCCCGTACTGGAGCTCACGCTGATGTAGATGTACTGGTTGCTGAGCAGTCCCAGAATGCCGCTGCACGCCAGCCCGCTGGCGCCCGAGCCTGCATTGGGCGTGACGCTGGCCACCTCGAATGACGTCTTGCTGCCCAGGGAGATGTTGGGAGTGCCGTTGACGGTGCAGGCAGCCGCCGTGGTGCAGCAGAGCCAGAAGGTGCTGACGATGGCCGCCGCCGCAGGCCATGACAACGCACGAAATGATCGAGGTGCCCGCATCAGTGCTGCTCGCAGGGCAGTGGCCCGAGCTGCAGCGGTTGCGATGCAGCGTCGGTCAACGTGAGGTGTGCATGGCACTCGCCGCCATCGGGCAGCGTCACTGCCAGCTCCGTCTCGGCTGCCAGGTCCTCGAAGTAAACCAAACCATCGAATCCGACGACGGCCTGTTGACCGCTGCCGCTTGCGGTGGCGAGGCTGCCGACCGGAATGGGCAGGCCGCTGCCATCGGTGAGCGCGACGGTTATCGCGACCACGGGTTGAATCGAAAAATGCAGCAGTGCGCCGCTGTGGCGACGCACGGTCATGCGCTGCTCCACCACAGGGATGCGCAGATCGGCAGGCAGCTCGAGCGGGTCGATCGCATACTTTGCTGCGTAATTCGAGCTCACCCACGGCACCAGCAGGTAGCCGTTCCTGTCGGTGCGGCCGACCAGCTGGTTCTCGTGACGCACGGCAACGTCAGCAACGCCGTCGGTCGTGACGACGACGAAAGCATCGCTGATCTGGCGCGCCGCGAATACCTCTGAGTCCATTGCCACCAGTGCACCGCGGGTGCTTGCCCAGCGAACACGCTGATCGGCCGTGCCGTAGACGCCTGCCTCCATCCGGGTGCGCGCGTTGCTCCAGGCCAGGGAGGCATTGCGTGTCGAATCATTGTCGTCAGGGCGCGCGTATCCGAGATTCCAACCGAAGCCGCCTTCGGACGGAACGCTGCGAATGTATTCGAGATACTCCCCGGCATTCTTGCGGTGCTGACTGCCGATCGTGAGGCTGCCGCCGGCGCCGAACGTGGCGATGATCTGCGCCAGCACGGTGGTGCGGGAGCGCTCGATGTCGCGATTGGCGCTCATGTGAAAACTGACTCGGCTACGCAGAGGGCGCGAGTACGACAGGTTCAGCAGCTGCACCCGTGTGCCGTCGTTCGAGTGCATGTCGAAGTAGCCGGCGCTCAGCGAGCCCATGGCAGAAGTCGACAGGCTGGCATTGACCACATCGCTGCGACGTGTGGAACGCAGCCCCGCAGCATCGAGTGCGTCCAGCGTAAGGAAACTCGCATCGCTGCGCATGCCCTGGTAGCCGACGTTGAAACCGCGGAAGGTATAGCGATAGCCGAACGTGTACTGCCAGCCCGGCTGGTCCCGAAAGGTGCTGTGGCTTGCGGATGCGTTCACGACTCCCGCCAGCCGCAGCTTGAGCACGCCGCCGACGCCAGTGAGCGCATAGCCCGCCCCGGAACGAGCGGATGTGAGATCCAGGTGGCTTTCGAGCGTGAGGCTGTCGTGTACGCCGTAGCGCAGCGAGCCCGACAGCGCCGCGCGCCCATAAGAGAAGTCTCGATAACCATAGTCGCGTCGCAGCGCGCCGATGCTCAGGGAATAGTCGGCCAGCCCTTCCTGCAACAGTTCGCTGCTCGCATAGAAGGGCACGGTGGCGGCAACCTGGCGTCCCAGAGCATCCGTCGTCAGGATGGTGGCTTCGCCGGCGCCATTGACGAAAGGGATGTCGGTGATCGTGAATGGCCCGGGCTGCACCCGTTGCGTGGCGGCGCGGTAGCCGTTGACGAACAGATCTACGGTGCTGGGGACGGCCGCCTGACCGGAGAACTGCGGCAACGGATAGGTGATGAGATCCGGTCGTAGCCGGAAGTCGCGAGCCAGCTGGATTCCGCCCAGTCGCACTGGAGTGCTCCACGACTGCGCGCCGGTCACCAGGTCGCCCACCGTCCAGGTCAGCAGCCGCGTCTCATCGCTGGATGTCCAGTGTGAATCGTAGCGCCGGTAGCCTTCGGTGCCGTGCAGTTGCTCGGCAGTGCCGTTGGGCAGCGACACCGATCGATAGACACCGGTAGTGGCGAACGTGCCGGCGTTGGCGAACACGCGCTGCTCCGACCACAGTGCAGCGGTGTCGCGACCGTCGGCAGATCTGCTCGCGTAGATGTCGTAATTGAGCAGCACGCCTGCGCTGCTGCTTGCAGGTGGAGCATCGCGGGTCGCCCTCCCGCTGAGTCGTTGCTCCTGCAGCCACGACGGCGGCACCGACAGCTCCAGCCGCAACGCATTGCTGTCATAGCGCCGGTCGATTTCGGGACACTGATTCAATGCCAGCCACTGCGAGCGATCGCCACAATGCACCCTGTCGCGTCGTACCCCGACATCGCTGAGATCGCTCAGTCTCACCCACCAATCGTTGCCAGCTTGACGTACCGGCACCGCCTGGCGGGCAGGCAAACCGTTGACGACCAGTTCCAGGAACAGCGTCGTGGGCAGTTGCGGACCGAGATCGGCCTGCGGTGCGGGTGGCAGTGCACCGCCCCAACTGGCTGCGGCTGCCGCCAGGCAGACACAGATCAGCCAGCCTGTGCGCAGCGGCGGGCATGCGACCCTGGCTCCGGTATCTGACGCAGCGGGCATCGCGATCATCGATCGGATCTTTCATCGGTGCGCGATGGTCACCGGCGACGCGCCGCCGGCCAGCTGCGCCTGCAGGCTGTAGTCCTGCGTGGTGAGCTTGTCGCTCACCGGCCAGCGCATGGTCTTGCCGGGCAGTATGTAACCGAGGAGTCCCGCAGCCAGATCGATCTGCGTCGCTACCGCGTCCGGGTTGCCATCGGTTGTCGCATGCATTCGGACCTGGCTCAGGCGCGCATAACCGGAACCGGCGTTGTGCACTTGCAGGTAGCGTTGGCCCTCGACCTCCTCGAGGCTCCAGGAAAGCTGCGGCTGTGCCTGCGCCGTGGCAGCCTTTGCGCCGCTCGGCGCATTCTTGCGCCACAGGCCGTTGCCATAGACGAAGACCGGCAACGAGTAACGCATCTGGAATCGCAACCCGGCGTTCGCCTGCGTCGGTGCAGACGCTGCGGTGTCGCGGGCAGTTGGGATCTCGTCGATCAGAATGCGGAACGCGCGTTCCTGGCCGGCAGGTACGGGCTGCAGCATCGTCAAGCGTATCAACTGCTTCTTGCCGGGTTCGATGCTGCTGAACGGCGGTGTGCCGACCAACTGCTGCTGGACGCTGTAGTCGTCCTGGTAGTCGCGCTGCTCCCATGCGAAAAGGCGGATCTGCACCGTCACCGGATCGCGACCGACGTTCTCGAGCCACAGAGCAACGCTGCGCTCGCCGGCCTCGATCGTCGGATCGATCGGCCAGATCAACAGTGCAGTGCCCGCATGCAGCCGTGGAGCAGCCAGCAGCAGGGCTAGCAGAGCGGTGAAGATGGCGACCGGCGATCTGCGGGCGGTTTGCATGGGTCGTACCGTTTATTCGTGTGGAAGACTGTCGGCACTTCACCAGCTCACGGTGACCTGCACGTCGTCCTGGTAGCTGCCTGCCGCATAGCCGCCGGGAGTGGGTTGGATCCTGCCGTAGATGGGCAGGCTGACCGTGGCGGCACTGCCGCTGGGGGAGATCGCGACCGAGCGCGGCACGGCGCCGTCGAATGGCAGGCTCAGATTGCTGTCGGCATAAAGATCGTAGGCGACCCGGTTCGCACCGCTGGCCAGCTGTCGCTGGCTGCCGTTTGCATGCAGGCCGGTACCGATCGCCACATTTGCTGATACGATGCCGATGCAGGTGAGCTGCAGCGTGCCGGCTGGCCCCTGGCTCTGCGCCGTGAGGGGCACCGCGAAGATCGATGGCTGCGATCCGAAGTCGAGCGAGCCGAATTCGACGGTCTGCGCCTGGGCGAGTTGCCCGACCACGCGGCAACCGCTCTCGATGCGAGCGGTCACCTGCAATACGCCGTGAGTCGGTGCAGGCAGTGCTGCGGCAACGGCCGGCAGCCATGCAGCCATGCAGCCAAGCCAGGCAGTCATGTGTCCGCCGCGGTGCCTGACGAGCGTCATCGCCATCGCTCCCTCGAGCATCAGAACGTCAGCGTGATGCTGACGGTGTCGCTGTAGCTGCCCGCAAGCAGGCCAGGCTGAGGTGCGATCAGGCCGTAGATGGGCAGATTGAACGTGCCGCCCGCGCCGGGAACTGCCGCGGACAGATCGAGCGCGCCACCGCCGACGGCGTATTCGATGCCGCCACCACCTGCCTGGGTATACAGCCGGTACTGTACGAAGTTGCCGGCGTCGGCGAGCCGCCGGATGCCGCCCGATGCGTTCTGGCCATCGCCGACCTGGATGTTGAGGTTGGCGCCCGCCGAGCATTGCAGCTGCACGGCGCTGCCGCTGATCATCGACTGGGCCTCCAGGTCGTTGGCAAAGAGCGTCGGCGCGGTGCCGAAGTCCATGGTGCCGAAATCGACGGCGCCGAGCGGTTCGCCGGAGCCCGACACGATGCAGCCGTTCTCGAGGTTCAGCAGCACGTTCATGTTGCCCGAGACGTTGGCGCCCGCCGGAGCGGCGGCAAACAGCACGCCTGCGTACACACAAAGGCTCAATCGTAGTTTCATCACGAGCTTCTCCTCGATGGTTGTCGCAATGCCGACCGAGGCGATGCGCGAGTCTGTCGACTGCTTACGGGCAGCGCCTCATGCACGAGTAGCTCGGCCGGCGTGTGCGCGCGCTGAGTGGCGCAAGCGAGGTAGCGTGTGATCTGTGAGCATCTTCACTGTTGCCGAGGGTAATCGCGCGGGCGAGCCGAGAATGGTTGGTTCCTCCATCCATATTTCACTGCGATGCGCCGCGGCCTGCCGGTTTGTGATCCATGTTCAAGAAACAGGCGCCCCCGAGCGGGCCAGCTCCACGCGCTGCAGCCGAGGTCGATCATTCCAGTCATTCAAGGAATGGAATCGCGATCGATCGCTGGGCCAGCCTGCGTTCGCAACGCCAGTCGCGGCGGGCTTGGATCGTCCGCTGCCGTCGGATACGTATTGTCGACGTTGAGTGCGCGCCCCCTGCAGCAATACCTTGCCACCGCCGACCAATGTAGTGAGAATGACGACAAAGGGGGATCACGATCATCATGCACACGGATCATTGCGGGAACGACGGAAATCGCATCAGCAGCGCAGCGCAGATGCAACTCTAGAAAATCGTCTGATGAGTCGTTAGACGATCGTGCTTGCCGAACAGTCGACTTCGGACAATTCGCTGCTGGCAGTGACGTGCTCTCCCGTGGGGCTCGCCGTAGCCAGCCTCGCGGGTTACCTGCTGTACGCCAATCAGTCTTTCCTCGAGCTGCTCGGTCTCGATCCGGACGCCGTCCGCACACGCTCCAATATTCGCCAGGCCAGCGGCGGGCACATCAGTGCGGCTGTGCTCGACGCGGTCGCGCGCGAAGGACATGAGCAGCAGATTCGGATTTCCCAGCCTGTCGAGACCGGCAGTCGCGAACTGCTTTGCAGCGTGAGCCGGGTGACGCAGAACGCGACGCCCATGTATCTGGTGCTGGCACTGCAGGACTTTACGGCTGCCGCATCGGATGGCCGGCGAGCGTTGCAACGGGCTTTGGACTGGAGTGCCGCACAGCGGCTGATCGGTGCATGCAGCTGGCGGATGAGTCTCGACTCCCAGGGTAGCGACATCAGGCGGGGCGTGCTCGATTGGTCACCGCAGATCGACGTGCTGCTGGCGGGTTCGGCGCCTCCAACGAGCTTGCAGGATTATCTGCGCCTGGTCGTTCCTGAAGATCGGGACAGGCTTCTCGAAGCGATCGACCGCGCCATCGCCCAGGGGACTCAGTACACGGTCGACTACGATCTGCTCGATCACACCGGCGCGGTGCGCAATATGCGCAGCAGCGGCATCGCGTTCACGGATGCGGGCGAATCCGGCTGCAAGCTCACGGGCATCGAGATCGATATCTCGGGAATGCAGTCGCACAGTGAGCACGCGCTGCTGCTGGAGTCGCTGCTCGAAGGGATCGACGCGCCCGTCTACATGGTGGACCGCAAGTTTCGCTACCTGTGCTTCAACTCGGCCCACGCGGACAGGATGGAAGCGACGTATGGCTCGCGGCTGCGCGTCGGAGGATCGGCACTCGAGGCAATTGTCGATCCTCCGCGTCGCCGTCGCCTCGCGAGCCTGCTCGGCCGTGTGTTCAATGGCGAGCTCATGGTCAAGGAAACCGAGTTCGAGTCGGATCGGGCTGGACCATCGCAATGGTTCGACATCTCTTTCAGTCCGACGCGCGACGCCCAGGGCGCGATCGTCGGCGCAGTGGCTGTCGGCAAGGACATCTCGGCACTCAAACGCGCGCATCACCGGCACGAACACCTGAACGAAGAGCTGAAGCGGCGCGTGGAGCAGCGCACGGCGGAGCTGAACGCGGCAAATCACGACCTGAATGTCTTCCTGGCCTCGATATCCAAGGACCTACAGTCACTGCTGCATTCGCTGGATGCAGCGCTGCTGCAAGCGCAGCGGGAGATGACGCACGTCCATGCTGATAACGCGCAGGTGCGACTGCGCAAAGCGCGCGAGGCGACGGCCCATATGGAAGTGCTGGTGCAGGATTTGCTGCAGCTGTCGTGCACCGCCGGACACGCGCTGCGAATCGAACACATCGACCTGGATGAGTTGGTACGGGAAATCCTGCGGGACCTGGCCGACTCCCTGAAGGGACGCAAGATCGAACTCGACATCTGCCGACTGCCGGCCATCGATACCGATCGCGCGCTGGTGCGGCAGGTTTTTCAGAATTTGCTGGGCAACGCCATCAAGTTCACTGCCACCTGCAAGCCGGCGCGCATCCGTGTGTGGGCCGAGCAGATTGGGGGTGAGCGGGTTTGGTCGGTGGCGGACAACGGCGTGGGTTTCAGCATGCAGGATGCCGAACGGGTCTTTGCGCCCTTCGTGCGACTGCATCCGGAGCTGAACGTGCTCGGCACCGGTATGGGGTTGATGATCGTCAAGCGCGCGGTGGGACAGTTGGGCGGACGTGTCTGGAGCGAAAGCAGCCCCGGCCGGGGCGCGACATTTCATTTCACCTTGAGCGGCCGCCGGGCGGAAACTGAATGACCAAGCCTGCGCAGATTGCGACTCGGTCGCTCGATTCGACGACGCCACTGGCCGCGGCGATCGATCTCGGTCCGCTGTCCGGACACCTGGCGTTCGCGGTGCACCGTGCCGGCCTGGCTCTACGTCGTGACTTCATGGCGCATATGGACGATGAGCAGATCCGGCCCATGGTCTTCCATACACTGGCCTTGTTGGGCGCCAATCCGGGTATCGCACAGTCGCAACTTGCCAGTGCATTGGCTGTCGACAAGGGCACGATGACGCATCTGGTGCGCGATCTGGAGCGACGCGGCTGGGTGGAGAGCGGCTCGCGATTCGACGACCGACGCTGCAAGGACGTCTTCCTGTCGCCGCTGGGAGTACAGATGCTCGAACGGATCAAGGCCGCCGTGCAGCTGCATACTCAGGGTGTCGAGGCACTGCTCACGCCGGACGAGCGGCAGCTGCTGCTGCAATTGCTACACCGCCTCGAGCGCAATTTGGGTAGGCAACCATGACGCTCTCTGCCCGGCAGGGTAGCTAGGAGGCAGAGAACCGTAGATCCGCCGCAGTCAGGATGGCGACCCCGAACCGCCGTGCTCTTCTTCGAAGTTTCAGCACCGCCTTGTCCTTGGTGATGAGCCCGTCCGCGCGGCAGTGGTAGGCGAGCGCGAGAAAAGGGTCGTCGTCAGTGTCGCGGCAACGTGGAAAGCCCGGTGGCAGCAGCAGATTGTCACGGCGGAATCTCTCGGGCATGGGCGCCACGGTGGTCATCGCCAGATAGCGGTCCAGCACCTGCCGCTGCTCGATCGGAGTGAGACGGCATTGCGGATAGGCGAGTACGCGCTCCAGTTCGTCGAGCGTGTACTGCTGAACGAGTGCCTGTACGCGCCGTTCCTCGATGGCTGTCGTCAGCTCGTGCGTCGCGCGATCGCGAAACACCAGGCAATCGAGAACGATGTTCGTGTCCAGCACCAGGCGGAACGGTCGTGCACTCATGGAACGTGGAGGTCAGCGTCCGGCGGCCCCGAGCGCAAAGTCGATTCCCGCACAGACGGCTGCGACCTGAGCGGCATTGCATTGTTCCGGCGTGGCGCGCGGGCTGTCAGGGTAGACCTCGGTAGTGGTCGTGTATCGTGCTCCCGCGATTCCGACACACAAGCCGAGCTTGCGCATGGCGTACTGAATCACGCCGGGCGTCACGACGTCCGAGCCGATGATCTGGCCGTTTGCATCCGCCGGCGCGATGTGGGTGACCTTGCTGACCGCATCGATGATGGCCTGTTGGAAAGCCGGTTGCGGGTTCTCGCTGTCATCGACGAGATAGAAGCCGTCGGGAATGACGCCTGGCTCGAAGGCAGCGCCGTCGCGCGCGGCGAGTGCAGGGCGAAACTCGCTTTCGTCGGTGTCGGTCGTTTCATGCAGATCGATGTGCAGCAGAAAGCGCCCACGCAACGGGCGGATCAAGCGCATCAGCGCAGCGCACTCCTGTGCAGGGCTGTTCTCGCGGAACGAGCGGTTGGGATCGACGGCGTTCGCGTTCCATCGGTGAATGCGCTCATAACCCCAGGGGCTGACGCAGGGCGCCACGATCAGGTTGATCCGCTGTGCATAGTCGGTGGCGCGACGTTCGAGGAACTGGAGTGCGCCATGCACGCCGCTGGTTTCATAGCCATGTACGCCGCCAGTGACCAGCGCTACTGGAAGTTCGTCGCGCCAGTCGCCGTTGCGGATCGCGAACAGACGGTACTGGTCCGGCGGGTAATCGAGCCGGCCATACTCCTCGACGTCGAATCGCGCGGACAGGCGTTCGACCGCGCTTGCCACGTCGTCGTGATAGCTGCGATGCCGAGTCTGACGCGACAGCCACGCTGCACGTTCGGCATCGCCCCAGGCAACGCCGGGTGTGCCGATCGGATAGGGAACGGATGCGGCGCTCATTTGCAGAACGACTCCCGATGTTCGAAATACCGCTACTTTAGCGCAGCGGACGGGATGTTCGGGCTGGTCAGAATATTGAGCGAGCAACAGGCTTCGGCTAACATGTCGGCTCAATACCGATACGGTTCATGCGGAGTTCCCATCAATGCAGGACTTTGATGTCGGAGCGCGTCTGAAGCAGGTGCGGATTGCTGCTGGCTTGAGCCAGCGCGGCTTGGCGGCTCGGGCTGGCGTACCGCATGGCCAGATCTCATTGGTGGAAACCAACACCAGCAGCCCGTCCATCGCATCGTTGCGCAAGATCCTCGGCGGCGTGCCGATGACGCTCTCCGAGTTTTTCGAGTCGGACCGCTCGCCCAAGGACCGGGTCGTGTTCCGCAACAAGGAGCTGCAGGATCTGACTTCCCGCATCGGACCGGCCAAAGGCCGGGCTCGAATTGCATTGAGGCAGGTCGGCGATGCGCGGGCGCATAATCTGCAGATCCTGCATGAGCGTTACACGGCCGGGGCGGATACCGGTCCGACGATGCTCGAACACAGTGCGCACGAGGGCGGCGTCGTCATCTCGGGCTCTCTCGAAGTGACCGTAGGCAGTCATGTCTACGTGCTTCGGGCCGGTGATGCCTACCTGTTCGACAGCCGGGTTCCGCATCGCTTCCGCAATCCGGGGACCGATGACGCCGTGGTGATCTCCGCCTGCACCCCGCCGTATCTTTGAGCCACGCCGATATCGGGTTTCCGTCAGGTCCTGTTGCCGAGCGATGGCGACGGGCGAGGGGTGGCCAGCGGCGATTCCGAGAATCGGATCGGCGTGCGGACCCCTCGAACGGGAGGCGCGCCCGGTCCCCGATCCATTTCGACCACGATTCCACGAGATAGCGTTTGCGGATCGTTGAGCGCCTCACCGACGGTGTTGATGGGCCCTGCCGGAACACCGGCCGAAGCAAGCGCTGAGAGCAGATCGTCGCGACGCCACGATCGCGTCGCAGCCTCGATCAGTGCGGTGAGAGCGGCTCGATTCTGGACACGCGCTGCGTTATTGACGAAGCGCTCGTCGCCGGCAAGCGTTCCAAGACCGACGATGTTGCAGAACCGGGAAAACTGGCTGTCGTTGCCAACGGCGAGAATGAACCAACCGTCGGCAACGGGAAGCACCTGGTAGGGCGCAATGTTGGGGTGCGCGTTGCCGATGCGCGCAGGCGATTGGTTGGTCGACAGGTAGTTGAGCGCCTGGTTCGCCAGGACGCCGGTCATGGAATCGAAGAGCGCCAGATCGATATGCTGGCCGCGACCGGTACGCTCGCGATACGCAAGCGCCGCCTGAATCGCGACGACGGCCCAAAGACCGGTGAAGATGTCGGCAAAGGCGACGCCGATCTTCTGCGGCTCGCCGGCGGGGTCGCCGGTCAGATCCATGATCCCGCTCATGCCTTGAACGATGAAGTCGTAGCCGGCGCGGGCGGCATACGGCCCATCCTGCCCGAACCCGGTGATCGAGCAGTACACCAGCCGAGGATTGATCCCGGCGAGACTGGCGTAGTCGAGGCCGTACTTCTTCAGCCCGCCGACTTTGAAGTTCTCGATCAATACGTCCGCGTTGCGCACCAGATCGATGACCTTTGCCCGGTCCTGATCGGATTGAAAGTTCGCGACCAGCGAGGCTTTGCCGCGATTGCAGCAATGGAAGTACGCCGCGTCCCGGGTGCCGTCGGCATTGGGGATGAAAGGCGGGCCCCAGCGGCGCGTGTCATCGCCGTCGGGACTCTCGACCTTGATGACCTCGGCGCCGAGGTCGGCCAGAACCTGGCCGGCCCAGGGGCCGGCGAGGATTCGGGCAAGCTCGATGACTTTCAGGCCGTGCAGCGGCGGTGTAGCAGCCATGAGAACGTCGCGATGCGGGTTGTCGCTCGCGCCTTGGGTGGAGGCTTGTTCCTGTTTGAAGTCACGCAGCGCGGCCGTTTCCCGCGGCCGCGCTTGCATGGGCTTCGGAGATACAGCGCGCCAGGATATCCAGTCCCTCGGCCAGCACCGGCGTGGGGATGGTCAGAGGGGTAAGTAGCCGTATTACGTTTCCGAACGCGCCGCACGTCAGCACGATGAGCCCGGAGGCCTGTGCGCGAGCGGCGATCGCTGCGGCGAGCCCGGCATCCGGCTCGCGCGTTTCCTTGTTCTTGACGAGCTCGATTGCCTGCATTGCGCCCAGCCCCCGCACATCGCCGATCGCGGGGACGGTTTCTGCGCACGATCGCAATCGTGCCTGGATCGTCTTTCCGATCTCCAGCGCTCTGTCGCACAGTCGCTCGGATTCGATGACCTCGAATACCGCGAGTGCGGCTGCGACGCTGACTGGATTGCCGGCGAACGTTCCGCCAAGAGCACCGACGTGCGGGGCGTCCATCAAGGAGGCGCGGCCGGTCACGGCGGCCAGCGGAAAGCCGCCGCCCAGGCCCTTCGCAGATACGATCAGATCGGGCACGACGCCGGCGTACTCGATCGCGAACAGCTTTCCCGTTCGCCCCATGCCCGTCTGCACCTCGTCGACGACCAGCGCGATTCCGTGCTGATCCGCGATCGTTCTGAGTTCTCGCAGGAATTCGGCAGGTGCGACATTGAAGCCGCCTTCGCCCTGAACGGGTTCGACCAGCAGTGCGGCGACCTCCGCGGGGTCTATGTCTGTGCGGAAGAGCTGATCCAGCGACGCGAGCGCTTCGGCGCTGTTGATGTTCTCTGCGTAGTTCGGGAACGACGCATGGAATATGCCGGGCGACGGCGGACCGAAGCCTTTCTTGTAAGGGGAGGTCTTTCCCGTCAGCGCCATCCCCAACGACGTGCGTCCGTGAAATCCGCCACGAAACGCAATCACTGCTTGCCGTCGTGTCGCGTATCTCGCGATCTTGATTGCGTTCTCCACGGCTTCGGCGCCGGTGGACACGAGCATCGTCTTCTTGGGGAAGTCGCCAGGCGTTGAAACGTTGAGCTTCTGCGCCAGCCGCAGATAACCCTCATAAGGAGCCACGTGAAAACAGGTGTGGGTGAACTGGGACAACTGCTCCATCGCAGCGGCCATCACTCGAGGATGGCGATGCCCGGTATTGCACACGGCTATGCCGGCGGCAAAGTCGATGTAACGCGTGCCGTCGGCAGTCCATAGCTCCGAGTTCTCGGCGCGATGGGCGAATACGCCCTTGGTCGCCACGCCGCGAGGCACGACGTCATGCAGATCGGGACTGGCTGCGTTCATTTGCTCACCCTGCCGGCTAGAATAATGAGCGGTATACTAGGATTGCTCAAAATAATGCGCAAGACATCGATCCGGCTCGAATGAGCGTTTCTACTGGTCGCAACGAGCAACGGCCCGCACGATCCGCAAGATTCGTTCAGGTCGATGACGCAAGATTGCACAGGATATTGAGCGATCTGTGGTCATGCCCGGTCTTGCACGGTGAGATCGGCGGGGGTCGAGCAGGCGGCGTTTCCCCGCGGCCCGGATCGTCGCGGCTCGATGTTGACTTGGGCAAATCGGCTTGATAGACGGAGGGCGTCGTGGTGCTAATGCACTTGGGTTATTCCTCTTGGACCGAAAAACCATGAAACGCAATCGAACGGGAGGGGGCTTCTCCAAGGAAGCGATCGCATCCCACGGCTGGTATGAACGACTGGCGAGGATTCTCCAGGCAAGCTCCAAGGGCAATGGCACGCTCGAGCTCATCGCCGAGCTGACCGAGCGGCTGAGCGTCGACAGCACATTGATCCTGCACTTTCCGAGCAACTCGGCGCCGCAGCTGATTTATGGGAAGTATCGCTCGAAGGAGCGACGCACGAAGATCGAGGAGTACATGTCGGGCAACTATGCCCTCGATCCGTTCTACTTGCGCATCGACGAATGCAACGAGGCAGGCGTGATGTCGCTGCGCGAGATGATCGAGGAGAGCTTCGGCTCCAGCGAGTACTACAAGGTGCACTATCGATCCGCCGGGCTGATCGATGAAATATGCTTCTGCTGCGACGATGACGAGGGTGGGTACGTGACACTGTCGTTGAGCCGCGCGGCAGGCAAGGATCGCTACGGTGAAAAAGAGATCGAGGCCGCCAGACGGATATCGCCGATCGTGAAGGTGCTCCTGGCGGCGGGTTGGCGTGAGCTGTCCAGCGGGGATCAGCTGCTGCGCGGCGAGGCGAAAGAGGACCAGCACCGATTGATCGAGAACGCCCGAATCAATTTCGGGCGCTCGATCCTGACGAACCGGGAGTACGAGATCCTGCAGCTGCTGCTGCGTGGAAAATCCATTGCGTTCATCAGTCGTGCGCTGGGCATTGCCATCAACACGACCCGGGTTCATCGCAAGAACATTTACGCGAAGCTGAACATCCGATCGGGCTCGGAGATCTTCACGCTGTTCCTGGATGTCGTGTCCAAAACGCAGTATGTGCCGAACCGCGACCCGTTCATCCAGTATCAGGAGACCAATGCCTGAAGGCAGTCGAATCGAACGGTCTCTGCGCCTTCGATTCGAGCGGCAGAACGCCAACTAATCCGCCCGGGTTATTGCTAAGAGGGTGGCCCACGTCCAATTTATACGCCAGCCAGCCGTCAGTTGGCATGGCTTGGGCTCAGGTTTGCTCTTGGCAAGGATCCTAGTCAATGGCTGGCACAACGAAGCAGAAGTACGACGCGATCATCGTCGGTGGTGGGCACAACGGTCTGGTCTGCGGCGCGTACCTGGCGCGAGCAGGCAAGAGTGTGCTCATTCTCGAGCGCAACGCTCACATCGGCGGGGCGGCCACGACCCAACCGATCTGTCCGGGCTTCCGGGCGTCCACCTTTTCATATCTGATGAGCCTGCTGCACCCGAAGATCATCCGCGATCTGGATCTCGAAGGGTTGGGGCTGAAGATTCTGCCGGCGACGGACATGTTCACGCCGCTCCCCGGCAACGACCATATCGTGCTCACCGGTGACGTCGAGCGAAACGTCAAGGAGTTCTCGAGAT
Source organism: Povalibacter sp. (assembly GCA_035556415.1). Lineage (GTDB taxonomy): Bacteria > Pseudomonadota > Gammaproteobacteria > Steroidobacterales > Steroidobacteraceae > Steroidobacter. The sequence continues at coordinate 17,382 of DATMEZ010000209.1, forward strand.
TCTCGAAGAAGGATGCTGCGCGCTATCCCAAGTTCGCGCAGTATCTCGATGCAATCGCCGACGCTGCGCGCGGCTTGATGCTCGAGACGCCGATCGATCCGCAGGATCTGTCCGTCGGTGGCATGGTCAAGACCGCCCGATTCCTCCTGAACAACAAGAAACTGGTGAAGGAGTTCTACGGGCTGTACGACATTCTCACGATGAGTGCTTACGACTTCCTGTCGGAATGGTTCGAGTCCGACATCATCAAGGGCGTGTTTGCCTACTACTCCGGCATCGGCAGTTATCAAGGTCCCAAGACGCCGGGCTCGGCGTACATCCTGCTGCATCATCTGATGGGCGAGCACGAAGGCGCGGGCGGCTGGGGATTCATCGAAGGCGGGATGGGGAAGATATCCGAAACGATCGCGCAGGCCGGCATGCGGCATGGGATGCAGATCGTGACCGATGCCGCCGTTTCACACATCGAAACCAGGAACAACCGCGCCTCGCTGGTGGTTTGCGAGGACGGCACGGAGTATGCGGGCGAGGTGATCGCGTCGAACATCAGTGCCAAGACGCTCTTCGGCAAGATGGTGAAGAGCGCCGAGGTGCCGGAGGATTATCTATGGCACCTGGAGACCTTCCGGACGGAATCTTCTGCGGCCAAGATCAATGTGGCCTGTGAACGACTGCCGCAGTTCACGGCCTTCGATCCGGCTGTGTGTGGTTTCGAGTATCCGTCGTACGCACACGTTGCGCCGGACGTGGAGTACCTCGAGCGCGCCTACGCGGAAGCGAAGGATGGATGGTATTCGGAACGGCCGTTCGTGACCGTCACCGCACCGACAACGGTGGACAGAACGCTCGCGCCTCCCGGCAAGCATGTCGTGAACCTGTTCTGCGGGCATGCGCCTTACACTTTGCGCGGCGGAGCGAACTGGGAGGAGCATCGGCAGAAATTTGCCGACCGGGTGCTCGATGCCATCGAAGTGTTCGCTCCCGGGTTCCGCAACGACATCATCGCGATGCAGGTCCTGGTGCCGCCGGACATCGAGAAGCTGATCGGCAGCCCGAACGGCCACATCTTCCACGGCGAGCTTTCGATCGACCAGCTGTTCTTCAAGCGCCCGGCGCCGCACTACGCCGACTACAGAACGCCAGTACGTGCCCTGTACTTGTGCGGCTCGACCACGCATCCGGGCGGCGGGGTATCTGGCGTCTCCGGGCACAATGCCGCGCGGCAGATATTGAAGGACTGGCGCCGTTTGTGATCGAAGCGCGTAGCTGGCGCGCAGGGTTCTGGCTATGACTGAAAATCAGGGTGGGTCGGCCCTTCCTCCGAGCGAGTGGACCAAGCTGATGGCTCGCCCGCCGGAGCACTCCAGCGAGGGCCTGGGTTGGAAGGGGCTGTCTGCCTATCGCTTTACCAATCCCTACCGTTGGCAGCTGAAGCTGCCCGCGGTCAGCAGCCACATGATCGTGGCGCATATGGCCAACCCGTGCGTCATGTCCACTCGCTGGAATGGCGTGATGCGCAAGGCGCGTTCCGTGCCTGGAAGCATCATGATCATGTCGGCGGGACAGGAGAGCTGGTGGGAATGGACCGGCGATATCTGCGAGGTGCAGCTGCACCTCGATCCAGCCGCACTGACCGCTGCGGCCCTGGAGGTGACGGACAAGACCGTGCACCTGATCGACGGGCTCGGCATCGTCGATCACGAACTGCTGGGCATCGCTCAGAAGCTCAGTGCGGAACTGCTCACGCCAGGACTGGGTGGGCGGCTGTTCGCAGACGCCATGTCCCACTGGCTGATGATCACATTGCTGCGCCGCCATTCCACGCTCAGGTGCGAACGTTTCGAGCGTATCGATGTTCCGCCGCACAAGATACGTGTCGCGATGGACTACATCGAGACGAATCTGTGTGATGACGTCACGCTTGAATCGATTGCCACTGCGGCTGGCGTAAGCCCATTCAGGTTCGCGCGAGGATTCAAACGAGCAACCGGGCGCGCGCCTCACCAGTACGTGGTGATGAGGCGGCTGGAAAAGGCGAAGGAACTGCTGCGCTCGACCGATCGAGCCATTGGAGACGTAGCGCGCACGGTCGGATTCTCGACGCCGAGTCATTTCACGTCGGTATTTCGCAGGCACTGCGGTGCGACACCCAGGAGATTTCGCGAAAACCTCCAGATGTAGGCGAGAGAGCCGAAGCCTTTGCGGGTTCGCAGGCGTGAAGGCGCGTGGGCTGCAGCGCTGGATCTCATTGACCTTGCGGACGAAGAAGGCGGTTATCGCCCGAATCACCCTGGGACCTTCGCGCCAGGTGCAACATCGAGAATGCAGCGTAGGTCACGACGATGGCCACCAGCCACCGTAGTGCCGCGAGCGGTAGCTGCTTGACGATGTACGCCGCAATCAACACCCCGGCGACACCGCCGATCGTCAGGCCCAGCGCAGGTCCCCACGCGATGCGGTTTCCCTTCAGGAACTGCGTGGCCGCGACTGGCTGCACCAGAGCGCAGGCTCCAGCCATGATGGGAAATGCGCCCAATGGATGCAGCCCAAGCAACGCCAGCGTGATCATGCAGGGAGCAAACAGGCCGATCCCGGCGCACATCAGGCCGCCGAAGACGAAGTTGGCGGTCACGGCGATGCCGAAGCGCCAGCCTTCCAGCGACATCGCAGTGCCGCCGGCCGGGAATGCGCCAAGATTGGATGCGACGAATGCGGCAGCGGCAACCAGCAGCGCGATGCCCATGATGATCTGGATCGTGCGCCGCTGCAGCCGTCGCACGATGCCGGCGCCCAGCCAGGCGCCCGCCGCTGCGCTGAGCACCATCGATAGCAGCAGAACGGGATCCACCGCGATGACGGTGACGAAGATGATGGTCTCCAGCAGGGCGGCGCTATTGTGTCCGGCGTTCAGGGTTCCCGGAATCAGCTCGTCGGAAGGGTGTCCCCTGAATCTGTAGATGGCGGTGGTCGGCGCGAATGAGCCGATGCCCAGGGTATCGAGGAAGTCGGTTACTGCTCCTATGAGCAGATCGCTCCAGGCCGGCCGCCCGAGCGCGCGGCCGTTGCGTACGGCGGCGAACCACTCCTTATAAAAGGAGAGATTGGCAAGACCGATCAGGACGAACAGACCGAACTTGGCGCTCGACATGGTGCGGCGGCTCCGGGCTTACCTCGAGTTGGCATTCCGCATCGCGCGAATCGTGACTGTTGGCGTGAGCGCATGAGGCGATGCACGATCGAGAAGTCGGTAACTGGCTGAGCTTAGCGTGAGTCCTGCGATATCTGAATCGGCAAGGCTTGCCGATTTCCGGGCAAGTATCGCGATCTTGCCGCAGACGATTCCGCCGGGTTGGGTCGTGCGAAATGTGCGTGCTAGTGTGAGTGCGACGAGCATTTGCACGCGATGTCTGTCCATGTGGAATCTGACGAAATCGACGCTCGCGTGCGCGAACCGGTTGATGACCTGAAGCAGGGGGAGCCCGCGAGGATGAAGCACACTCCGATGTATCAAAGGCATCTGGAACTCGGTGCGACCATGTACACGACGGGTACAGGCTACGCATTGGCGTCCCGATATTCGAGCGCGGACGAAGAGGCGCGCGCGGTCAGGCAGCGCGTTGGAATCATCGATCTTTCGCTGATGACCCGGCTCAGCATCAAAGGCAAGGATGCGTTGCGCCTGACCCAGAAGCTCATCGTCAACGACGCGGAGAAACTGAAGGACGGTCAAGCGCTCTACAGCACGATGTGCAACGAGCAGGGCTTGATCGTCGATGACGTCGTGGTCTTCCGCTTCAACGCGGAACACTTCTGGGTCATTACCTCCTCGGCGTATCGTCGCGGCACGTTCGCGTGGATAAGCTCGCACATGCAAGGGGTCGACGCGTCCCTGACGGACGTCAGCTCGGCCTACGCCATGATGGGTGTGCAGGGCCCGAAGTCCCGTGAGCTTCTGAGCTCGATCAGTGACATCGATTTCTCCAAGCTCGGCTTCTTCCGGTTCGCCGAAGGACACATCGGTGGTGCACCCTGCATCGTCGCGCGCCTGGGGTTCTCCGGAGAGCTGGGTTACGAGGTGTACGTCAATACCGAGGACGGCATCGACACCTGGGACAAGATCATGGAGACCGGCAAGGCCGTCGGCCTGATTCCCTACGGCATGGATGCGCTGGATCTGCTGCGGCTGGAGAAGGGATTCGTCTTCTTCGGTTACGACGCGACCGAGCGGGACAATCCGTACGAGTGCCGGCTATGGCCCTTCATCAAGCTCGATCGCGGAGATTTCATCGGGCGCGAGGCGCTGCTGAAGATTCGAGACGCCGGTCCCAAGAAGCAACTCATGGGACTGAAAGTGGCAGGCAATACCGTGCTGACCGCCGGCAGCCCCCTGCACATGAATGGGGGCGCGGCCGGCACCGTGGTCATCGGGTTTCGCTCGCCCAACCTGAACGAGAATCTTGCCTACGCCTACGTGAATGCGCCGAGCGTGCAGGTCGGTGCCGTCGTCAGCGTGGAAGTCGCAGGCGAGCAGGTGCAAGCGACGGTCGTCGAGATGCCGTTTCTCGATCCGGAAGGCACGCGGCTTCGTGGATGACCAGCGAGTAACGACCATGCAGAAGCTACCCGTCCAGCATCGTGCGGCCGCGATCACCGATCTGAAGCCCTGCGAGCCCTATTTCGGCGAGCCGATCGGCGAGCGGCCCTACCAGGGGATAGCGGTGCTGCACAGCGATCCCGGTCGCGGCATCGTCTCCGGCATCTGGGAATGCGCGCCTGGAAGACTGCAGCTTGCCATCAAGTCGGACGAATTCTGTCACGTCATCGCAGGTCATTGGATTCTGCGCTCCAGCGATGGAACGGTGACCGAGATCGTGCCCGGCGACAGCTTCTTTTTCCCAAGAGGCTGGGCGGGCGAGTGCGAGATCAGGAGCACGGTGCGCAAGGTTTTCACCATCGTGAAATCTCCCGGATGAGCGTGACGACGGCCGCTCGTGCGCGCCTGCGACATCGGCCGACCTGGCCCTGAAATCGTTACGTTCCCGGAACGTGGCGCCCGGGCTCGGCGCGGCTCCCCCCAGTTGTAAACATTAGTGGTGATCGTGCATCTGATGACGAATGAAACTGTTGGCGCTGCGCGGGCTCGCACTTCGACTGATGCGGTACGGCCCGCCGGATCTGCTGCGAAGGGACCCAGCTTCGTTCTCACGACGGCCTGTCCGGATACGACCGGAATCGTCGCCGGCGTCTCGGGTTTTCTGGCATCCAAGGATTTCCTGATCACCGAGTCGCAGCATTACGACGACCCTTACACGGTCACGTCGTTCATGCGCACGCTGTTCCACGGCAACGGGCAGATGCCGGCCTTGGACGAGCTCGACCGGATGTTCGCGCACGAGGTCGGCGAACGCTTCAAGATGAAATGGAAGTTCCACGAAGTAAACCGCCGGTGTCGTGCCGTGCTGGCCGTGTCCAAGCACGGTCACTGCCTGAACAGCATGCTGCATCGCTGGAGCACCGGTACGCTGCCGATCGAGGTGGTGGCGGTGGTATCCAACCACCAGGACATGCGTAGCCTGACCGAGTGGCATGGCATTCCGTTCCATTATTTTCCCGTGATCGATGGCCGCAAGGCGGAGCAGGAACGGCGCATGTGCGAGCTGTTCGAGCGCCTCGACGGCGAATTGCTGGTGCTGGCGCGCTACATGCAGATTCTCACTGCCGATGCCTGCCGCTTCTTCGCCAACCGGGCCATCAACATCCATCATTCGTTCCTGCCGGGCTTCAAGGGGGCGCGGGCCTATCATCAAGCGCACGAGCGCGGCGTGAAGCTCATCGGCGCCACCGCACACTACGTGACGACGGATCTGGACGAAGGGCCGATCATCGAGCAGGAAGTGGCGCGAGTGGATCACAGCATGGTGCCCGAAGAGCTGGTCACCATTGGCGCGGACCTGGAAAGCGTGGTGCTGAATCGCGCCGTGAAATGGCATGCCGAACGTCGAGTGTTCCAGAACGGCGGCAAGACGGTGGTGCTGAGATAGACGAGGGCGGGTGCTGCGCGAGCGCCGGCGATCTTGCCGCGGCCTGGCAAGACCCATATATTCATCGACGTCGGTATTCGATGCGGCGGCTGCACGGTGTCGACCAGTCGATCATCACTGCTGGGGGAGCAGACCTTGCGCTTTCGCGTCATGCCCAACGAACGTTTCGAGCCGCTCCAGGCGGTGCAGTGCGCACCGTGCAGGTCAGTCCGGTGCGATGCCTTGGCCGCCCGCGCCATGCGCAGGCTGCATTCTTTTGCGGGTACGGGGCTGGTCGCGGCCTTTCTCTGGTAACGCCGATGCGACTGCGAGTCGTGGATCGGGACGACGTCGAGCACGTCGTGGACGTGCCTGCGGAAGGTTCTCTGATGGAAGCGCTGCGGGACCTCGAATATGGGGTCGCCGCGATCTGCGGCGGCATGTGCTCGTGCGCGACCTGCCATGTCTATGTTGCGCCCGAATGGCAGGAGCGCCTGCCGGAGAGTCACGGTGATGAGCGGGAGCTCCTCGCGGAGCTGCAGTATCGGCGTCCGGAATCGCGCCTGTCGTGCCAGATTGCCCTGCAGGCCGAGCTCGATGGACTGCAGGTGACCCTGGCGCCCGAGGAATGATGGACGCGTCCAAATTCATTTAGGTGATCTTCAGCATGCAAGCGCAGCGGCAGACCTACTGTATCGTCGGCGCCGGACAGAGCGGCTGCGAACTTGCGCTGGCTCTGCGCCAGCAGGGCTGCACGGGCTCGATCGTCGTGTTCGGCGACGAAAGTCATCCGCCTTACCAGAGACCGCCGCTCTCCAAAGCCTGTCTGAAAGGGGAGCTACAGGAGGCTTCTCTGCGTCTGCGGCAGCCGGCTGCATACGAGCGAGCAGCCGTCGAGCTGGTGCTGGACACCCGCGTTGCGCGTATCGATCGACAATCGAAAACGATCGTACTGTCCGACGGCACCGAGCGAGCGTATGCGAAGCTCGGATTGGCGACAGGCGGGCGGCCGCGGCGTCTGGCCATCGCGGACGGACAGCGAGCTGAGCGTGCCGGCAATTTCCACTATCTGCGAACGATCGACGATGTCCGGAACATTCGCGCGCACTTCAGCCCCGGGCGCCGCCTGGTCATCGTCGGCGGCGGCTATGTCGGCTTGGAGGTGGCGGCCTCGGCCATGGCTTGCAACCTGAGTGTTACCGTGCTCGAGGCTTTGCCGCGGGTGTTGGCCCGCGTCACGGCGCCGGAAGTGTCTTCATTCTACGAGCGCGTGCATCGCGAAGCGGGCGTCGATTTGCGCACGGCCGTCGAAGTTCGCGGATTCGAATTCGGTCCTGGCGATGAGACGATCACCGCCGTGTGCTGCAGCGACGGCTCCTCGATCGCGGCCGATCTCGTGATCGTGGGGATCGGGCTGGTGCCGAACACGGAGCTCGCAGAGCAAGCCGGTCTCGCCGTCGACAACGGCATCGTCGTCGATGAATATGCGCGCACGAACGATCCGGACATCGTCGCAGCGGGCGACTGCGCCAATTTTCCCGAGGCCATTACCGGCCGCAGAGTGCGGCTGGAATCCGTGCCGAATGCGGTCGAGCAAGCCCGTACGGCTGCCGCATCGCTCGTGGGCGGGCAGCGGCCGCACGCGGCCGTGCCCTGGTTCTGGTCGGACCAGTACGACCTGAAACTGCAGATCGCGGGCTTGTCCAGCGGCTACGATCAGGTCGTGCTGCGCGGCTCGCCGAGCGGTCGCTCGTTCGCGGCCTTCTATCTACAGGAGCAGCGCCTGATCGCTTGCGATGCCGTCAATCGACCGCAAGAGTTCATGATGGCGAAGCGCCTGTTGCCGCGCGGCAGTCGCATTGACGCAGCACTGCTTGCGGATGAATCCGTGCCGCTCAAGTCGTTCGAGCCACCGCCTGCCTGATTATCGCGGGCTGGAGAGCTTCGCGATGCGGCTTTGCGTTGTGGCGGCCATCGACTGTCGCGGGTATGAACGATCGATGTTTCCCCAGGCAAGAGGAACACGGTGAAGTACGCAAACCAGCTGCCGGCGAGCGCGATTGGCCATCGCCAAGCTGTCGAATCTGCCGTAGCTCATCGCAGGGTGACCACCCCGGCCGAGCAGCGCGTGATGCGTTCCTGGCGTCGCTGCCTTGAACAGCATTCGCTGGATCCGGCGCAACCGCGCAGGCCGAGCGTCGTCGATTCCGCCGATCTTTGTCGTCGGCGGGCTTCGTTGGGGCCGACCTATGCCATCGTGCGTGCCGCGATGCTGCGGCTTTCTGCGACTTTCGACCGCACCCTCTGCGCGATATTCACGGATGCCGAAGGCGTGATTCTCCACTACATGGCGTTGCCGGCGTTCGCGCAGCAGGCGCGTGGATTGCGGGTTGGTGCCATCTGGAGCGAGTCGGAGCAGGGCACCAACGGCATGGGCACGTGTCTGGTGGATCGCGAGCCTGTCATCATCGAACAGAACCATCATTTTCTCGCACAGAACAAAGGGCTCACCTGTTTCGCCATGCCGGTGTTCCATCCGCGAGGTGGGCTGCTCGGGGCCTTGGATATTTCCTGTCACAACCTCCCGCCGCACGCGCCCATGCTGGCCCTGCTCGATCTTGCCGTCCTCGACATCGAGAACCGGCTGCTGCAGCAATCCACGCATGAGCGCATCGTGAGTTTCAGTCCGACTCGCCACCACATCGGCACCGTGCTCGAGGGCGTCGTCAGTGTCGATGACGGGGGGCGAGTCACGGGCGCCAACCGGGCCGCCCTGCACCTGCTCGGCGTGTGTGCACAGCAGCAAGTGCTCGGAAGGTCGATACAGGAGTTGTTCGGAATCGATGCAGACCAGGTCGCGTCGTCACGTGACCCGTCCGTGTTCCGCTGCCGGCCGCCGCTCGAACGGGGAGGCCATGCTCGATACTACTTGCGGGTGCAGTCCCCTGCGATGACGCCCGGCTGCACAGCGCAAACGGAAATCCGGCCCGTGCGTACGGCGGTCGCCGCCGCCGAGCGCGGTGCGCTGCTGGACGCGTTGCAGCACTGGGATTGGAACGTCAGCCAGGCTGCCCGTGCACTGGGCATCGGCCGCAAGACGCTCTATCGAAAACTCAGCAAGCATAAACTCGGGCCCGCCTTGGGGTAGGGCTCCGCCGGCGTCCGGGTGTGTCGAGATCGACACACTGTTGAACGAGCATCGAGCCGGTCTTACAGTCGGCTTTGAAATCAAACCGGATGAGGGGGCGCAGTCATGAGTGGTACCGTTTCGATCCATCCTTCGGTCGATCGTGGCATCAAACCGGGTGCGCAGGATTTCTCGGGCGGGACGCTGCAGTGTCATTGCGCGACCGACCAGGTCGTCGTCTCGGTCAAGGCACAATCCGCCCACAATCATGCCTGCGGCTGCACCAAGTGCTGGAAGCCGAGTGGTGCCCAGTTCTCGCTGGTCGCGGTAGTGCCGCGCGACAAGCTCTCTGTCAGCGAGCACGCCGAGAAGCTCGCGATCGTGGACCAGAATGCAACGATCCAGCGTTACGCCTGCAAGGGCTGCGGCGTGCACATGTTCGGGCGCATCGAGAACACCAAGCATCCATTCTTCGGCCTGGATTTCATCCACACCGAGCTGTCGCCGCAATCCGGCTGGTCGGCGCCGCAGTTCGCCGCCTTCGTTTCTTCGATCATCGAAGCGGGTGCCGATCCGGCCAATCAGGATGCGGTGCGGGCCAGGCTGCGTGAGCTGGGGCTCGAGCCCTACGATTGCCTGTCGCCGCCGCTGATGGACTTCATTGCAACTCACGTTGCCAAGGCCTCGGGCGTACTGAAGTCCTAAAAGGGGTCTGCCATGGACGTTCGCGCAGCTGTCGCCTTCGAGGCGGGCCAGCCACTTTCCATCGAGACCGTACAGCTGGCCGGCCCCAAGGCGGGCGAAGTGCTGGTCGAGATCAAGGCGACCGGCATCTGTCACACCGACAAGTACACGTTGTCGGGTGCCGATCCGGAAGGACTGTTTCCGTGCATCCTCGGTCACGAGGGCGCCGGTGTGGTGGTCGAGGTGGGCGAAGGCGTGAAAAGCCTCCGCAAGGGCGACCACGTCATTCCGCTCTATACGCCCGAGTGCCGCGAGTGCAAGAGCTGCACCTCGCACAAGACGAATCTGTGCACGGCAATTCGTGCGACGCAGGGCAAGGGGCTGATGCCGGATGGCACCAGCCGCTTTTCGTACCGCAACAAGCCGGTCCTGCACTACATGGGTTGCTCGACTTTCGCCAATTACACGGTGCTGCCTGAAATTGCATTGGCAAAGGTGCGCGAGGACGCACCGTTCGACAAGATCTGCTACATCGGCTGCGGCGTGACTACGGGCATCGGCGCGGTGCTGTTCACGGCCAAGGTGGAAGCCGGGGCGAACGTGGTGGTATTCGGGCTCGGCGGCATCGGGCTCAACGTCATTCAGGGCGCGAAGATGGTCGGCGCCAACATGATCGTCGGCGTCGATCTCAATCCGGCCCGCGAAAGCCTGGCGCGACAGTTCGGAATGACGCACTTCGTCAATCCCAGCCAGATCAAGGGCGATCTGGTGGGGCATATCGTCGATCTGACCGGCGGCGGCGCGGACTACACGTTCGAATGCGTCGGCAACACGGCGCTGATGCGTCAGGCGCTCGAGTGCTGCCACCGCGGCTGGGGCGTATCGACGATCATCGGCGTGGCTGCTTCGGGCCAGGAGATCTCGACGCGGCCGTTCCAGCTGGTCACCGGTCGCGTATGGCAGGGAACCGCATTCGGCGGTGCGCGCGGGCGCACCCAGGTGCCGCAGATCGTCGACTGGTACATGGACAAGAAGATCGATATCGATTCGCTGATCACCCACCAGCTGCCATTGGAGCGGATCAACGAGGCGTTCGATCTCATGACGCGAGGCGAGTCCATCCGCAGCGTCGTGGTCTACTGAAGCGGGCGACCACCACCCTTTAATAGGTGGCGGCGACCGGTTCGATGGCGGATGACGGCCATCGAACCGGACGAGTCTGCCCTGGCAAGGGTTGCCGTATTGCCTGCCGCTAGCCTGCCGCCGACGTCATCGTCTTGGCATACCACTGCAGGAACTTGCCGGTGAACTCTTCCATCACCGACAGTGGCCCCGGCCGATAGAAGCGCGAATCGACGCCGGCCTGGTTTCTCTCGATGATGGTCTTGTCCGCGATCGTCGTGACGTCCCACAGCCAGGTCAGGTCGGCAAGGTTGTAATCCTTGCCTTCTTCGGCGGCGCCGTTGACCAGCCAGGTGATCTCGCAGTCCGTGTTGCGTAGTCCGCGCGGCGTGAAGCGATAGAGCACGACGTGATCGCAGTACGCCAGGCCGAACATGAACGGTCCGAGGTGAAGATCGGTGGCGCCGCCGTCGTAGCTTTTGAGTGCGCCAAGCAGCGGAGCAACGGGCTTTCCATCCCGGCTGCCGGTCTGGTGTCCGCGCATCAGGGAGTAGCGCTTGTAACCGCGGTCGGTGCCGAGCGCGCCGGCATCGAGCCAGGACTTGCGCAGGTAGAACATGTCCGTGAGGCCAGCCGCCATGGAGCGCGGCTTGGTCTGTTCCAGCATCTCGGCCTGTTCGGCTGCGCTGACGGCGCGGCTGTGGCCGACCGAATACTCGGGATGAGCCGGCTGGCAGTGGTAGCACTCGCAGTAGTTTTCGACGCAGAGTTTCCAGTTGCTGGTGATCGGATAGTTCTTCCGATACGCAACCTTGGCGCGATCCAGCTGGTACGGCGCCAACGGGGCGCTGAGGTCGTTTTCGATCGCCTCGAAGGCCACCGGGTTCGGATCGAAATTGATGAAGATGAGGCCGGCGAGCTGCCGGACCTGGAGGCGATGCAAGCCGTGACAGGACTTGTCGAAACCTTCAGGCATTCGGCTCGCAGCGCGCAGCGAGCCGTCAAGGCCGTACGCCCAGCCGTGATAGCGGCACACCAGCCGCGTCTGGTGCCCGGTGGCGTCATCGCATATGCGGGAGCCGCGGTGGCGGCAGACATTCAACAGCGCGTTTATGTTTCCTTCGCCATCGCGGACGATGATGACGGACTCGCTCGCGATCTCGAACAGGAAATAGTCGCCGCGCTCGGGGACCTGGCTTTGATGCCCCACGCAGTGCCACGACTTCATGAAGATCGAATCGATCTCGCGGTCGTAGATGCTCTGATCTCGATAAACGTCCCCGGGCAACGAGAATCCGGGTTTGTAGTCGCCCAGCAGGCTCTTCAGGGATTCGCTCACTCAACTTCTCCTGGCGTGGGACTGGGAGTTTGGCCTATGGTTTCCCAGTCGACCGTGCGATGAGACAACGACCTCTGCGCCACATTTGTACGTAAGCGCAGCAGCTAATCAATACCCCGGGCAGGTTAGCATTTGCCGTCGAATATGCGCCGCGCATCGGCAGCATGTAGTGATCGATGGAGCCTCGGCGACGCACCAGGTGCGCACGGCTCGATGCGATCGATGTCATCGGCGAAGCGTTCATGTCATGCCGATCGCATCGGCGGAAATTTATTGCGCCGCTGCTCGCGACCAGCGGCTCTCGATACCTCACCTATATTAGTTTCAAGCAAATCTCCTCCTTTGCTCTTTCAACGAGAGGCCGCAGTCGGCCCATTGACTCGGGTGGCTAGTTGTCTGAACATCTGACCTATTCTTGTGAGCGCCGCGTTGCAGCGGCGAATCGCCAGGAGAACTCACTCGAGAGCGGATTTTCGATAATTCGGCTGGTAGGGGACGCTGGATCGATCATGTATCCGATCCGGCGATCAGGGGTGCTGAGGTGGCGTCATTGCCATGAGTGCGGACATTTACACGACCCGCAACGCTGCCGGCGGCGCCGACGATGGCCTGGCGCATGCGTTCGACGTGCTCGAAGAGCGACCGGAAGAGGCGTTGCGTCTGGCGAGCGATGTGGTCGTGGCCGTAGGCGAGCATCCGATCGCGACCCTGATCACCGGGATCGCACAGCGCAAACTGAAGAGAACGGCCGAAGCCGTAACCACGCTCGAGAGACTGACCCAGCTTCTGCCGGAAGCAGGAGTCGTTCATCTCGAATATGCCCATGCGTTGGCGTCCGCAGGACGCGGTGAAGCTGCGGTTGCGTCCCTACGCCGTGCCGCTGAACTCAATCCTGATCTGCCGGATGTCTGGCGGGCGCTGGCTGATCACTACTCGGCCATGGGCGACACCGAGGCGGCGGATGCTGCGTACGCGCAGCATGTAAGAAGGGCAGCGCGAAGTCCTGTTCTGTTGCGTGCCGCCTCTGCACTTTGTGCAAACGAGATTCCCGCGGCAGAGGCGCTGCTGCGCGGATACCTCAAGGAACGACCGACGGATGTCGCGGCAATCCGCATGTTGGCGGAGGTGGCGGCTCGCCTGGGACGATTCACCGATGCAGAAATCCTGCTGGTGCGTTGTCTGGAGCTGGCACCCGGCTTCGCAGAAGCCCGGGCGCACCATGCGATGGTGCTCAATCGCCTGAACCGGCCTGTCGAAGCCCTGGGTCAGATCGGTGTGTTGCTGGATATCCAGCCGGAGAATCCGAACTACCGCAGTCTGAAGGCCCTGTTCCTGGTATCGGTCGGGGAATACGCCGAGGCCATCGATCTGTACTGCGGACTGCTTCGGGAGTACCCGTCGCAAGCCAGGATCTGGTTGAACTACGGGCATGTGCTCAGGACGGTCGGTCGCCAGGACGAATCCATCCAGGCCTGCAGAAAATGCCTCGCATTGCTGCCGACGTTCGGCCAGGCCTGGTTCACGCTTTCCAATCTGAAGACGTTCAAGTTCTCGATCGAAGACGTGGGGTCGATGGAAGGTGCATTGAAGGCGGTGCGCGAATGCGCCGATGACGAACTGCATCTGCATTTTGCGCTCGGCAAGGCTTACGAAGACCTGCAGGAATACGATCAGTCCTTCCATCACTACCAGCAAGGCAATCGGATCCGTCGAGCGCAGATCCATTACCGGGCCGAGAAGACTACGGCGCTCGTCGGGCGCTGCAAGGCGCTATATACGCGCGAGTTCTTTGCCGGGCGCAATGGGGGCGGCGCTGCCGCCAGGGATCCGATCTTCGTCGTCGGCATGCCGCGCGCAGGCTCGACGCTGGTCGAACAGATTCTGTCGAGCCACTCGCAGGTCGAGGGCACGATGGAGCTCAGTCACTTGATCGATCTGTCGCGCACGCTGGAAGCACCCGAAGTGACGGGTGGGGACGAGTACCCGGCGTCGCTGGCTGCATTGGATGGCGAACAGCTTCGCCGCCTGGGCGATGAATATCTGCGCCGCTCGGGCGCGCATCGCAAGAGCGACGCTCCATTGTTCATCGACAAGATGCCCAACAACTGGCTGCATGTCGGGCTCATCGCGCTGGCCTTGCCGAACGCCAAGATCGTGGATGTCCGTCGTCATCCGCTGGCCTGCTGCTTCTCGATGTTCAAGCAGCATTTTGCCAAGGGGCAGCACTTCAGCTACGACCTGCAGGACCTGGGGCGTTATTACCGGGACTACGTCGAGCTGATGGATCACATCGACCAGGTGCTGCCGGGCCGGATTCATCGCGTCTACTACGAGTCGCTGGTCGAGGATGTCGAAGGCGAGGTCCGCGGATTGCTGAGGTACTGCGGCCTGTCGTTCGAGGAGGCTTGCCTGCGGTTCTACGAGAACACACGCGCAGTGCGCACCGCGAGCTCCGAGCAGGTGCGCCGGCCGATCTTTCGTGAGGGGCTCGAGCAGTGGCGCAAGTTCGAGCCGTGGCTCGAGCCGCTGAAATCAGTGCTGGGCGCAGTGCTCGATACATATCCATCTGCGCCGCAGCGGCGAGCGTCGTAGTCCACCTGCGGTGGCAGCGTTCCCGACGGGGCGCCGCCGGCAGTGACGTGCGTCACTGCCGAGCGCGAATCGATTCAAGGGGGGAGAATGGCGGCAGACAACGGTTCGCGGAAATCGACTTCACCCACGCAGCTGGTGCTGTTGGTGTCCGTGGCGCTCCTCATCAATTATGTCGATCGCGGCAATCTCGCCACCGCGGCGCCGCTGCTGCAAGGTGAGCTCGGGCTTTCCGCGACCCAGCTCGGCGTTCTGCTTTCCGCGTTCTACTACAGCTACGTGGTTGCGATGATTCCGGCCGGCTGGCTGGCGGAACGATATGGCGCCCACCGCATTCTCGCCGCCGGCATCGTCATATGGTCGTTGGCGACCTTGCTGACCGGTGTCGCCGTCGGGTTCTGGTCGTTGCTGTTGCTGCGCTTGTTGCTGGGCGTCGGCGAAAGTGCCGGATTCCCGTGCGCGTCGCATTTGTTCGCGAGGCAGCTGCGGCCAGCGCAGATCGGCATGGCCAACGGCGTGCTGGGCTTTGCCTATCTGGTGGGACCGGCGATAGGCACGCTCCTGGGCGGACTGCTGATGCCGGTCGTCGGCTGGCGCTCGGTCTTCGTCATCTTCGGCGTCGTGTCACTCATTTTCGTATGGCCCATAGCGCGAATACGCCCGCAGCCGCAGGTCCAGACCACCAGCGCGGCGCCTGCGCTCGAGGCTCCGAGTTACCGGCAGATCCTGCGACAACGCGGACTATGGGGCGCGTCTCTCGGACATTTCTCCGGCAACTACAACTTCTATTTCATCCTGTCCTGGCTGCCGGTGTATCTCGTCAAGGAACGCGATTTCTCCATGGAAGCAATGGCCGTCGTTGCCGGAAGCGCGTATCTGATCAATGCGCTCAGCTCTCTGGCGGCGGGCTCATTCCTTGCGTCCTGGACCCGCACTGGCCGCTCTCCGAATGCTCTTTACAAATCCTTGATGGCCCTGAACCACGTCGGCTCCATGGCCTGCATGATCGGCATGGTGCTGTTGCCGATCGAAGGCTGTATCGCATCCCTATGGATCTTCCAGGTCGTGGTCGGGCTGGCCTCTCCCGGGTACTACGCGATACCGCAGATCATGGCCGGCCCGAATGCGACCGGCCGCTGGGTGGGCATCCAGAATGCATGCGGCAACGTTGCCGGCATCGTCGCGCCGGTCATCACCGGCGTCCTGCTCGACGCGACCGGCCAGTTCGCAAGCGCCTTCGTGCTCGCGGGCGCATTGAACGTCCTGGGCCTGGTCGGATGGGTGTGGATGCTGCCCCGCGTCGAACCGCTCGACTGGTCGCGGCAGCACGCTGTCGAACCTGCCGTGGCGTGCAATCTGGCCGGGAAGTCGGCAAGCGAAGCATGAAAACGATCGGCGCGTACATCGTTGATGCATTGGCCGCGCGTGGCGTCCGCCATGTATTCGGAATTCCCGGCGTGCACAACCTGGAGCTGTACCGGGGACTGGCAGACGGGCCGATCCGCCATGTCACGGGCCGGCACGAGCAGGGCGTCGGTTTCATGGCGGATGGCTACGCTCGCGTCAGCGGCCTGCCCGGTGTGTGCTTCACCATTTCCGGACCGGGGCTGACGAACATTGCGACTGCGATGGGGCAGGCGTACGGCGATTCGGTTCCCTTGCTGGTGGTCTCGAGCAGCAACCGGCGAGGCGATGCCGGCAGTGGTCGGGGGTTTCTGCACGAACTGCCAGATCAATGCGGGTTGGCGCAGGGCGTTGCTGGTGCAAGTTTCCAGATCCGCAGCGCGCAGGAGCTTCCGGTCGCGCTGGGCCGGGCCTTCGAACTTTTTGCATCGGCTCGGCCACGCCCGGTCTATATAGAGGTGCCGCTGGATCTGCTTGCGGCTGACGGGTCCGGGCTGCCACTTCCGGAAGTGAGCTCACGGCCGCTTCGGCCGGACGAACAACTGCTCGAGTCGGCCCTGGCACGACTGCGTTCCGCGCGCCGCCGGGTGATCCTGGCAGGCGGAGGGGCGGTTCGCGCCGCCGGGGTGCTGAGGAAATTGGCAGAGCGTCTGGATGCCCCGGTGGTCATGACGGTGAACGGCCGCGGCATTCTTCCGGCCGGGCATCCGCTTGCCGTGCCGATGAGCCCGTCCTTGCCGCCGATCCGCGAGCTGATTGCGTCTGCCGACATCGTGCTGGCCGTGGGCACCGAGATGGGGCCCACCGACTACGACATCAACGTGATCGGCAGCTTTCCGGAACCGTCCAACCTGATTCGTATCGAGATCGATCCGGATCAGATGGATCGCGGCGCCACGCCCGTGGTTGGGTTGTGCGGGAACGCGATTGCCGCACTGACCTGGCTGGAATCGTTCGACTATCCCGCCTCGTCCAGTTCGGAAGGCAGTGCGCGTGCTGCGTGGGCGCGTCAGGCCGGGCTCGAGGCGATCACGGCCGTTTCACCCCAGCTCGAACATCACGTGCGTGTCCTGGATCTGATCAGAGATACGCTGCCGACCGCCGTGCTCGTAGGCGATTCGACGCAGCTCGTGTACGGCGGCAATCTGGGTTTCAACGCAGCGTTTGCCGGTTCCTGGTTCAACTCGGCCACGGGTTACGGAACGCTCGGTTACGCCCTGCCTGCTTCCACGGGAGCGGGGCTGGCTGCGCCGGATCGGCCAGTGGTCTGCATCGTCGGTGACGGCGGGTTGCAGTTCTCGATGGCCGAACTCGCCGTTCTCAAGGACGTCGACGCCTGGACTGCAATCATCATCTGGAACAACGGCGGTTACGGCGAGATACGCACGTCGATGCTGGCAGTGGGAATTACCCCGGAAGGCGTCGATGTCTCGCCCCCGGACTTTGGACACATCGCGCGCGCGTATGGATATCCGTACCTGAAAGTTACGTCGCTATCCGAACTGGAGGCGGCGCTCGCGTCGTTCGGTGCCCGGCGTCAGGTCCTGATCATCGAAATTCCTGCCGACAGCTTCGGCTGAGACCGATCACGGTCGCTGAGCGTCGGGAGGGCATCGCTGTCATGAACTTCGGAGAATCTGGATGAGCGTCGAACTCTCTGCTGACGATTGGCGGGCGCGTGCCGGCCGCATCGAGTATGCGACCGGTCATTTCATCGATGGCAATCCTGTCGCGAGCAAGAGCGGCCAGGTGTTCCAGGTCATCAACCCTGCAACCGCTCTGCCGCTGTGTGAGGTTGCGGCAGGAACGGCAGAGGATATCGATCAGGCGGTGTCCTCGGGTCGCAGGGCATTCAGGGATGGCGTGTGGCGCCACATGGCGCCGCGCGACCGGCTGGACGTGCTTTCCCGCTTCTCCAGGTTGATAGAAACGAACGCCGAGCGATTCGCGCTGCTGGACACCTTGTGCATGGGCAAGCCCGTGCGCGACATGTTGGCGATCGACGTTCCTGCCTCGGTGCAGACCTTCGCCTATTTCGCGGAGCTGTCCGACAAGATCGACGGAATGGTGACCGCGACAGCCGCGAGCGCCTTCCACTACATCCTGCGTGAGCCGCTGGGTGTCGTCGGTTGCATCGTGCCGTGGAACTATCCGCTCATGATGGCTTCCTGGAAGATCGCGCCCGCATTGGCGGCGGGCAATTCCGTGGTGCTCAAGCCCGCCGAACAGTCGCCCTTGTCGGCGCTGCTGCTGGCCGAGCTGTTCATCGAAGCAGGTGGGCCGCCCGGGGTGCTGAACGTCGTGAACGGCGTGGGTGCGGTGGCCGGTGCTGCATTGGCCCTGCACCCGGACGTGGACAAGATCGCCTTCACCGGGTCGACCGAGGTGGGCAAGCTGATGCTGGTCTATGCCGGCCAGTCGAACATGAAGCGTGTAAGTCTCGAGTGTGGCGGCAAGTCGCCGCAGATCTTCCTGGCCGATCTGCCCGACCTCGATCGTGCCGTGACGTACGCGATCAACGGCATCTACGGCAACATGGGCGAGACCTGCAGCGCCGGCTCGCGCCTGCTCATCGACAAACGCATCGCGGAGGCCTTTCTGCAAAGGTTCGTCGAGCTGGGAAAGAATGCCTTCACGGCTGGAGATCCGCTGGATCCGCAAACCACGCTCGGTCCTCTCGTCACCTCGCAGCACCGCTCGCGTGTCATGGACTACATCGGCAAGGGCATGAAGGAGGGCGCACGTCTCGAATTCGGAGGTGACGCGCCATCGCTTCCCGGCAGCTATGTAAATCCGACTCTGTTCTCCGGGGTACGCAACACGATGGTGATCGCGCAGCAGGAGATCTTCGGGCCGGTTGCGGCAGCCATCGAGATCGATGGGCTGCAGGACGCTCTGCGAGTCGCCAACGACTCGATCTACGGCCTGGCCGCATCGGTATGGACGCAGGATCTCGCAACCGCGCACAAGGCCATTCGTGGTCTGGAGGCTGGGGTGATCTGGGTCAACTGCTTCGACGATGGCGACATGACCCAGCCGTTCGGCGGCTACAAGCAGTCCGGGCAGGGTCGCGACAAATGCCTGGAAAGCCTGCTGGGTTACACGCAAACGAAATCGGCCTGGATCCATCTCGGCTGAGACGTGCGGCGGCGGCCGCCGCCGCTGTGTCTGCCGGCCGACGGCATCGATCGCAACGCACGTTGCCTGAACGAGCCATTCGCCCGCGAGGCGTGCGGACGAAAATCAGGCCGTGCGGCGTAGTGCTAATAAAGCAGTGCTAATAAAATTGAGCATCTGCTTTGAATATACTAGCATGCGGCAAAGCGAGCCGTGGCGATCGCGCCGGCCCGCCGGGCCCGTCGCCGGGTGTTCAGCCGAGGCCGGAGTCGATGACCAGGACCAAGCAACGCGACGCACCTTCGGGGCGCGGTTTGTCGAAGGTCGGCATTGCATCGATGCAGTGGTACCAGGTCCTCGGCGAGATCTTTGCGGACGCATTTACCCCCAGCAACACGATCGCGCTCACCAACGAGCTGGTTGCGCGTCTGCGCATCGACAGCGCGTTGATTCTTCATTATCCGGGTGGTGGGCCTCCGCGGCTGCTCTACGAGCGCACGCACCACGAATGCCGGAAGAACCGAATCGAAGACTATCTTCTCGGCAATTACGCGCTCGATCCTTTCTACCTGCTGCTCGAACACTGCTCGCAGCGCGGTTTCATCTCGCTGCGCGAGCTCACCAAGGAGAAGTTCTCCACCAGCGAGTACTACAAGGCCCACTACCGCTCTGCAGGATTGCTCGACGAGGTGTGTTTCTGTTGCAGCGACGGCATCGGCGGTTACCTGAACCTTTCTCTGGGCCGTGCAATCGGCGGAAAGTATTTCAGTGCCACGGAGCTGGAGGCGGCGCGCTGCATTGCTCCTCTGGTCACCGCTGCGTTGCACCGCACGTGGCGCTCATTCTCTGCGGATGCCGGCGGCACGGCGCAGGTCGATCGTGTGCATCTGCATCGGCGGATCGAGAATGCGCGGCTGAATTTCGGCCGCTCGGTGCTGACCGACCGGGAGTTCGAGATTCTGCAGCTTCTGTTGCGCGGCAAATCGATCGAGCTCATCGCGCGCAGTCTCAATATCGCGATGAGCACCATTAAGGTGCACCGCAAGCACATCTATTCCAAGCTCGGCATCGGCTCCCAGGCGGAGATGTTCACCTTGTTTCTCGACGCCGTCGTGGCGACCGAGTACGGAATCGACAACGATCCGCTGGCGAGCTACGGGCCTGCGCAGCGCAGCCGGTTCCCGGATGAAGAATGAGCCTTCTCGGCGGCACTGTGGATCATGCAACCTACTATTGTCGTGGTATTGGACCCCCCATACCTGCGTGGCATATTCGGTCGCGTATCGAGCGCTTGCGCCGTATTCGAGTCGCAATCAGTAACATCCTGCAGCAAGGTGCTTGCATGGCGTACTTCGTCGACGAGATGCCAAACAGTTTCTTGAGCGCGAGTCTCGTGGCGCTTGCCCGATCGACGCGAAGCGCAGCGATGCCCATCGCCATTCAGTGGCGTAGCGCTTTCTGCGTTTTCCAACAGCAATTCGCATCAGGTGCGACAGCCGATTTTCCGGAACACAGTGGCTCGCGGGCGAGGCCATGAGCCGTGGCCCGCTCCACTGAAGGCTGCTGCCAGTTCAATGCAGGACGATCATCGCTTACTCACAAAACCGATCCTGATCTTGCGATCACCAAGGGGGAGAACCAATGAACCGCCATCGATCGACACAGCGGACTGATTGCTTACCGCCGCCGATTCGCATGCCGGCAGCTCTGGGCCGATGCACGCCCGTCGCGGTTGCGATTTTTTCCGTTCTCAACGCGGCCCAGGCGCAGCAGGCCGTCGGCGTGGGAGGGCTGGAGGAGGTGACCGTTACGGCATCGAAACGCACCGAAAACCTGCAGGACGTGCCGATTGCAGTCACCGCCATCGACTCGCAGTCATTGGAGCGGATGCAGGTCAGGAGCTTCAACGATTACGCGTTGAAGATTCCATCCCTGTCTTTCACGGAGTCGCGGCCTGGAAACGCGCAGATGACGCTGCGCGGCATCTCCAGTGGCACGAATAGCAGCGCCGGTTCGCTGCCGACCGTCGGCATGTATCTGGATGAGCAGCCCGTGACGACCATCTCCGGTCCCATCGACATCCACATGTACGACATCGCGCGAGTGGAAGTGCTGCCGGGGCCGCAGGGAACGCTGTACGGGGCCAGCTCGCAGGCTGGAACGGTTCGCGTCATCACGAACAAGCCGGACCCGACCCGCTTCGAGGGCGGATACAACCTGGAGCTGAACACGATCAAGAACGGAACCGTCGGCGGCACGGTGAAAGGGTTCGTGAATCTGCCGATATCCGAGAAGGTCGCGGCGCGACTGGTGGGCTGGTACGAGGAGCGCTCCGGCTACATCGACAATGTCTATGGAACGGTGATTGGCAGCGGCGTGGAGCGCAACAACGCCGGTTTCGAAAAGGATCACTACAACACGGTAAGCCTCATGGGCGCGCGGGCTGCACTGCGCATCGACCTGAACGACAACTGGACGGTCACGCCCGCGGTGATCGCCCAGCAGACCAATACGGACGGCAAGTTCTCGCAGCAGCACTGGTACGATCCCACGCGCGGCAGCGCCTTGCCGGACGAACTGTCGATCAAGGAGTTCTCGCCGACGCATGCGAGTGACGACTGGGTGGATGCGATGTTGACCGTGCAGGGCAAGATCGGAAACTTCGACATCACGTATGCCGGAGGCGCGCTGCGCAGAGATACGCATAGCCGCAGCGACTACGTCGACTACGAGGTGTTCTACGACGCGTATTCCGAGTGGTGGCCCGCTACCAGCGGCTCGTACACGCAGGGCGGCGCCTCCTACCGCATGTACAGCAGCGAGCTGCGGATCGCCTCACCGCAAGACAAGCCGGTGCGTTTCGTGGCCGGCCTGTTCTACAACCTGCAGAAGCAGTTCTACGTCAGCTCCTTCCGCTGGGAGCATGTCGACCAGCCGCAGTACACCCTCACCGGCTGGCCCAATACCAGCTACCTGCTCTACCAGGAGCGGCTGAACAAGGACACGGCCATCTTCGGCGAGGCCAACTGGGACATCACGTCGAAACTGACGCTGACCGCCGGCCTGCGCCGGTTCGAATACGACAACTCGCTCAAAGGGTTCTATGGCTTCGGCCCCAATGCCTATGGCACTTCGCCGCCGCCGCCGTTGTATCCGGGCGGCCCGCCGGGACCGGGAGGATCCTACAACGGCGAGCAGATGTGTTTGACCGTGGAGCCGTGGCGGGAGGCGCCCTGTCTCAACCTCGACAAGCAGACCGACGGCAAGGGCTGGACCCCGAAGGTCAGCGTGTCCTACAAGCTCACCGATCACCATCTGGTGTATGCCACGTATTCACGCGGTTTCCGGCCTGGTGGCGTGAACCGCGTGGACGAGGCGATCCCTTACATAGAGGACTTCCTTTCGAACTATGAAATCGGCTGGAAGACCAGTTGGTTCGACAATCGGCTGCGCTTCAACACCGCCCTCTATTACGGCGAGTGGGAGGACTTCCAGTTCAACTTCACCGGCTCGAACGGCATTGCTTCCATCGCGAACGCCGGCTCGGCACAGGTGAAGGGCGCGGATGTCCAGATCGAATGGGCGCCGTTGTCCAACCTGACCCTGATGTTGGCCGGGACCTACGCCGACGCCTATCTCAGCACCAACTATTGCGGCCGTACCGATGCGGACGGCAAACCCGTTACTTCCGATCCCTGCGTCGTGCCGGGCCGTGCTCCGTTCGCGCCGCTGGCGCCGACCGGAACACAGCTTCCCGGTTCGCCCAAGGTGAAGACCAACTTCAGTGCGCGTTACAGCTTCCCGTGGCTGAGCTACGACGCGTACGTGTCTGGAGACTTCATGTACCAGACGGGAGTGTGGCCGGAGATGCGCGTTCGACAGCGGGACATTCTCGGCAAGCTGCCGCCTTATGGGCTCGCCAACCTGTACATGGGAATCAAGAAGAACAGCTACTCCGTGGACCTGTTCGTGAAGAACGCGTTCGACCGGCGCGCCACCAGGCAGCGCTACTCGGATTGCACGGTGACGCTCTGCGGCTCCACGTCCGTGTACGACGTGATCGTGCCGCCGCGGATGATTGGCGTGCAGTTCGGGCAGCGGTTCTAAAGGAAGAGCGAACCATGACGTGGTCGTAGGTGCTTCGCGGCACTGCGACAGAACGACGATGCGGCACGCGGTCTCGGGGGCTTGCAGGCCTCCGAGACCGCTGATTTCACAGGCCGAATGCATACCATCGCCGTGGTATTGGTCGACCTGGGTATCTCTGGCATATTCGGTCGAGACGGCGATCTGGATGATTGCGCGATGCAACTGCAACGCGCTTCTGCAGCGTGTGAAGGCCGCATCGCCCGCTGGGCGCTTGCCGGGATTTTCGAAGCTTCGTGCGTAGTGCAAAAGAGGGATGAATCGTGACGATGCCCTTCTCCGCAGTCTTCTCAGGGCGACATCCCGAACGCTCTTCCGTGACGGCCAGGCTGTGCTGTGTCATCGCCTTTGCGCTGGCCGGCCAAGGTTGCTCTGTCGACAGCGGGCCGCAGAATGCAACGTCGACGGCGCATGCGCGGCTCATTTCGCAGAAGCAGTACTTCAATACCGTGGAGTACGTATTCGGCCCCGACATCACGCTGTCCACGCAGTTTGCTCCGTTCCGCCGCGTCGATGGCCTGCTGGCCAACGGTGGATCGACGGCCGGTATCACTGTCGGGCAGATGCGGGAGTTCCAGCGCACGGCCGGCGCCCTCGCAGAACAAGTCGTCAGCCCGGAGCACCGGAACTTTCTCATTCCGTGCAAGCCGGCCCGGGAAGATGCGGCCGATGAGGCGTGCGCCACGCAGTTCCTGAGCGTCGTCGGCCGGCTGCTGCAGAGAAGGCCGCTGGATCCCAAGGTACAAGCTGCCACGGTCGCCGAGGCTGGCGCGGCCGCCGATCGCCTCAAGGATTTCTATGCCGGCCTGGCGGTCGCCCTGGAGGGCCTGCTGATTTCGCCGGACATGCTCTTCATCATCGATCAAACCGAGCCCGATCCGAAGCGGCCAGGACAGCAGCGCCTGGATGCCTATTCGCTGGCGAGCCGCCTCAGTTTCTTTCTGTGGGACGCAGCGCCGGATGACGAGCTGCTGCAGGCTGCGCAACGCGGCGATCTGTACACGTCGAAGGGCAGGGCGCGGGCCGTTGACCGGATGCTCGCAAGCCCGCGACTGGAGGCCGGCGTGCGCGCCTTCTTCGACGACATGCTGGCATTCGACGAATTTGCAGTGCTGACGAAAGATCCGGGAATCTACCCGGCATTCAGCGGTGAGACGCTCCTGGATGCACGTGAGCAGACTCTGCTCACCATCTACGATCATGTGGTGGTCAAGAAGGGTGACTACCGCGACCTGTTCACGTCTCGGGAAACCTTCATCTCGCCGGCGCTTGCCCTTCTTTACGACGGCGTGAGCGCACCTCCCGGCTGGTCGCGTTTCGAGGTGCCTGCGGACAGCCCCAGGGTGGGCCTGCTGACCCAGGTCAGTTTCCTTGCCGGTCATTCGCATCCCGGCCGCAGCTCGCCAACGCTGCGAGGCAAGGCGCTGCGGGAATTGCTGCTCTGCCAGATCGTGCCGCGGCCGCCGCCCAACGTGGACTTCTCGCAGCTCGAGAACCCGGATGCGCATTATCCGACGCAACGCGATCGGGTTGCTGCGCACCTGGCCGCCCCGAGCTGCGCCGGCTGCCACAGGATCACCGATCCGATCGGCCTGGCGCTCGAGAATTTCGATGGTGCGGGCCGCTACCGTACGCAAGAGGGCGGTACGCCGATCGACGCGAGCGGCAACCTCGATGGCAAGCCGTTCACCGACGCCGTCGGTCTGGGGCAGGCGCTGCGCGACAATCCGGGGCTGCCCGCTTGCCTGGTCAAGCGAATGTACAGCTACAGCGTCGGCGGCTCCGACATCAAGGAAGAAAAAATCGTGCTGCCGTATTTTCGAGAGCGCTTCGAGGC
The DNA here is from genome assembly GCA_035556415.1 of Povalibacter sp. Lineage (GTDB taxonomy): Bacteria > Pseudomonadota > Gammaproteobacteria > Steroidobacterales > Steroidobacteraceae > Steroidobacter. The sequence goes on from DATMEZ010000209.1 coordinate 42,767, forward strand.
CGACGGCTATCGTGTACCGGAGCTGATGCGAACGATCGCCATGAGCACGGCATTCTCTTCCATCGCCGAACCTGCTGCCACGCCGGCACAGACGCAGGTGGTGGCCGACCGAGGGGGAACTCGCAAGTGAAGAATCTGCGCAAGCTGGAGAGTCTGGGGCGTCGCCGTGTGCTTCGCGGTATGTTGAACGGCGGTATCGTCACCGTCGGATTGCCGCTTCTGAATTGCTTCCTGAACGACAACGGCACGGCGTTGGCTTCCGGCGCGCCGCTGCCGGTTCGGTTCGGGACGTGGTTCTGGGGCCTGGGCATGAACTCCAAGATCTTCGTGCCCAACAAGCTCGGCGCAGGCTACGACCTGCCCGAGGAGATCGCCGCGCTCGCCCGCGTGCGTGACGACATCAATCTGTTCACTAACTTCAATGCCTTCCGCGACTCCTCGCCGAACATATGCCACTACACCGGATGGGTCATCATGCGCACCGGGCAGGCGCCGACCGGTTCGGAAGATCGGCCCGGGGAAACCATCGACGTGACCATTGCCCGCGCGATCGGCCGCACTTCGAGATTTCCGACACTGACGGCCACCGCGACCGGCGACATGCGCACCAGCTTCAGCTACTTGAACGCGAATTCGCCGAACAGCGCCGAGCCTTCGCCGCTCAATTTCTACAGCCAGATTTTCGGCGCGGACTATCAGGATCCGAACGCCGAGTCGTTCACTCCCAATCCGCGCGTCATGGCGCGCAAGAGTGTCTTGTCGGGAGTGCTCGACCGGACTCGCGAGGTGACGAAGATCGTGGGGAGCGAGGACAGGGCACGCCTGGACCAGTACTTCACCGCGCTGCGCGACCTGGAGCGCCAGTTCGACCAACAGCTCACCAAGCCCGAGCCGATCGCCGCGTGCCATGCAGTGACGGCGCCGGCCCAGGATCCCAAGAACGGGATCGATTCCGACGCCGTGGCGATACGCCACAAGATGCTCACCGACCTGATGGTGATGGCGGTGGCGTGTGACCAGACGCGAGTCTTCAACATGGCCTATTCCGCATCGTCGGCCACCACCATCAAGGCGGGCTACGAGAAGCCACATCACACGACGACCCATGAGGAAGGGGTCGACAGCAAACTCGGATATCAGCCAACGGCGTCATGGTTCACGCGTCGCGCGATGGAGTCGTGGGCGACTTTCGTGGAGGCTTTCCGCAACGTCAAGGAAGGCGACGGCACCCTGCTGGACAATGTCCTGATCTATGCGACGACCGACCATGCCTGGGCCAGAGTCCACTCGCTCGAGGGCATCCCGCTGTTCACGGCGGGTCGGGCCGGCGGTCGCGTCAAGTCCGGGCTGCATATCGATGGCAAGGGAACGACTGCGGTGCGCGTGGGCTACACCGGCATGAAAGTGCTCGGCCTCGATGTGAACTCGTGGGGCACGAAAAGCAACAATACCACCAGCGAGGTGAGTGAGATGCTCGCATGAGACAGCCCCGGGCCATGAGTTGAATCCCACGGCGCAGTCAAGTCGTACCGATCCGCCGGCAGCACGTTTCCATTTCTGAGGTGACATCGTGAAAGAAGAAAAAGTCGTTGCAGAGCTCCTCACTGATTTCGAGCGCGGCAGGATCTCGCGCCGCCAGCTGGTGCAAAGCCTGGCGCTGGGCATGGTGGCGGCCTCGGTAGCCGCGCCGGTGCTGGCCCAGCGCAAAGGCTTCAAGGCGGTCGGCGTGAACCATATTTCACTCACCGTTGCCGATTACGCGCGCACCCGGGATTTCTACGCGGAGCTGCTTGGAATGGCGGTCAGCGAGGACAACGGCAGGCAGTGCTACCTCACTTTCGGCGATACCGTCCTCATTCCTCGCAACTCGCGCCAGCCGGGGCAGAAGGCGGTGGTCGATCACATTGCGTACAGCATCGAGGACTGGGACCGCAAGCAGGTCGAAGAGGAGCTGACGCGTCGCGGCCTGGATCCGAAACCCGACTACGAGGGCAGCTTTCATGTCCGCGATCCGGATGGCTACGACCTGCAGATATCGGCCAAGAATTTCATGACGATGCCTTCGTGATGATGCGTATGGTCCTTGGCCCGAGCAGATGTGAACGAGGGTGGCGTATGCCCAGGGGCGTAGGTCTGTTGGCTGCGTGCATCGTTGCTACGCTCGCCTGCAGTCCACTGCGTGCGGACGACAATCCGAAGGAAGTATCTCGCGCCGTTCCCTTGCCGCCGGGAGTCCGCGTGGAGGCCACCGAGCTCGATGGTCCGGTGTTCGCCGACCCGGCGGGGAAAACGCTGTATCGATGGCCATTGCGTCAGCTGCGCAATGGTCAGGCCGGCGATCGTGCCGGGTCATCCGAATGTACCGATGTTCCCTCCGTCGTCAGCGCCGGCTTGATGAGCCCCTATCCCGGCGGGCTCAAATTGCCGGACCTCGATGAGCGTCTCGCCTGCACGCAGATGTGGCCGCCGTTTCTCGCCGACGCCGACGCGCAACCCGTCGGCAAGTGGAGCACCATCAAGCGCAAGGATGGCTCCCTGCAATGGGCCTATGAAGGCCTGCCCGTCTACACCTCTTATCTCGATCAGCTTCCGGGAGATGTTTTCGGCGGAAGGGCCGACAAGCGTGGCGGTGATACGCCAGCGATGCGCGCGCCCATCGGGCCGCCACCCGATGTGCCGCCCGGGTTCGCGGTGAAGACGATGAGTACGGGACGGTTGCTGGTCACGGACAAGGGCCGCTCGGTCTATGCATCGGATCGCGACACTCCGCAGAAATCGAACTGTGACGCGACTTGCGCTGATACCTGGGTTCCGTTGCTGGGGCCCGCGTACTCGGTGGTGCCGCAGGGCAGTGCACGGGGCGAGTGGTCGCTGATCGAGCGCTCTGCCGGCATCAAGCAATGGGCGTACCGCGGTCAACCGCTCTACGAGTATCGTCTGGATACTGGATCAAACGGCTTCAGGGGCAGCGATGTGCCGGGCTGGCACAACGTCTACACCCAGCGTGCGCCGTCGCCGCCACCGGGATTCACGGTGCAGGACACGACCGCCGGACAGGTCCTTGCCGATCAGCACGGCAAGACGATCTACACTTATTTTTGCGGCGACGACAGCCAGGACCAGCTTGGCTGCGATCATCCGCGGCAGGAGCAGGCCTATCGCCTGGTTGTCTGTGGCGGCGGCGATCCGGAGCGATGCCTGCAGACCTTTCCCTACGTCCCTGCAGCCCAGGACGCCAAGCCGACCAGTCGCTCCTGGAGCGTCATGACCATCGATCCTCGCACCGGCCGCAGTGTGGACGCGCAACATCCCGGTGCTTTGCGAGTCTGGGCATATCGCGACCGTCCCGTCTACACCTACGCCGGCGACCGCCGTCCGGGCGACACATTTGCAAACGGACACGGCGAGTTCAGAGGGCTGCGCAATGGCTTCCGCGCCTTCTGGCTGCGCGATGACTTTTTCAACCAGGATCAGCCCGGCCCCGGATAGAACGGGGCCGCGAGCAGAGGGGGCAACCAATGGCCAAGCGAACGATGCGGCGGAAGAGGCTCGGGCTGATCGCCGTGGTGCTGCTGTCGTCCTTCCACGTGGCATCCACCAACAGTCAGAGCGGTGGCGACAGTGCCAGCACCGTGAAGGGTGCCAGCACCGTCAAAGGTGGCACGATTGCGTTCGCCTTGACCAGTCTGCGTTGGGCAACCTATCTCACGCCCGACGGGCAGGTGGATTGTCCCGACGGCGTCAATGACGGGCCTCGCGAGCAGTTCGCCGCGCTCTTTCCAGGCGACGGCAAGGGCCGGGCTCTGGCGGATACCCAGTTGCAGCGCGAAGTGCAGAACTGGTTTCCCACCACCGCGCCCGACTACTTCAAATTCCGGGAACCGCGCGGCCCCCACGCGCTCGGCCTGAACCTGGACGGCAAGACCGATCCCGAGGATTTCACCAGCCCGCAGGGCGAGCCGGGAATCGACAATCAGTTGTACCGGGTGCTGGGCTGTATCAACAGCTATCGCGATGCGCAGGGAACCAACGATTCACTGAATAGCCTGGAGATCGTCAGCGACGGCTACAACCGGCTGCTGGTCGAGTTGAATGGCGTGACCAGTCTGGAGAACAGCGACAACGTCGAAGTCATGTTGTACCGGGGCCTGGACCCGCTGTACACCACTGCGGACGGCAAGGGCTTCCTGCCGGGAGGCAGCCAGCGAATCGACGTGCGCTGGGGCCAGAAGTTCATTCAGCGCCTCAAGGGCAAGATCGTGAACGGTGTCCTGACGACCGAGCCTGCGGACGTCGCATTCCCCTGGGCGGTCTTTGCGCTGCCCACGGATGAATATCTGCGCGGCGCAAGCCTGCGCCTGGATCTCACTGCCACGTCCGCCGAAGGACTGATCGGCGGATTCGCCGACATAGAGACCTGGTACTTCCAGCTCATGTCGTCGCAATCGACGCACTGCCAGAGTTACGGCCAGCTCGCCTCCATGTCGCTCTACAAGGCAATGCGCCGCCTCGCCGACGGCTATCCGGATCCGAAGACCGGCGCCAATACGGCCATTTCGTCGGCGCTGCGCGCTACCTTCACGCAGGTCTATATCCTTCCCGAGTCGAAGGCAGAGCTGGCGAACATAAAGACCCTGCAACGTGCGGAGCCCTATCGGGGACCGCCGAATCCGAGGTCGGTGGCCGAGGAGATGGGCGACTTTGCCGATGTCAGGGCCACTTTGACGAAGGCGGACTAGGCACACCGCGACTGCGCCAGCGGATGCGAGTCAATCTGCTCGGGGGCCGCCCCGATTCAGCGGCCCGAGTTCCACGGCGCCTTCGGTGCACGCGCAGACTGCCGTCCCTGGCAGCCTGTGTCGTTGGCTCGCGTCAGGTGTTCTGGCTCCCTGCCAACGCTTTGCGAACACCTTCCGCATAGGCCGGGTCGGCCTTTGCGAAATGGCCGAGCTGTCGCTCGACGATCTCGTCCGGCACGCCCTGGATCGCCGCGGCAACGTTGCCGAACAGACGTTCGCGCTCATCGGCCGGCAGCAGCCGGAACAGATCGCCGGCCTGGCTGTAGTAGTCGGCGTCGTCACGATGATCGTAGCGTGCGATCGGGCCGCTGAACGCTTCCGGTAGCGCTGGCTCTGCGAACGAAGCGTCGTCGGTCGGGCCGCCGAACGAGTTCGGTTGATAGTTAGGCACGGCCTTGCCATCGGCGCGCAAGCCACCGTTATCATCGAAGCGCATCGCGCCGTCGCGATGTGCGCTCGCGAACGGGCAGCGTGGTGCGTTGATCGGCAGGCTGCCATGATTCACGCCGAGTCGGTAGCGCTGCGTGTCGCCGTAGGAGAACAGGCGGCCTTGCAACATCCTGTCGGGCGAGAAACCGATGCCGGGCACGACGTTGGCCGGGTTGAACGCGCTCTGCTCGACCTCGGCGAAGTAGTTGGCCGGATTGCGATTGAGCTCGAGCACGCCGACGTCGATCAGCGGATAGTCCTTGTGCGGCCACACCTTGGTGAGATCGAACGGATTGATGCGGTAGGTCGCTGCGTCTACCTCGGGCATCACCTGCACGCACATGCGCCAGCGCGGGAACTCGTTACGCTCGATCGCCGCGAACAGGTCGCGCTGCGAGCTTTCGCGATCGTTTGCGACCACCGCGGCGGCTTCCGCGTTCGTGTAGTTGGCGATTCCCTGCATCGACTTGAAATGGAACTTGACCCAGAAGCGTTCGCCGGCCGCGTTCAGGAAACTGAAAGTGTGCGAGCCGAAGCCGTGCTGCTGGCGCAGGTTCTTCGGAATACCACGATCGCTCATCAGGATCGTGACCTGGTGCAACGACTCGGGGTGACGCGACCAGAAATCCCAGACGGCGACCGGATTGCGCAGGTTCGTGCGTGGATCGCGCTTTTGCGTGTGGATGAAATCGGGGAACTTCAGCGGATCGCGGATGAAGAACACCGGCGTGTTGTTGCCGACGAGGTCCCAGTTGCCTTCCTCGGTGTAGAACTTGATCGCGAAGCCGCGTACGTCGCGTTCCGCATCGGCCGCGCCGCGTTCACCGGCGACGGTCGAGAAGCGCAGGAACAGGTCGGTTTTCTTGCCGACCGCCGAGAACAGCTTCGCTTTCGTGTAGCGCGAGATGTCATGCGTGATCGTCAGCGTGCCGTAGGCGCCTGAGCCCTTGGCGTGCACGCGGCGTTCGGGAATCACTTCGCGATCGAAATGTGCGAGCTTCTCGATCAGCCAGAAATCCTGCAGCGTGACCGGGCCGCGCGGGCCGGCGGTCTCGCTGTTCTGATTATCGGCAATCGGACGGCCGGCGGCGCTGGTGAGCGTGTTGGTGTTCTTGGTCATCGAAACTCCAGTCGGTAGAGGCGGTGCTGGCTGGCGTCGGCTGGCGCACCGCGTGACGTAAATTCTGCGTAATCCAACGACGCGCCTACTGTAGGTGGTAGGCGCTCCCGGGAGAACTCGATTGTTTGGATGCTATCCATAGCGTGCGGCTATGGACCGGTGCAGCTGCTTCAAGCCGGCTCGAAGGCTCTATCGGTCGGTGCGATCCACGTCAACTTCGGACACCCGAACCCAGGCACTTAGATTCCCGTAGCGTCGACGCTGGCTGGCGCAGGAAGGGTTCTGTCATCATGCATCGCCACTGCGAGCTGCACTCTTTAACGCGTCGGTGGCCGTCATCGGCGCCCAACCTGACGAGGACATCAATGCGTTTGACTTCTTCTTTCAAGAGAACGAGCCTGCGGGCCGGTGCCGTCGCACTGATGATCAGTTCCATCTGCAGCGCGCAGACGCCAGCTGCGCCAGAGCCGGCTGTCTATGTGCACGCGGGTTCCTTGCTCGACAAGCCTGGGCAGGAGCCGCGCGGTGCATCCACCATCATCGTGCGGGGCGGCAAGATCGAGGCGGTTCGCGATGGCCTGGTAGCGCCGGAGGCGGGCGCCAAGCTGCTCGATCTGAGCAAGCAGTTCGTGCTGCCGGGGCTGATCGACATGCACGTCCATATTTTCAGCGACGACGACAAGATGCGCGCCCGCATGGAAATGGCGAATCGCGACATCGAGGACAACCTGCTCATCGGCGTGGATAACGCGCGCCGGACACTTGGAGCCGGCTTCACTACGATTCGCGACCTGGGCTCCGACATTCGCAGCGTAACGGCACTTCGCGACGCGATCGCCTCCGGGCTGGTTCAAGGTCCGACCATCGTCGCGGCCGGCAGGGCCATCGCCATTACCGCCGGACACGGCGATGGCGCCAATAACTTGAATCGAGATCTGACCGCCGTTGCGCGTGCCAACGGTACCAACGTCTGCAACGGTGCGGATGATTGTCGTCGCGCAGTGCGTGAGCAGATCTCACAGGGCGCGGACGTGATCAAGTTCACCGCGACCGGCGGTGTGCTGAGTAATGTGGCGGGCGGACTCAAGAGGCAGATGTTTCCGGACGAGATGAAAGCCATCATCGACACGGCGCATATATTCGGGCGCAAGGTGGCCGCACATGCTCATGGCCAGGACGGGATCAAGGCGGCATTGGAGGCGGGCGTCGATTCGATCGAGCACGGCAGCTTCACGGATGCGGAGACCAATGCGCTTTTCAAGCGCAACGACGCATGGCTGGTGCCCACGTTGCTTGCTCCGCGCGCGGCCGTCGAACAGGGTCGGGCAGGTTCGCGCACCAGAACGTCGCTGCTCAAGGCCGAGGAGGCAATGGCGGCCCACGCCAAGAACGTCGCGACTGCGGTCCGTTCCGGCGTAAAGATCGCCTTCGGCACGGATACGGGCGTGTCCGCGCATGGCCAGAACGCGCAGGAGTTCAAGCTGATGGTCGACGTCGGCATGACTCCCGCAGCTGCGATTCGCGCAGCCACCGCCGACGCTGCAACGCTGCTTGGCCGCGCAGACTCCATCGGAACGTTGGAGCCCGGCAAGGATGCGGACATCATTGCCGTTGCCGCGAATCCGCTGACCGACGTGACCGAACTCGAGCGCGTCCAGTTCGTGATGCGCCGTGGCGTCGTGCACAAGGTGGAGGGCGCGTACCAGGCTTTCCCACCTGAGGGTTGAAAGTGAAAGACCGGCGCCCGTACGACGGGCGCCGGTTGTGCGTGAGCGATTAGAGGAGGTCGTCAGCTGTTCGGCCGTGTCGCGGTGAATACTGCCAATTGATCAGCGAAAGCCCGCTTGTAGGCGGGCCGCGCTTCGCCACGGGCGACATAGGCGCAGAGGTTTGGATGGTTCTCCAGTAGGCCCGGTCGATTCAGCCTGCGCAGCACCGTTACCATCAGTAAGTCACCGGCGCTGAAGGCACCGTCGAGCCAGTCAGCATCGCCAAGTCGATTGGAAAGTTCACCCAACCGCGCGCACACGCGCTCATCGAGAAAGCGCAAGCGCTCTTCATGCCACGGCTTGTCGTGCTCCAGGAGTATCGCCATTGAGCGCTCGACGATCGGTGGCTCCACGGTGTTGAGCGCAGCGAACATCCATGTAATCGCGCGTAACCGTGCATTTGCGTCGTAAGGCAGCAGTCCTGCATGACGCTCGGCGATATGGAATACGATGGCTCCCGTCTCGAACAGGGTGAGATCGCCTGCTTCGTAGGTCGGAATCTGCCCAAAGGGATGAAGTCGCAGATGCGCGGGTTCCTTCATCTCACTGAAGGAGAGCAGCCGGACCGCGTAAGGCTGACCCACTTCCTCGAGCGCCCAGCGAACGCGCATATCGCGTGCCAATCCCCGGCCGCGATCCGGTGACCGCTCAAAAGCGGTGATGGTGGGAATCATCGGCTCTGTCATCTTGGTCTCCTGCGCTTGCTGCTGCATCCAGAGGACGAAGCATGGAGTTGCATTCCGACAGCAGGTCCAAGAATCGCACTGTCTGAAGGGACGGTGTCCGCTTCCGGCGAAAACAGTCGCGGATCCCAGGGCGGAGCGCCATCGGGTAACCTATCGGCATGACCCAGTGCTGGTGGCTCTATCTGCTCGCGTGCCGCGATGGCCGAACGTACGCCGGCATCGCGACCGACGTGACAGCCCGCTTCGCCGCTCACAGCAGTGGCAAAGGGGCGAAATTCACACGCGCCAATCCTCCTGTTCGAGTGCTTGGCGCACAGGCCTTTGCCAGCAAGTCCGAAGCGCTCAAGGCGGAAGCGGCGTTGAAGAAGCTCGGCCGCGTGGAGAAGTTGGCCTGGGCCCGGGAACGCGCGCCGATTTCTGAAGCATAGAAGGATATGTAAGGAGACGCAGTATGGACCGATTCACCGGTGGCTGCCTGTGCGGCAACGTCCGGATCGTGGCGTCGGGCCGGCCCTATCGGGTCGGCCTTTGTCATTGTCTCGACTGCCGCAAACATCATGGAGCCCTGTTTCACGCCTCCGCGGTGTTTGCGCAGGATGCCGTGACCATCGATGGCGAAACACGCGACTATGCCGGGCGCTTCTTCTGTCCCCGCTGCGGTTCGTCCGTTTTCGGGCGCAGCGCAGACGAAATCGAAGTGCACCTGGGAACCCTGGATGCTCCTGATCAACTGAGGCCCACCTACGAGCTCTGGACCCTTCGTCGCGAGTCCTGGTTGCCGCCGTTTCCTTTTGCCAGGCGCTACGAGCGGGATCGTGAAGGCACGAGCCGATTCGAGGAGTAGGTCGCGCGGACGACGTGGCGACGTCAAGTGAGGCGCGTGCTTTGATTGCGAGCGTGAAGGGAGTAGGGCGCGCCGTTCCACGCGCCCCATAGTGCTCGCTGGGTCGAAGCCGTTTACCGATCGATGTCGTAGCCGGCAGTGGGTCCGGTCGTGATGAACAGGACCGGCCGGTGTGAATGGCGCGCCACGGAGATCTCAGCCTTTGGGATGAGCATTCGGTCTGCAACTGTGATGAGCGTCCCGTACATCCGTGCCCTGCAGCGATTCTTCGCTTGCGTTCAGGAACCCGGTCTTTCGCGCTTTTCGGTCTCGGCTTGATGTGTATCTGGCTGGCGCGTCGACGTCACGCTGTCCAGTCCGCGGTCATCGCGCAAACGAGAACGCCGCCCGAAGGCGGCGTTTTCGTTCGTGCCCTGTCGAGTCGGATGTGGCTCGATGGGCTCCGAAAAGCATCGGGGCCGAGCTTCAGCCCGGCCCCGATACCGATACGATCAAAGTAGCCGGATTACCAGCGGCTGCCGCCGCCGCCGTAACCGCCACCACCGCTGCGACCGCCGCCATAGCCGCCGCCGCCGCTACGACCACCGCCCTTGGGCTTGTCCTGCGCTTCGTTGACCTTCAGCGGGCGGCCGCCCATGTCCTGGCCGTTCAGGGCCTGGATTGCGCGGGCAGCATCGGCGCTGGGCATTTCGACGAAGCCGAAGCCGCGGGGGCGGCCGGTATCGCGATCGTTGATCAGGCTGACCGAATCGACGGTGCCGTGCTGCTCGAACAGGGTGCGCACAGCGGCTTCGTCAGCGCTGAAGGGCAGGTTGCCCACGTAAATCTTACTCATTGAAATGGACCTTCTATGAAAACCTGCCGCCTTCGGTTTGAGAGTGCTCTGCAGGTAGAACGAAAAAACGACAGGCATGCCATCGCTGGCACAGGCTGCCTCCTGGGGATCGGGAACGATTCGAAATTGCGGACCTTGGTGAAGACGTCGCCGAACGGCGCAGGCAGCAAGGAAAACAAAAGAAGAATCACGAGCCGGGCGAGACTATACACGCTTATGCGGACATGGGCCGAAATTTCTGCGCGGACGGCGGCAACGGCGGGCGGCTGCTAAGCTCCGTCGGGCTTTTACCGAGCTTCAAGGGGGCTCATATCGATGCATTTGCCGCGAATCGGTCTGGCGATCACGACCCTTGTCCCATTGGTGTGCTCCGCGCAGGGTCCGGCGGCTCCGGCGGCGGCACGGGCCGTGCTCGACGCCTGCATCGAGTCTGCCGCTTCGGGCGCCGCCGTCGATACGGCGAAGCTGGCGCCACACTTCAAAGCGGCGAGTCCCGGGCAGAACAAGCGATTCGAGTCGGTCGAGCCCCTTCCTGACATGGAGCTGCTGATCGACCATGTCGGCATCCTGCGCTGCACGCTCATGGCAGACAAGAGCGCGGCGAAGTCGGAGTTCGCGACCGCCCTGACCAAGGCCATTCGCTCGCGGCCGGGCTTCGAGCGTGGTTCTCTGCAATCCGTGTCCGATGCGCATCTGGCGCCCGGCGACGCCGCGAAAGGCATCCATCGGGTGATGGTGACGATGGAAGAGGACGCGGAGAAGGAAACCTGGACCGTCACCGTGTGGGATGGCCGCTTGCCGAGCGTCAAAGCAAACTGATTCCGCCACCGGTGAACCGCCGTCATGCCCGCTTCGAGCTGATGGCAAGAACTCCTTATAGTGTGGACGCCGGCTCATGTGCATGAGCGCGACGCCATTGTTTGCGTTGGATCAGAACTCGAAGCTGATCGAAGCGCCGAGGTTGGCGCGCCAGACATCTTTGATCTCGTAGGGATTGATGTCGGTGATGCCCAGGTTGCCGCTTCTGGTCTTGCCGGTTTCGAATTTGCCGGAGTAAGCCAGCAAAGCCTCCAGACCCAGTGCGACGCTGGGCGTGACCTTGTAACGGATCCCGGCGCCAATCTGTGCAGCAGGGCCGACCTTCCTATGGCTGGCAACGTTGGCAAGGAAAATCCCCGTGGCCCTGTCCGTTTCGACGACGCCGGAGAGTGCGTTGAACGTTACTCCCAGGCCTGCGCTGGCCCTGACGGAGGTTGCTTCAGATAGAGGAAATTCATAGGCGAGATTGCCCATGATCGCATCGCTGGTGGCTGAGCCTTCATAAGCGGAAGACACGCCGAACATCGGGAAATTCACCTTCCAGTCGATGTCGCCTTCGATGTGCTGATAGCTTAGGAATGCAGACGTGGCTGTACCCAGCCGGTAGCCGACATGGCCGCCGGCTCCCGCGGTTTTCCCAAGACGCACGTTGCCGACGACACCGCCTCCGGCAAAGGGCGCGCCGCCATCGACAGTGCTGGAAGATCCCTCTGCCGTACCTGCGAATACGTCAAGCCCGGCGAAAAAGCCGCGTTCTGCGGCCGACGCCATTGCCGGGCAAGTTGCCCACACCACAGAAGCCAGAACCCATGATCGTATTTGCATGGCCACCACCGACAAAGAACGCACCTCGACATGATGCGAATCATGGTTGGCCAAAATCGTTGATCTGCTGCCCGTTTTCAGCACGAGCCCGAACCTGTGGCGTGCGTCTCGAACAAGGATGCAAAGCCGAGTGCGGCGTGAAAGTCGCATGGCTGTGATGATCGAGCAGTGTCGAGGGATGAGTGCCTTGCTGAGCCTGCTCTGCAGGACGATTGCTGTCTCACGATCCTGAATGGAAAATTACGGTCGCTTATCTCTGAATTACGAATGAAAAACAATATTCATTTTTAGTAAGTTGCACGGTGGTCCGTACCTCGAAGCTGAGCTTCGTCGGCTGTGAGGACGGATGACTCGGATCCAGGATGGAGAATCAGATCTCTTTTTCTCCAATAACAAACAAAGTTAGATGCAGGGGGAAGTGGCATTGAATACTCGAATGACAGCTGCTGGACGGCAATCTGACGTCGCTGCTTCGGTGCGACGTGCGTTGCGGAGTGCGGGGTTCCTGGCGGGGTTGGCAACGGTGTTTGCTGCCGGGTCGGTGACGGCGCAGGAAGCCGCTCCCCAACTCGAAGAAGTCATGGTCACCGGTTCGCGCATTCAGCGTACCGATGGCTTCGAAGCGCCGACGCCCGTGAGCGTGATGGGTGAGGACATGCTCAAGGAAATGGCGAGCACGACCATTTCGCAGTCCGTCATCCAGATGCCGCAGTTCTCCGGCAGCCTGACCTCGAGCAATCTTTCCTCGAACGTGGGTACGGGCACCGCTGGCGCGAACCTCTTGAACCTGCGTGATCTCAACGCGAACCGCACTCTGGTGCTGTTCGACGGCAAGCGCATGGTGCCCTCGGTCGTGGGCAGCGGCGGCAACGCCGGCGCGGTGGATACGAACTCCATTCCCGGCGACCTGATCCAGCGGGTGGAAGTGGTGACGGGCGGTGCGTCCGCGTCCTACGGTTCGGACGCCGTCGTCGGCGTGGTGAACTTCATCCTCAACAGAGACTTCACCGGCAACAAGTTCACCGTCCAGAGCGGCCAGTCCGAGGAGGGCGACGGCGAGACCTTCAAGATGTCCCTGACCCACGGCAACGAATTTGCCGATGGCCGCGGCCATTTGTTGCTGGCGGGCGAAATGACCGAGGACAAGGGCGTCTTCGGCACCTACCGGGACTGGAACGAGAAGGAAAACTGGCAGCTCATGGCCAATCCGGACTACGTCCCCGGCAATGGCTTGCCTCATTACATCATTGCCCCCAATGTCGGTCCGGGCAACGGAACGTACGGCGGCCTGATCATCAATTGCCGACTCAACGGCGGCACCGGCAATCTGAATGCGAGCCCCGGCACCGGCGCTCGCTGCCCCTTGCAGGGAATCCAGTTCGTCGACGGCGGCGTCACTGCACCGTTCAACTATGGCTCCATGATCAACAACAACGCCCCAGGCACCACCATGCTGGGCGGGGACTGGCAGCAGGCGCGCATCGACCAAACCACGAGCATTGCCTTGCCGCTCGCGCGTCGTAATTTGTTCGGTCGTGTGAGCTATGACGTCACCGACAACACCAACGTCTACGCGGAGCTGGGCTGGTCCACCACTCATTCGCACAATCGCTGGGTGGTGCCCAACCTCAACAACGGCGGCACCGGCGCCACGATCCTCTCGGGCAATCCGTTCATTCCGGCGAACCTGCAGGCGCAGATGGATGCCAACGACGTTGCATCGTTCACGGTCGGAACGTTCAATGGCGACATGTCGCCATTGCAGGGTATCAACGATCGCGAGACCCGGCGCGCCATGGTCGGCATCGACAGCAGCTTCGATCTGTTCGGCACCAATTGGAAATGGGATGCCCACGCGGGTTACGACCAAACGAACATCATCTCCAAGACACCGGGAGACGAGATCACTGCGAACTGGCGCGTTGCGACGCGTGCCATTCGTGATGGTGTGACGGGCGAGATCATTTGCGATCCGGCCTACTTTGCCCAGGTAACGGCTGACAACATCGCCCGAGGAGTTGCCCCGCCGCAGGAAGGCTGCGTGCCCTACAACCCGATGGGTCTGGGGGTCAACAGCCAGCAGGCCATCGACTATGTCTCCGATACCGGCTGGTCGAACATGACGGTACGGCAGTGGCAGGCGGCGGTGAACATGAGCGGTGAACCGTTCTCCACCTGGGCAGGTCCCGTGTCCACGGCATTCGGTGTGGAATTCCGCAGGCAATGGGTGGACGGCAAGGTCAGCGATCTCGACCAGGCCAGCGCCTACTTCGCCGGCAACTACAAGGCCACCGAAGGTTCGTACAACGTGACCGAGGGTTACCTCGAAACCATCCTCCCGTTGTTGAAGGACGTGCCATTCGCGGAAGCCTTCGATCTCAACGCAGGCGTTCGTCAGACCAGTTACAGCGTCTCCGGTGACGTCACGACCTGGAAGGTGGGTGCCAGCTGGACGCCGGTATCGGATGTGCGCTTCCGCTGGACTCGTTCACTCGACATTCGCGCGCCGAATCTGGGTGAGATGTTCAACCCCGGCGTCGTGGGCACGGGCAACACCAATGACCCGTTCGATGGGCCGCTGGATTCCTCCGGACTTCCGACAGGAGCCTCGTACCTGCTGAAGTCGACGACACCTGGCAGTACTGCGTTGAAGCCGGAACGGGGATACACCACGGGCATTGGCGTGGTCTTCCAGCCGCACTTCATCCCAAGGCTCAATCTGTCGCTGGACTACTACGACATCACGATCAAGGATGCCATCTCGTCGTTCGGCACCGGCACCATCCTGAATCAGTGCTTCAACCACTACAAGGACACGGGCTCGCTGACGGGCAACCCGTTCTGCGACATGATCGAGCGCGAGGGTCCCACGACGGCGAACGGTGTCTTCAACCAGGTGTCCCTGATCACCGGTGCGCCCGTCAACCTGGCCGGCGTGACGGAGACTGGCGTCGACTTCAATGCCAACTACTCCATTCCCCTGCCGAAGGGCGATTTGCGGTGGTACGGCATGATGTCCTACATCACGGACTTGAAGACCCAGGATCCAGTCAACGGCGAACTGAACGGTCTCGGTGTCATCAGCACGGGCGGCGTATCGGGTATCAACTCCGGCACGACTGCACCGAAGTATCGTTACCTCACTTCGCTGACCTACGCGCTGGAGCCGGTGACAGTGACGCTCTCGATGCAAGGCATCAGTTCGGGCACTTACGCCCGGGGCCTGTTTGTCTGTCAGGCTGATTGCCCGCCCGACGTTCCCGGCGGTGCAGGCTTTACGACCATCAACCGCAACCACATCGACAGCTACCAGGTGTTCAAACTCAACGTGAACTACAGCCTGGGTCGCTGGGGTGAGATCTACGGGGTGATCGACAACCTGACCGACGAGGATCCGCCGATGATCGCCGGCAGCTTCGGCGCCGGTTATTACCAGGGACAGTCGAACGTGAGCTACGACCGTATCGGCCGGCGGTTCACGCTGGGCTACCGCGCGACTTTCTAACGCGGGGGGTTGGCGATAGAACGAAGCGGGGGCCGGGCAATCCGGTCCCCGCTTTTTTGTTGAAGCATCATCGATGGCGCTCTGAAAGGCGTGCAGCGCGCCGTCGGGATTGCGTTCCTCAGGGCTGAGAACCTCCGAGGGCAACGAACAGCTGTGCGGTGTCGGCGAGCCGTTGTGCCTGGGCCCGCACGTGGCCAAGCCGCGCCTGCTGATAAAGGCGTTCGCTGTCGAGCACCTGCAGGACGTTGGCAAATCCTTCCTTGAGGCTCTCGCGCGTGAGCTCGAGGTTCTCCTGGGCTACGCTCAGCGCCTTTTCCTGCGCCGCCATCTGTTCGCTGCTGTGCTGGACGGCATCGAGCGCGTCAGCTACCTGGGCGAACGATTCCAGTACGACCTGCTGATAGCGTGCCGCCTGTACCGCCAGAGCCGCAGCCGCCGCCCGTTTCTCCGCCCGCAATCGGCCGCCGTCGAACAAGGGGGCCGTCAGGTTGCCGATCAGGTTCCAGGCACTGTTTTCGGAGTCGAACAGCGTGTTCGTGTTGACCGACTCCTGGCTGAAGCCGGCTGTCAGCGTGATGCGAGGATAGAGATTCGCCGTGGCCACTCCGACAGCCGCCGTCGCGGCGTGCAGTTGCGATTCGGCAGCCAGGATATCGGGACGCCGATGCACCAGGTCCGACGGCAAGGACACAGGAATCTGCGCTGGCAGCGTGAAGGCTGCGAGATCGAGTTGGCTGGCGCCGAGAGCTGACGGCGGCTGCCCCATCAGCACCGCCAACGCGTTGCGAGCCGCACCGAGCTGCTTCTTGATGGGAGGTAACAAGGTCTCGTCGTTCGCCAGCTGACTCTGTGCAATCAGCACGTCCACCTTGTTGAGCGAGCCTGCCTCGAAGGCGGCCTGGATCATTTCGACGTTCTTGCGGTCGTCGGCCAGCAATTCTTCCATCGTGTCGATCTCGGCCTGGTGGGCCGCGACAGACAGCGCCTGCAGCACGACGTTGCCCGCCACCGTGATCTGCGTGGCCTGGCTTTCCTGGCGCTGATAGTCGGCCAACGCCAGCTGTTGTTCTATCGATCGCTTGATCCCGCCGGTGTAATCCAGGGTGTAACTGACGGCCGGGCCGAACGCGTAGTAGGTGAATGGCGGCGGCTTGGGAAACGTGCCGAGGAAGCGCGATCCCAGTTTCTGGCGGCCGATGGAAGCATCGAGATCGAGTTGCGGATAGCGGGCGCCGGTGCGGGCCTCCACCAGTGCCTGTGCCTGTTGGACGCTCGCGCGTGCCGCAGCGACGTTCTGGTTGTTGGCGAGTGCCTGCTCGATCGCGCTATTCAGGGCGGGAGACTGAAACAATGTCCACCAATCCGCGGGAACGGTGGCGCCGGACAGCAGTTGTTGGGGCGGTGCCCCGTCCTCCCCCACGGTGGTGGGCAATGTCTTCTCGCCATAGTGATCGACCGTGGGTACGGCGGGTCGCTGAAATTCCGGGCCGACCGCGCATGCACTCAGCGCCAGCATCAAGGTCCCGGCTACCGCCGCACGCACGCCCTGGGAGGGACCGAACACTCTGCTCATAGATTCACCATAGTTCGCCGCATCATTCGACGGCAATGGGTGCTCCGCCCCGCGCAGCACCTGGCTTGCGAAACACGAACACCAGTGCGATCGCCAGCACGCTCAGCACCAGCATGAGTTTGAAGTCGTTGTTGTAGGCGATCATCGTCGCCTGTGCCGACACGCGCCCATTGACTGCCGCCAGCGCGGCGGTTCCGGCGCTTTCGGACACGCCATTGACGCCGTATGCGGTCACATGTTCGGCAAGTCGCGCGTGCATGATCTGCGAGTTGCGGATGAACAGCGCCTGCACGGCAGCGATGCCGATGCTGCTGCCGATATTCCGCAATAGGTTGAAGACGGCCGTGCCCTCGGTGCGAAAACGAGGCGCCAGGCTCGCAAACGTCACCGTCGCCAGTGGCACGTAAGCCAGTCCCATGCCCACCCCCTGGACGAAGCCCGACCAGGCAATGAGCCGGTCTGGCATGCCGATGTAGAACCCGCACATCTGCCACAGGGACACGGCGGTTACCGCAAGACCGATGGCGATGACCCCGCGGGCATCCAGCAGACGCAGCAGGCGTCCGAGAATCAGCATGGCGGCAAGCGTTCCGAGACCACGCGGCGCCGTCAGCAGTCCCGCCATCATGACCGGGTAACCCAGCAGATCCTGCAGCATCGGCGGCATCAGCGCCAGCGTTGCGAACAGTAGGACACCGACGATGACGATGAACGCGCTACCCGTCGCGAAGTTGCGATCTTTGAAGATGCGCAGATCGACGAAGGGTTCACGGGCGGTGGCGCTGTGAACCGCGAACAGATACAGCGCGATGATCGTGGTCAGCGCCTCGATGCGGATCTCGGTGGAACTGAACCAGTCCAGCAGCTGCCCGCGATCGAGCATGAGCTGCAAGGCCCCGATGCCGATGGCCAGCGTAGTGAAGCCAAAGAAATCGAAAGCGCTGCGCCTGAGGCTGGTCTCGGACAGGAAGCTGCTCAGCCCCAGGAAGGAGGCGAGGCCGATGGGAACGTTGATGTAGAACACCCAGCGCCAGCTGTAGTTGTCCGTCAGCCATGCGCCCAGCGCCGGACCCAGGATCGGCCCGACCGTCACGCCCATCACCCACACCGACATCGCCCGCGCATGCCGTTCCGGCGGGTTGATGTCCAGAAGAATGGCTTGGGACAGAGGCACCAGCGCTGCGCCGGACAGCCCCTGCACCAGCCTGAACAGAACGATTTGCGGCAGGCTTTGCGCCAGGCCGCAAAGTACCGATGCCATGGTGAAGCCGGCGATGGATGCGAGAAAGACCTTCTTGCGGCCGAAGCGGCCGGACAGCCACCCCGTCAGCGGAGTCATGATGGCGACCGCGACGATGTAGGACGTGAGCACCCAGGTCATCTGTTCCTGGGTGGCTGCGATGCTGCCCTGGATGTGCGGCAGGGCGACGTTCGCAATCGTCGTGTCGAGCGACTGCATCGTGGTCGCCAGCATCACGGACAGGGTAATCAGTCCGTGATGCGCAACCTTCGTTGGAGAGTGCCCGTCGGACACGATGCTCAACGGCTCGCGGTGACGACGCTGCGTTCGCCGCCGAGCAGATGCCGGCGATACTGGGTGTCGACTTCGACCTGTGCGCTCAAGCCGGACTGCAGCTCGAGTGTGGCATCCTTCTCATCGAGATCGAGTCGTACCGGCACG
>DATMEZ010000210.1:0-5332 GCA_035556415.1 Povalibacter sp.
CCGCCGGCTTCGCCGCTCTGGCCCCAGCCGACGATGATGGAGGTGATGTCGAGGAAATTGCGCAGCGCGAAGTCGAGGGTGGTCACCAGCAGTCCGGAGCCGCCTTCGCCGACCACGGTGCCGTTGGCATCGATGTCGAATGGAGCGAGGCTGTCACCCACTTCGCGATGTTCGGCCGGTGCGCGCGCGGCGTTCAGCGCGTCGAGTTTGCCGCGCGTCATCAGTGCTCCCGAACCGAACGCATCGAGAATGGCCCAATGCGGGCGCGTCGCGGCGTCGGCGGCGGCCCACAGTGTCATGGCCGGGCGTCGATAGCCGGGGTAGTTGAACAGCATCTGCGGCGCGACTTCCGAGAAAGCGATCGAACTGGAAGCGCAGGCGCCGACTACGTTGAGCGGCGCCTGCGGCACGCGCATGTAGCCGTTGGGAGAACGCAGCGATTCCAGCAGGGCGGGGTGCTTCAGGGACTTGCTCAGCGAATAGGGGGGCGCCAGCATGGTGGACAGCAGCGCTGGACCATGCGACGAGAGCGAGTTCGCCAGGCGCATCGCGAATTTGTCGCGCAGCTTGTCGACATCGGGTGTGACCGAGCCGGCCGGGCGCAGCTCACCGAGTGCATCCAGCCCCTGGAAGGCAGTGGCGGCGGCGATGCGGAAGTCATACGGGTCCGGCAGCAGCTCGGACAGGGCCACGGGCAGGGCCGCCAGCGCACCTAGGCCGCCGTAGACGAACAGCTGGGCCTGCAACGACGGTCCGAGGCGCGGATCGTCGTCGAACAAGCCATACATGTCCTTCAGGGCCGATTCGCGCACTTCCCGGTAGCGGATGCCCGCCTGTCGGCGCAGCCCGCCTTGTTCCAGGTCGTGCGGCAGGCAGGCCGCGATGTCGGTCACTACCGAGGCGCCCAGGGCGGTCAGTTCGGGGATGTGCCGGATGCCAAGATTGGCGCGCAGCGCCTTGCCATACAGTCGCTCGATTTCCTCGACGCAGGTGGTGCTGCCGGCCTGTTCGCCTTGCGCCCAGCGCAGGTTCAACTCGCCGACACCCTGGCTGCCAACCCCATGGCCGCCGGGGCTCAGGTCGATGTCGACCAGCCCCGCGTCGAAGGCCGCGTAGGCGATGAACTCGGGGGCGCCGGTCACTCTGGCATTGTAGGTTTCGGTACCGCCGACCGCGGACATCGAACAGGGGGTTCCTATCGTGACGAGGACTTGGTCGGCAGTGAGCACTTGCATTCCGGAGCGTTGGAGAAGGGGCTTGTGTGCTCAAGGATACACTGCGCGAGGCGGGGATGCGTCATGCCACGGCGTTGTGCTTGTTGCGGCCCGCCCGGAACGCGCCGGTGTCGAGGGTGTCGTATTCCTGGTCCATGATCACGCTGCGATTGCGGCCCCGTTCCTTGGCCGCGTATAGGGCTTCATCGGCCAGTTGGATCAGGCCTTCGACGCGCCGTAACGGATGGGGCGTCACGCAGGCGCCTCCGATGCTGAACGTGACCCGCTCGCCCGAAAACGCGGGATGTACCAGGTTTTTGTCGGCCAGGTGCGCATGTAACAGGTGGCACAGGTCCTCGGCCCGCTCACGGTGCGCGTCATACAGGAGTACTGCGAATTCCTCGCCGCCGTAGCGCGCGACGAGGTCAAGCGGCCGCCGTGCCGCGCGGCCGATCACGCTGGCCACCTCGATCAGGCAGGCATCGCCCGCTTGATGGCCGCCGTGATCGTTGAATGGCTTGAAATGGTCGATGTCGATCATCAGTAGCGCCACCGGCACGCCGGTACGGCTGGCCTGCTGCCATACGCGCGCCGCATGTTCATCGAACCGGCGTCGGTTGTGAATGCCGGTCAGGGGATCACGGTTCGCCGACTCGCTCAGCAGCTGGGTCGAAATATAAGTATGGCGCAGCGATTTCAGCAGCGAGTAGTGAACGGCCGCGCCCATGCAACCCGTGAACAGCACCACGGTGATGTCGAACCAGCGCTGTCCGCCGTCGATGCCCGCCAGATAGCCGCCGATCGCATAGGCTGCGACCACGAGCAGGGCAGTGCCGACCGCCTGGGCCTGCTGCAGACCGAACAGAAAGTAAGGGCCCAGCACCACCAGCGGCATCAGCGCACTGAACGAATACCCCTGGGCGTTCATCAGGATGTCGATGGCGACGAAGCTGATGGCGTGAATGGGCGCGACGATGCGCGCGGCCAGCGAGAACCAGCGGTCATAGAGCCGCGTATAGGCAACTACCAGCAACGCGACACAGCTTGGCGCAATGAGACCGCGCAACAGGTCAACGGCGGTCTGGTTGTCGACGCCGAAAACGATGCCGCGCAGCCGGTCGATCGGCCCACCGGCAAACAGTGCCACCAGCAACGCCAAGGTGGGAATCCAAATGACGTTGCGGATGCGTGACCGCACGTGCTGCGTGTACCACTGCCGGAACTGCGCTTCCATGACCGGATCGAACGCCAGCGGCGGGATCAATCGCGACCAGAGACGACTCGGCCAGGAGGGGCGGCGGGTCAGCGGCTTGGGTGCGATCGGAATGGACTCAGTCATTCAGTGCGTCCTTAGGTACCCGGACCCGGTGGGTCCTGTCATTGTCCGTGGGCGGCGGCGGCTCGCTGAATCCCTAAGTTAGCGCCTTCGTCCCCCGGCCGCGCCGTTAACCATTCCTCAGACGCATGATCCAGGCTGTAAATTTCATGCGATTTCTTCGCCCCGCGCCCGGGACGACCCCGCCGGCGTGACCGGAGTCACGGTTTGCGGGGGTTCCGGCCACCCGTGGAACCCCCTGCCGCCCATCCTCCCCCTTCTTACCGGCAACGACCGGCTGTTCGCCGGCCAACCCTTATGAAATGCACCCCGGGGGCGCAGTATTGGATACGGGGGCAAGTACTTGCGGGTAGCTTGCCCGGTAGCCCCGGTTGGGATTTCAGAGGTACGAGATGAGTAGCCACATGGCCGCCATAGCGGCAGTGCTTGCCGCGACCCTGGCGCTGGCGGCCTGCGACAGCGAGATTGGCACGGGCCCGCGACAGACCGAGACCCGTGAAGTCGAGCCTTTCGATGCCATCAACCTGGAGGGCGCGGTGCGCCTGGAAATCGAGCTGGGCAGCCCGGTATCGCTCACGGTCGAAGGTCGTGAATCCTCGGTGCAGAGCTTGCAGACCCAGGTGCGAGACCACACGCTGTTCGTCAAAAGCGATCGTCGCGACTGGATCACGATCGGTCGCGCCGCCCATGTAAAGCTGCGCATCACCCTGCCGAAGTTGGTGACATTGAACCTGCAGGGGGGCAACGACGTGCAGATCACCGGATTGGATGGCGGTGACGTCAAGTTCCGGCTGGAGGGCGGCACGCTGCTGAAAGCAGCGGGGCAGGTCGATTCGCTGAACGTGGCGTTGCTCGGGGCCGGTCATGCGGATCTGAATGACTTGATCGCCGACGAGGTCAAGATCACGGTGGACGGCGTCGGCAGCGTGCTGGTACACCCGAAGCGCTCGCTCGATGCCACCATGAATGGGGTGGGGGCTATTTTCTATACCGGCAACCCCAGCGAGGTCAGCACTCATATGAACGGTCTTGGCACCATCGCGCGCGGCGAGGCCAAGGACTTCGAGAGCCGCGGCGATCGCAAACGCCGCGACCGCAAACAGGAACGGGAGCAGGACCAGGATCGCGAGCAGATCATCGAACTCGAACCGCTCCGGTCCCGCGATCTTGAAGCGTCCCCTGATCTCGAAGCTGCGCCGCCGGAACACCCCGCGTCACGTAAACCCAAGCCTTTCAAGATGCCCGACGACGAGCCGTTGAGCGAAGTGATCTAGTCAATGTGATCTGGGCAATTGAAATGGGTTGCCGCTGCGCCGCAGCATGAGCATGCGCGCCACGATGGCGACCGAGCACCTCGTCGACGTGGGCCATTGGGCGCGGCCTGAATCAAATAAGACAACTGGAACGGACCGATCCGCACCCGCGGCAAAACTTTTGCTTGCCCGCCGAAACCGCGTAGTAAGCTCGCCGCGTGAGCGAGCGGTCCCAACAACGAGCGGCGCTGGTCCTGGCATCGGAGGATGAAGGTGCCGTATCCCTGTCCGCCCTGTATGGCGCCTATCGCAAGGAACTGATCGCCTTCGTGCGCCAGAGATTCGGCGCCGGACCGCCCGAACCGGAGGATGTCGCGCAGCAGGCCTTCGTGAATTTCGCCGTGTTCACGCCTCGTCAGGTGGTCAATCCCCGCGCGTTCCTGTATCGCACTGCTGTCAACATCGTATTGAATCACCGCAAGCGCGAGCGCATCGGGCGGCGCTTCTTCGATGCCATGCCCGATGATGAGGAACTGCAGCGGGTCAGCGACGGAATCAGCCCGGAAAAGCTCGTTCAAGCCGAAGAACACTATGCGCGGGTCGAAGCGGCGATTCGTGCCATGCCGCAGCCGCGCCGTTCCTATTTGCTGCTCAACCGGGTCGAAGGATTGAGCTACGCCGAGATCGCGCGCCGTGCCGGATTGTCCGAAGCAGCGATTCGCAAGCACGTGGCGCTCGCGGTGCGTGAATGCGGCCGTACTCTGCAGGAATCCGGCCAGCCCCGAACCGATGGAACCCGGACGGACAGACGGGAACGAGCATGAGCGCGCCAGAACCTTTTACCAGTGTGGAGATCGAGGCCAGCGAGTGGCTGGTGATCATGAGCGATGCCGGCGTGTCCGAGACGGAGCGGCGCCGCTTCCAGGCCTGGCTCACGGCCGATCCTGAACACGAGCGCGTGTTCCAGGCGCAGCACCAGGCTTGGTCGCTGGCGGGGCAGATGCGGCATCTGCTCGATCGGCCAACGAGCGCGCGCCGTGGTCCACGGCGTGTGCTCGAGCGCGCTTGGCCGATAGCGGCGATGCTGGCCGTGGTGTTCGTGGGGATCATCGCGCTCCAGTTTGGCGGCATACGTTCGGGAGAGCGGCGCTTCGCGACCGAGGTGGCCCAGATCAAGGAGCTGAAGCTGGAGGACGGTAGCTCGATCTCACTGGGCGCCGCTTCGCGCATCGAGGTGGATTTCACTTCCGGCGCACGCCGGGTGATCTTGCTCGGAGGGCAGGCGTTTTTCGATGTGGCGCATGATCCGAGCCGCCCGTTCTTCGTCGATGCCGGCGCCACCACCGTGCGCGTCGTCGGTACCCAATTCGACGTCAATTATGCGACGGACAAGGTGCGGGTGTCGGTGCTGAAGGGAAAGGTGGAGGTGCTCGACGCCACCAGGCATTCCAGCGCTGCGGCAGATGCTCCGCCGCCGGCTCAGGTGGCACACGCACTGACCGCTGGACAAGGAGCGGTCTCGCGAGCGG
>DATMEZ010000211.1:0-34036 GCA_035556415.1 Povalibacter sp.
TCGCGATATCGAGCCGCCGGCCGAGAAGAACGCGAGATCCACACCCTCGAACGAGGATTCGGTCAACTCCTCCACCGTGAGCGAGCCTCCGGCGAACGGCAGCTGCTTGCCGGCTGAGCGCCCCGATGCGAAGCCGCGAACCTTTGCGTAAGGAAAGCGTCGTTTCTCCAGGCAGTGCAGGATCTCGACGCCGACGGCGCCGGTGGCACCCACGACAGCGATGACCGGCTGCGCCGGAATGCGTCGTCCGGCCGGACTGGGACTGGATTGCATGGCTCAAGACTCCTCACGGGCAGCGCCCGAACATGAAAAAGCTCGTTGCTCGTTCGCACACGCGGCTTGCGCATCGCGTGCGGACGATCGGCCTGCCTTGAGCGTCGGGTCCTTAGAAATGCAAAGGCCCCGTCGGTTTCCCGGCGGGGCCTTGATGTTCGCGTTCGACCTGTCTTCTTAAAGCACGCGCATCCCGAGCACCCCACCGTTGGGCTTGCTGGTTTTTTTCGTGCGCTTGATCGTCGACATCGTCATGGGCGGCAAAGCTAGCTCAAATGACGCGGCGCTGTAAAGCACACAACCCGCCGTTACCGGCCACTGGCCAGCCGTGAGCGGGCCGCCCTGAGCAAAACCCGGGAATAGAGCTTGTGAAAACCGAGCAGGGCGTTGAAGGTGAAACCGAGCGTCGGTTCGCCCGAGCGCCCGCGGACCGGGGTAACGGCGGAACCGAAGTACAGGCAGGTGCCGCTGCCGACTGGAGCAACCATGAGCCAGGACCGGGTGCGATGCTGAAAATCGCACAGGAGCAGCTGATCGGGCGCGCGCGCCTCGACGCTCCAGGCGGCGAAGGAATCGATTTCTGCGTGGGCGAGACGCCGAACCTCGGGATCGCTCGAAGGCTTGCCCGCCAGCCATCGCAGGATCAGGCGCTCGAGCTTGAACACGACCGTCGTGTAGAAGGCTTCGACGTACTCGGGCAGGCAGATCGCCGTCGGCAACTGCGTCATGTAGCAGTCCGCATAGGCACCCGGGTAAACGTATCTGCGCAGCAGCGCAGACGCAGGCAGCTGGTCGCGAACGATGGCGTGCCGATCCCTGAACATCGCAAAGCACAGTGCTCTTGCGCGCTCGAATCCGCAAGCGACTCGCGCGTTTCGGCACTTGCTATTGCCGATTCCACTTCGCAGGCCGCACACTACTCGAAGTCGACACCGAACGCTTCCGTCACAACACCAAGAACCATCGTGATCTCAGTCTTCCGTTGCAGCGATTACGTCCAGGCCCAACTGCTGGCCGGACTGCTCAGAGAGCACAATATCGACGTCTACCTGCAAGGTGCCCTGCTGCAAGGCGGGCTCGGCGAGTTGCCCGCGGTGGGACATCTCTCCATCATGGTCGACAACGCGGATCAGGTTGCCGCCGAGCGGATCATCGCCGCCTATGAACGCGGCGATATGGAACTCGACGAGGAAGACGCAGAGTAAGCGCAGGCAACTCGGCCCGACGCCGGCTAAACCACGTCAGTGGTTGCAACCAGATGAGCACGACGTACCGAAGAGACTGCACGGGTCCGTCACTGCCCCTGCCGCGAAAAACAATAGCGCCAGCGAACGATTCTCCGGCATCGGACCACGCGCTCACTGCGCCAGCTGCGGATGCCTCAACAGCAACGCCCGCAGCACTGCGTTGGTCCAACCGAACCCGTCCTGCAAAGGATACTCGCCGCCACCAGCCGCCCCGGCGCCGGCAGCCGTGACGTCGTACTTCTCGACCAGCTTGCCGGTCGCACGAAACACGGCGAGGTTCTGCTTCACCCAGCGTTGCGCGATGGTGTCGGCCAACTCGGTCTGCCGATAGCGTCGCAAGCCTTCGATGGCGATCCATTGCAGCGGCGCCCAGCCATTGGGCGCATCCCACTGCTCACCAGTGTCGATGGGCGTCGAAACCAGTCCGTGCGCCTTGAGCAGATTCGTGCGCACCGCATTCGCCACGCCGACCGCCTGCTCGTCGTTCGCCAGCCCGAAGAACAACGGCGAGGCGGCCGCTGCCGTCACTTCGTCGACTGCGCGCCCTTCCCGCCAGAGATAGTCGGTGAACGATTGCAGCTTTTCATTCCACAGATAGCGATGCACCGCTGCCCGCCGCGTCGCCGCGAGCTTGCGAAACTCACTGGTCTTCTCGGCAGAAATGTCTTCGTAGGCGCGCGACAGTGTGAGTTCCAGCTGGTACAGCAAGCTGTTCAGATCGACCGGGACCAGCTCCACGGTCCGAATGGTTCCGAGCGTCCGGCCATCGGCGAACCAGCGCGAGCTGAAGTCCCAGCCACTCTCGGCGGCGGCGCGCAGGTTGCGATAAGTCTCTTCCTTGGGCCGCGACAGCTTGCTTGCCGTATCGACGTCTTCGCGATACGACTCTTCTCGTGGCGTGGCACTGTCATCCCAGTAGCGGTTCAATACGTTGCCGTCCGGCAGACGCACGACACGACGATGCGCCTGGCCGGCGCTGATGCCCTCCGCGCCTTCCATCCAGAAGTAGTATTCCTTCTGTAACGCGTCGCGATAGCGAGCATACGTGCCCGGCCCCTCGTGAGCCGCCAGCAGTTCGATCATGGCCGCAAAGAATGGCGGCTGCGAACGACTTAGATAATAAGTACGCGTCCCGTTGGGGATGTGGCCATAACGCTCGATCAGGAACGCAAAGTTGTCGCACATCTCGCGCAGCAGCTGATGTTGGCCGCTCGCTTGCAACCCGACCATGGTGAAATACGAATCCCAGTAGTACATCTCGTTGAAGCGCCCACCCGGCACCACATAGCGGTGCGGCAGCGGCAACTTGCTCGAGAACGCCGACTCGCCGACGGGCGCGCGCGTCAACACCGGCCAGAGCTGATCGATGTGCTGGCGCACATCCTGCCCGGGCGTCGTGTGATATTCGGAAGCCGCCGGCGCAGTCACCGTGAATTCACGCGCTACGAAAGCCTTGAGATCGAAAGAAGCCGCGGTGCGCTCGTGCGCATAAGTGGCAACGATGCTGGCTGGATCGCGCCTGGCAACAGCATCCACGAACGTTTTGCTGTCCGGAAAAACGCGCTGCATCTGAACGTCGCGGAACAGATCGCCGTACAACTCGGCCGGCGTCGCCGGTAGCTTCTGCGTCGGCGCGGTGGCGCAGCCGCCAATTGCGGCGAACGCAGCCAGGACGACGATCTGTAGAAAGCGAACGGCCGTGGCGCGGCGGATCCGGCGGAAGTTCTCATTCATGCAGTCATGCCCTCACCCTGCCCCCCGATGAGTCCGCACCTCGGGTGCCGGTGAGGGTATCAGAACTTGTACGTCGCCGACGCCATGAAGGAGCGGCCGAACAGCGGACGCGCCATGTAGATCGCGCCGATGCCCGTGGCGCCGATGTCGGTGCGCGGATTGCCTTCGGTCAGTCCGACCTCGTCGGTGAGATTGTCGCCACTCACCTGCACGCTGAGCGCATCGCTGATGTCGAACATGACGCCCGCGTCGAACTTGTTGTACGACGGCAGCTCCACCGTGTTCTCGTCGTTGGAGAAGCGCTTGCCGACGTAGGTGTAGGTCAGATACACCCGGCCACGCGACTCCATGAAGTAGTAGGTCGGCGTGATGCGGCCCATCACCTCCGGGATGCGGCGGATGGTGTTGTCGGTGAAATTGAAGGGCACCAGGACACCGCCCGGACCTGCCGTGGAGCCGTTGAAATCCGTGTACTTCGGATCCTGCCAGGTGAGGTTGAAACGGATGTTGAACGCCTCCATCGGCAGCCACTCGCCCTCCAGCTCGATGCCGCGCGTGCGCGTACCGGCGGTACGCCGCACTTCATCGCCGTTCGCCAGGATGTCGCGAAACACGATGTTGTCGAACTCGGTCTGGAACAGGGTCGCGAACAGCACGAAATTCTCCAGCGAGGTCTTGTAGCCCAGCTCGATGTTGGTGACGCTGTCCGGCTCGACCTGCGGCCGGCCGTTGACCTGCGTGGCATTGCGCAGATCGTCGAAGTTGGGCAGCCGCTCCGAATCGGTGTAATGACCGAAGAACGCATGATGCGGCGTCAGCTCGTAGTTGAAGCCGACCGACCAGCCGGTGGTGTCGTAGCTTTCGTTGATGCGACGGCTGGCGGCGCTGATCTGCGAAGCGGTGTTGTCCCAGGGCGTGGCCGGATTGCCGTCGAGGTCCACCGGCGCGCCTTCGTGCAGCGTGGCGTCGATGTCCTCGTTGTCGTAGCGCAGGCCGAAATCCAGGCGCAGCGCATCGGTCACCTGCCATTCATCCGAGGCGTACAGCGCGTACGCCGTCGCATCGTAGTCGGCCAGCAGATTGAAGGTGGAATACTGCGTGAAGCCGTTGGGATCGGTCGCACCCGCCAGCGACAATCGACGCGGCCGGTCGCGCACGTCCATGAGGATCAGGTTGCCCAGGCTCCAGCGGTCCTTCATGGAGTAATCGGCGAAGTAGGCGCCGAGCGTGAGATTGTTGGCGCCCAGGTCGAAGCCGAGACGGATATCGTCCTGGAACGCCTGGTAGTCCTTGTTCACCACCCAGTGGCCCTGGTTCTGCACGAACTGATCGGCGGCGTACGGCTCGCCGGTGGTCAGCACCGTGTAATTCGGCGCTACCTGATGATCTGCGGCGAAGTCGGTGCCCCGGGTCGGCGCATCACCGCTGAAGATGCCGTCGAAGCGCACGCTGCCGTCGGTGTAACGCGCCAGATTGGTCAGCGTCAGCATGTCATTGATGCCCCAGCGCAACCGCGCCCCGATCGTGGTCAGATCGGGATGAATGCCGTCCTCGAGATTCGATCCCTGCAAGCCGAGCTGAGCCGCCGAAGCAGGCAGGCCCGCGCGTACCAGGTCTTCGCTATGCAGGGAATAGGTGCCCGCGTCCTGGCCGTTGATGGCGTCCGGATCCGAGGGATTGCCCTGCAATGGAATGGGCACCGCGAACAGCGAGCGATCGTTGATGTACTTGCCGAACAGCTCGAGCTCGCCGGCCTCGAAGTTCCACAGCAGCTTGAGGCGGAACTGGCCGCCCTGGTCGGCGCTGTAGCCGGGATCGCGGATGCCGTCGGACTGGCGGTAGTAGCCGCCGAAAGCCAGACCGAGATTGTCCGATACCGGCCCGCTCCAGGCGAAATCGCCGCGGTACAGGCTGTAATCGGAGATGCCCACCTTGACCACGCCTTGCGGCTCATTGCTGGGAGAGCGGGTGAC
The DNA here is from genome assembly GCA_035556415.1 of Povalibacter sp. GTDB lineage: Bacteria > Pseudomonadota > Gammaproteobacteria > Steroidobacterales > Steroidobacteraceae > Steroidobacter. The sequence continues at coordinate 5,228 of DATMEZ010000211.1, forward strand.
GAAGTTGATGACGCCGCCGATGGCGCCGGGCGTGAAGATCGGTGCGGTGCCGCCGCGCAGGGCCTCAACGCGCTCGATCGTTTCGTCGACGCGCACGAACTGATCGGGGTTGTAGAACGACAGCTCGGAGACCGGATAGATCGGAATGCCGTCTTCCATCAGTCCCACGTACTTGTAGCCGCCGTCCTGGATGATGCCGCGTGCGAACACGTTGCCCTGGGTCGTTCCCGAAGTGGACTCGACCCAGAAGCCGGGCACCGCCGCGATCAGGTCGGCCGAACTGGCCGGCGCCTGCTGCGCGATGGCGTCGGTGTCGAAAGTGGAAATCGCCACGCTGGAATCGAACTTGGTGCGCTCGCTCACGGCGGTGCCGGTCACCACGACCTCCTCGACGCCGAACAGGCTGCCCTGCCCCTGAGCCTGTTGAGCCGCCTGCGTCGACAGTGTGCCTGCCGGCGCCGCCGGCGGGGGCGTGACCGGCGCTGCTTGCGCCAGTCGCAACGGCTCGAGCGCAGCCAGCTCCAGCGTTTCCTGCTGCGTCACGCCGCTGTCCTCGTTGAGACCGATCGAGATGGTGCGCGAATTGATGCGCCGCGCTTTCAGCCCGGTATTGTCGAGGAGCCGCTGCAGTGCTTCCTCACTGGTGTACTGCCCTTCGACGCCGGAGGATTCCCGGCCGCTGCCCACCTCCGAGAAAAATACGATCTGGTCTCCGGTCTTCTCGGCGTACTGGCGCAGCGCTGCGGCAATCGGCTGCGCCGGAATGCTGAACTGTCGGGTGGTGGCAGTTGCAGTTTCGGCGGCGGACGCGGCGCTGAGCGCGGTAGAGACGGCAACAGCAAGCCAGGTGCTCCGTGACAGCATGACTTTCCCCTTCGATGATTGCCCGATGGTGTGTTTGTCCAGCAAACAACATTTAGGTAGTTAGAGGGGCTGACCGCCCGGTGTTGCCCCCTGCGCGCCACGACAGCGCCTCTTGCACATGTGGCCCGAACACGACACTGTCACCCGAGCGCGAGAACGTCATAGACACTGAATCGACCAGTGCGCGTAAGCGAGGCATCTACTCATGCAGAGCGCGCAAATCGCGGCAGCGGTACGCAACGCACACAAGGAGATCTCATGACAGCAGCCGGACACATCCGGGTCGGCATCGGCGGCTGGAGCTATCCGCCCTGGCGCGAGACGTTCTATCCGCAAGAGGTCGGCAAGAACGATGAGCTCGTCTACGCGAGCCGCCAACTCAGCGCCATCGAGATCAACAGCACCTTCTACAGGCTGCCCACCCCTGCGGTGTTCGCCAAATGGCGGGAGTCGACGCCGGATGGCTTCGTGTTCTCGATCAAGGCGCCGCGCTACATCGCACAGCGCAAGATCCTGGCCGATGCACGGCCGTACGTGGAGCGATTCATCGGCGGTGGCATCGCCGAGCTGCGCGACCGGCTCGGACCCATCCTGTGGCAACTCACGCCGCAACAGACGTTCGATCCGGACGACCTGCAGCGCTTCCTGGAATTCCTGCCCGATCAGATCGACGGCCTGAAACTGCGCCACGCACTGGAAGTCCGGCACGCGAGCTTCGCCGATCCGCGCTTTCTGGAAATCGCCCGCTCGCATCCCATCACGATCGTGTTCGAGGACGACGAGAGCTATCCCGGCTTTGCCGACGTGACCGGCAATTTCGTCTACGCGCGGTTACGTCGCAGCGAATCCTCGGAGCCGACCGGCTATTCGCTGCCGGCATTGCAGGCCTGGACCGAAAGGGCGAGAACCTGGGCACGCGGTCATGAGCCCACGGATCTGCCGCGTATCCAGGAAGAAGGCGCGGCCAAGACGACGCCGCGCGATGTCTTTATCTATTTCATCAACGGTGCGAAGGAACGAGCACCTGCGGCAGCCATGCAGCTGATCGAAAACCTGAGTCGATCGAATCCCACGTAAGGACAACCGGCTCTGGCCACCGCCGGCCGCCAGTCTCAGAGGGCCAGCGCCGCCCAAGCAAGTCCGGGTCTTCGGTCGGATGACGCCTCGCTGCCGGCGCGGCTCTTGTATTGTGCGCATCCGGTCCTATGAAAGCGCCAGGCCCTTGCGCGAATCCCTGCGAGAAATCCGATGAGCGATTCCATTCACGTCGTCTGCGGGCACTGCGACTCGGTGGTGCGCGTGCCGCAGGAGCGGCTGGGCGAATCACCCCGCTGCCCCAAATGTCATTCCGTGCTGTTCGAAGGCCATCCCATCGAGCTGCGGACCGCGAGTTTCGAGCAGCATCTCACTCGCAGCGACCTGCCCCTGATCGTGGACTTCTGGGCGCCATGGTGCGGGCCTTGCCGCATGATGGCGCCGCATTACGAAGAAGCTGCACGCCGCCTCGGACCTCGGGCGCGATTTGCAAAGGTGAACTCCGACGACGAGCCGACACTGTCGGCGCGCTTCGGCATTCGCGGCATTCCGACCCTGATCGTGTTCCGTGGCGGTAAGGAAGTGACGCGCCAATCCGGCGCGATGGACCTGGGCACGCTGGAACGCTGGCTGAACTCAGCGCTGGCGTGATGCCCGCGAGGCCGCCGCCGAAAATTATGCGCGCGAGGTAATGCGCAGATCGCGTGTCAGCCGGATGGCATCTTCGATGCCGCTGTAATAACCAGGCACCGAACCTGACTCCCGATATCCGAGCGCGGCGTAGAAACGGCGGCCCTCGTGATTGCCGGCCCGCACTTCGAGATTGATCCGGAACAGGCCGGCGGCGATCGCACTCTCTTCCACCCACGCAATCAGGCGACGACCGACGCCGCTGCGTTTGCGCGACTGCGCCACGCCGATCAGCGTCAGGTGAACCGTATCGCTGCTGAATTGCGCCATGGCAAAGCCCACCAGCTCGCGGTCGTCCTTTGCCGTGACCACCAGGTTCTCGCGCTCCTTCATGTGCGACGCGACGCGACGCGGCGTCCAGCGCCAAGGCAGGCCCGGCTCGATCAACGTGCGCGACATGTTCGCAATGGCCGGCGCATCGCCAATCTTCGCGGGTCCCAGGACGATCGAACTCATGCCGCCGAGCATACTGCAGATCGCGGTGGCTTCGCTGCGACGACCGCCAGTGAATGGCCGCCTTGCCATTGATGAGGCAGGAGACGTGGCCGGGGCCAGGGCCAGTGCCGGTCACGTTCACGACGGCGAACCTGGCGAACCCTTGTCCGAGCGCCAGCAGCGCTTCTCCGATCGATGCCTTTGCGGATATCCTCGGCGGGCCCGGCGCCGCAGGAAGGGGGATCGGACGACCTCGGGCTTCACAACACGCAAACTCAAGGAGAAGTCGTGGTGAGGCACTCTATTGTCGGCGCAATCGCGCTACTGGCTTTCCATTCCCCATCCCTGCCCGCCGCCGAACCGGCGCGCATCCTGACGAACCACATCGGCTACGAAACTTTCGGCCCCAAGCGCGCCGTCATCCAGGGCGGCGGCAGCGACCGGATCTCCGAGTGCGCCATTCGCACGTATCCGCAGCGGACGCTGGTGTTCGAGGGCCGCACTTCAGCGGCAACTTCGGTGACCGACTGGCGCGACTGGCGCTTCTGGACCCTGGATTTCAGCAGCCTGCAGCAGGACGGCCGCTACGTCGTCGAGTGCCGCGACAACGGCTGGGAAGACGCACGGCTGGTGCGCTCGTTTCCGTTCAAGATCCAGAAGAACGTACTGGAGCGCGCGACGCTCTCGGACGTGGTGGCGTATTTCAAGGCACAGCGCGCCTCGGGCGATCTCGACGCCGCCGACCGCAACATCGCCTTCGCGGACTCCTCGCGCCCGCCGATCGATGCCCACGGCGGCTGGTACGACGCCACCGGCGACTACGGCATCCACTTCTCGCAGCTCGACTTCACCAGCTATTTCAACAACCAGCAGGTGCCGCTGGTGGTGTACAGCCTGGGGACGACCTTCGAGTTGCTCGAAGCGCGCGCCGACAGGAACTTCACCCAGATCGAGCGCCGGCTGCTCGACGAGATGAGCTACGGCGCGGATTTCCTGGTGCGCATGCATCGTCCCGACCGCTCCTTCTACCAGACCATCAACGCGCCCGGCCCGGACAAGAAGGCCGAGGATCGGCGCATCGGGCCGGCCATGACCGGCTTCGACATCAAGAAGTCCGCCGACGAAACGCAATCGACACAGCGCGACGGCCTGTACGAGGTGAGCTACCGCAGCGGTGGCGGCTTTGCCATCGCCGGGCTCGCCATCGCAGCCAGGCTCGGCCATGGCGGCGACTACGATCGGGCGACGTACCTGCAACACGCGGAAAGCGCTTTCAGGTTCCTGGAAGCGAACAACCGCACGCTGCTCAACGACGGCATCGAGAACATCGTCGACGACTACTGCGCCCTGAGCGCAGCGACCGAGCTCCTGCGCACCACCGGCAAGCCGGTTTATGCCGCCGCCGCGCAGCAGCGCGCGACGAGCCTGCTCAATCGGCTCGTGACCGACGGCGCTTACAAGGACTACTGGCGTGCAGACGCCCGGGACCGGCCGTTCTTCCATCCATCCGACGCCGGCGCGCCCGTGGTCAGCCTGGTGCGCTACTACGATCTGGCCGACGAGCCGATGCGGGCCCAGATCAAGAACGCGGTGCGGCGCTCACTGCAGTTCGAGCTGAGCGTGACCAACGAGGTGGCCAATCCGTTCGGCCTGGCTCGCCAGTACGTGCAGAGCAAGGGCAAAGGGCGGCGCAGCGAGTTCTTCTTCCCGCACGACACCGAGACGGCACCGTGGTGGCAGGGCGAAAACGCGCGCCTCGGCTCTTTGTCCACGGCAGCACGCCTGGCCACTGCGCTGTTCGCTGACGATCCCGCATTCCAGACGCGCTTGCAGGCGTACGCTGCGGATCAGTTGAACTGGATTCTCGGCCTGAATCCCTTCGATGCGTCGATGCTGCACGGCTCCGGGCGCAACAACCCGGAATACGGCTTCTTCGACAGCTGGCAGTACACCAACTTCCCCGGCGGCATCGTCAACGGCATCACCTCCGGCTACAAGGACGATCGCGGCATCGACTTCAACGTACCCTACTCGCAGTCCGGCCAGGACATCGACTGGCGCTGGGGCGAGCAGTGGCTGCCGCACTCCTCGTGGTACCTGCTGGCGATAGCGGCCGGACGCGCGCCGGCCACGGCAGCGCCCAAGGCAGTGATCGGCTACATCTTCAGCGAGGACAAGGTCATCGATGCCGGCAAGGTGCCCGCGGACAAGCTCACGCACATCAACTACGCCTTCGCCAACATCGTCGACGGCAAGCTGGTGGAAGGCTTCCGCAACGACGCCAGGAACTTCGAGCGGCTCAATTCGCTGAAGCGCAAGAACCCGGCGCTGAAGGTGCTGGTGTCGGTCGGCGGCTGGACCTGGTCGGGCAATTTCTCGGACGTCGCGCTCAGCGCCGAATCGCGGCGCCGATTCGCCGACAGCGCGGTGGCGTTCGTCGAGCGCCATCAGCTCGACGGCCTGGACGTCGACTGGGAATACCCGGGCCAGAAGGGCATGGACAACGTCAACCGCCCCGAAGACCGCGAGAACTTCACGGCGCTGCTGGCAGAACTGCGGGCCGCGCTCGACCGTCTGGGCGCCGCCACTGGCAAGCACCATCTACTGACCATCGCCACCGGCGCCGACGAGAAATGGCTGGCGCACACCGAAATGGCCGAGGTGCAGGCCTACGTCGATTACGTGAACCTGATGGCCTACGACCAGTTCGGCGAAGGCGACGCCATCACCGGTCACCATGCGCCGCTTTACACGCACCCGGCCAATCCCAAGCAGCTCTCGGCCTCGCAGGTGGTCGATCTCTACGTGGCCGCGGGCGTGCCGGCGCGCAAGATCGTGCTGGGAGTGCCGTTCTACGGCAAGGCCTGGAGCGCCGTCGGCGGCGCCGGGCATGGCCTGTACCAACCGGGTACGGTGACCCACGTGTTGCCGAACACGATGTACGGCGAGATGAGCCGCACTCTGGTGAACCACGCTGGCTTCGTGCGCTACTGGGATCCGGTCTCGGCCGCGCCGTACCTGTTCAACGAGCGCCGCCAGCTGTTTCTCACCTACGACGATCCCGAGTCGATTGGTTTGAAGAGCCGCTATGTGGTCGAGCGCGGCCTCGGTGGCGTCATGTTCTGGGAGCTGAGTGGCGATCCGCGACGGGAACTGCTCGATACCATCGACCAGGCGCTCAATCACTGAGCGCCTGGCCTGGCGCGGCTCTACTGCGCGCTGAAGGCGAACACGGTGCGCGACTGATAGGTCTGACCGGGATCCAGCCGCGTCGTCGGAAACGACGACTGGTTGGGCGAATCGGGGAAGTGCTGGGTCTCCAGGCAGAACGCATCGTGCTTGGCGTAGGCGTGGCCGGCCTTGCCCTTGATCGTGCCGTCGAGATGATTCGCGGTATAGAACTGCACGCCCGGCTCGGTCGTGTGGACCTCCAGGATGCGGCCGCTCTTCGCCTCCTTCACGCGCGCGGCCAGCACCAGGTCGTTGCCTTCGCGGTTCAAGACGAAATTGTGGTCGTAGCCATTGCCCAGCTTCAGCTGGGCATTGTCCAGGCCGATACGCGCACCGATGGCGGTGCGCGTACGAAAATCGAACGGCGTGCCTGCCACTCGGGCGAGCTCGCCGGTCGGGATCAGCTTGTCATCCACCGGCGTGTAGCGATTGGCATCGACGGTCAGCTCGTGGTTGAGCACGTTGCCCGAACCCTCGCCGGCAAGATTGAAGTAAGTGTGCTGGGTCAGGTTGACCACCGTCGGCTTGTCGGTGGTGGCGTTCAGTTCCAGCGCCAGCTCGTTGTCGTTGGTCAGCGTGTAGGTCGCCTGCACCGCCAGATTGCCCGGGAAGCCCTCCTCGCCGTCCGGACTGGTGCGCGTGAACACGACGCCGACTTCGGTGGGCCGCTCGAACGGCTCGGCCTTCCACACGAACTTGTCGAACCCCTGCACGCCGCCGTGCAGCGAGTTCGGACCGTCGTTCCTGGCGAGCTTGTAGGTCTTGCTGTCCAACGCGAACTGCGCCTTGGCGATCCGGTTGGCATAGCGGCCGATCAGCGCGCCGAAGTGTGAAGTGTCCTTCACGTATTCATCGAGCGTGTCGTAGCCGAGCGCGACATCGGCCAGCTCGCCGGCGCGATCCGGCACCTTGATCGAGGTGATGATGGCGCCGTAGCTGGTGACGCTGACGCTCATGCCGGAAGCATTGGTGAGCGTGATCAGCTCGACCGCAGTGCCGTCCGGCAAGGCGCCGAAAGGCTGACTGGCGACGGTAGGCTTGCCGCCGGCGGCATCGGAGTCCTCTTGTGGGGCTTGACGGCTGCAGGCACAGGCGAGGAACAACAGGGCGAGGAAGGTGAGCAGAGACGAACGGCGCAGCCGCATGATGCAATCCTCCTGGAGCTTGTCGTGGGCGTTTTTTATCCTGATCCCGTTCAGCGTTGTCACAGCGCTGACGCGCCCCCGCTTCCGCCGCAGGCTAAAGGACCTGCAGGGCTTGCGCGGTCGCCGCGGCACCGGGGCCGATGATTACATGCCAGGTCGAATCCTGCACGTGAACCACCGCCCGCGCGCCGGCGGCACGGATCGCCTTTGTATCCACAACCGTTGAGTTCTTCAGATCGAGGCTCAAGCGGCTGGCATTCACGCCCATGGCCGCGATGTTGTTCCTGCCTCCCAGGGCCGCCGCCAGCGCCTGCGCATCCAGCTCGACTTTCGGCAGTGCCGCCTCGGCGGTGGCGAAAGATTCGCCCTCGGCCACTGCCGGTCGATGGATCGACTTTTCGCTCAAAGCACTGCCCAGCGCAGCACGGATCTCGCCCGCCACCTGGTCGGCGATGGGGCCGACCACCACTTGCAATGTGTCCTGGGATGGCCTGACCAGGCCGCGTGCACCCAGCTGCTTCAGTGCATCCGCATCCACGGCCTTCTGGTCCGCAATCACCAGTCGCAGCCGTGTCGTGCAGGCATCCACCGAAACGAGATTGCCGGCGCCGCCCAGTGCGTGTACCCATGCCTGCGCCGGCGTCCCTTCGGCTGATACAGGCACAGCCCGCGCGGCGGCCTCTTCCGTCTCACGACCCGGCGTCTTGAGGTCGAAGCGCAGGATGAAGAAGCGGAACAGCCCGTAGTACAGGCCGAAATAGAGCACCCCGATCGGCACCAGCATCAATGGCCGCGTGGCGCGCGAATAATTGAGCACATAGTCGAACAGCCCGGCGGAGAAACCGAATCCCAGGCGGATGCCGAACGCGTCCATCGCCGCCATCGCCACGCCCGTGAGCACCGCATGAATGGCGTACAGCAGCGGCGCCAGGAACATGAACGTGAATTCGATCGGCTCGGTCACACCCGTGAGAAACGAAGTCAGCGCCATCGACAGCAGCATGCCGCCCACTGCTTTGCGCCGCTCCACTCGCGCGGTGCGATACATCGCGAAACAGGCCGCCGGCAGGCCGAACATCATCACCGGGAAGAAGCCGCTCATGAATGCGCCCGCGCTGGGATCGCCCGCGAAGAAGCGATTCAGGTCGCCGGTGACGCCGTTGTAATCGCCCAGCAGGAACCAGGCGAGATTGTTCAGGATGTGATGCAGGCCGGTGATGATGAGCGCACGATTCAGCGCGCCGTAAGCGAACAGCCCGATCGATTGCGAGCCGAGCACGGCCGCACTGACCGCATCCATGCCGCGCTCCAGCACCGGCCAGCCGAAGCCGAAGCACAGCGCGACGATCAGCCCGGCGAAGCCGCTGGCGATCGGCACGAAGCGGCGACCGGCGAAGAAAGCGAGGTAGGCCGGCAGGCGAATGTCGCTGTAACGGTTGTAGAGCGCGCCGGCGATGAGCCCCGAAATGATGCCGACCGGCACGCTCAGCTTGGCCAGTTCCTTGGCGCTGAAAGCCGCAATCGCCAGGTCCCGCGCCTGGCCGGTGAGATCGGCAGCTACGTCCGGCGGCACCGGGATCAGCACCTCCGCTGCCTTGGTCGCAACCAGATAACCGACGACGGCGGCCAGTCCAGCCGCGCCGTGGTTCTCGCGCGCCAGGCCCACCGCGACACCGATCGCAAACAGCAGGCCGAGATTGGAAAAGATGGAATTGCCGGCGGCCGCGATCGCCGCAATGTCCAGCAGGTCCGGCTGCCCGAGTCGCAACAGCAAGGCAGCGACCGGCAACACGGCAATAGGCAGCATCAGCGCACGGCCGATGCGTTGCAGGCCGGAAAGGATCTGCTTCATAGCGCCACCTTGATATCGCGAGGCTTGAACCGCAGCACCTGCTCGCGCACGGCTTCGGCCGACTGCTGCTCCAGGGCCTGTGTGGCAAGCCTTCGGCAGTCATCCACCGTGAGCGTACGGATGAGATGCTTGAGCTGCGGAATCATGGTCGGCACCACCGACAGCTCACTCACCCCGAGGCCGATCAATATGGCAACCGCGGCCGGATCGGAAGCCAGGCCGCCACAGACGGCAACCTGTCGTTGCTGCCGGCTCGCCGCCTGCGCGGTCATGGAGATCAGACGCAGCACGGCTGGATGCAGAGCGTCGATGCGCGCCGCCAGGTCCGCATGGCCGCGATCCATCGCAAGTGCGTACTGGGTGAGATCGTTGGTGCCGATGGATAGAAATTCGACTTCGCGCGCGATCTGATCGGCCAGCACCACGGACGCCGGGGTTTCGATCATCGCACCGACCTGTATCGGTGCGCTGATTCCCAGATCTCGCCGCTCCTCCTCGATCATGCGGCGCACCGTCCGGACTTCTTCGAGATCGGTGATCATGGGCAACAGGATGCGACACTGCCCTGCCGGTCGAACTTGCAGCAGCGCCCGCAGCTGCACTCGCAACAGCTCGGGCCGCCACAAGCTGGTACGCACGCCGCGCAATCCCAGCGCCGGATTCTGTTCCGCCGGCAGCGGCAGATACGCAATGGGCTTGTCGCCGCCGATATCCAGCGTTCGGATGACCAGCGGTCGCCCCGCCAGCGCATGCGCTATCTCCTGGTAACGCGCAGCCTGCTCCTGCTCGTCAGGCGCCGCCTCGCGATCCAGGAACAGGAACTCCGTTCGCAACAACCCGCAACCTTCCGCGCCCTGCGTGACCGCAGCCTGCGCATCGGCGAGCGAACCGAGATTGGCGAAGACTTCGATACGGGTGCCATCGGCGGTGTGGCAATCGCTTTGCGCGGCCGAGCGCTCGGTCGCAATGCGCTGCCGCCGTGCTGCCAAGGTGCGCTCGGCGGCCGTGAGCTCGGACTGCTCCGGCGCAACTTTCAGCACGCCCTGCTCCGCATCGAGAATCAACCAGGTGTCATCGGCAATGTCGAGCACGGCCGGGCCGGCGGCAACCAGCGCCGGCACCCCCATGGCCGCGGCCAGAATAGCCACGTGCGAGGTCGGCCCGCCGGCTGCCAGGCAGAGGCCCGCGATCTTCTCGGCGTCCAGCGTGACCAGCTGCGAAGGCTTGAGATCTTCCGCCAGGATGATGGCGTGATCCGGCACGTCGACCTTCGCCGCCGGCGTTTGACCGAGCAGCGCGACCAGCACCTGATGCTCCAGATCGAGAAGATCGTCCACGCGTTCGGCGATACGCGGATCACCGAGCGCCCGCAGTGTGTCGGCGCTATCGCGTACCGCACGACGCCACGCATAAGCGGCGCTCTTGCCGCGCGCGATAGAACGACGAGCCGCGGCGACCAGCTCCCAATCGTCGACGAACTCCAGATGCGCTGCGATGACTTCCTGTGCGGTGCGCTCGGCATTCTTCGCCAGCTGCTGCAATCGATCGCGAACTTCCGCGCGACCCCGCTCCAGCTCCGCGCTCTCGTGCGCAACTCCACGACCTGCTTCGCTGACCGCGACCTCCGCCGCCCGCAAATAGAAAGCCTTGCCTACTGCGAAGCCTCGGCTCGCCACGACTGCACGTATGCGCTGCTGAGCGCCAGACGGGGATTTTGCCGGGGATTGAGTCGCCTGCTGCGACGTCCCAGGTGTTTCACGAGTCGACGCAGCGACTTCATGAGATGAAGTGGCTCGTGGTGTCGACGACGAAGACGTTTCGCGCGAATCCCGACTGGCTGCCACAGATGCCAGGCGAGTCGAGGCATCCTGTGGCGCGGCGTCCGCAATGCTCAGAATGATTCTCTTGATCTCGGCAACGGCCGCGGCTGCCTCCGGCCCGGCACCGACAACCGTCACTGCATCGCCACAGCGGATGCCCAGCGACATCAGTGCCACGGCACTTCTCGGATTGGCGCTGCGTCCGTGCGCCTGAATACTCAGTTCCACCGGCGAAGTCTTGGCATAGCTGGCGATCAGGGCGGCCGGCCGCGCGTGGATGCCGTGCTCGTGCTCCACGACGACTTTCTCGCTCGCTTCCGAACCGGCAGTGCTGGCCGTCGTGGCTACGGACTGGCCGACCTGCTGCAGCTCCAGCAACGTCTCGCCCGCCCGGATCTCCCGATTGCGCTGCGAGGTCGCGACGACGAACTGGTCGCCGTTGGTCACGACCACCGGCGTGATCAGGCTTTTCGCGCGCCGCGCCAGCAGATCGAGGTCGAAACTGAGCAATCGCTGCCCCGCACGAACCTTCGCACCCTGCTGCACGTGCAGCTCGAAGCCTTCGCCACCGAGATTCACCGTGTCGATCCCGATATGCATCAACACTTCCGCGCCGCTGGCAGCACGCACGGCAATCGCATGCTTCGACGGCGCGATGGAGATCACTTCACCGTCGCAAGGCGCCACCAGCTCGTTGGAGACCGGATCGATGGCGACGCCATCGCCCAGCATGCGCTGCGCGAATACGGCGTCCGGTGCTTCGTCCAGCGGGGCGCTCCAGCCGCTCAGCGGGGCCAGCAGGATTGTGTTCGGCATCGCAGGACCCTTGACGATTTACTCTGCCGCCGCGGCGGGCCGGACCAGCTCCACGGTGTCGATGACCCAGATGGGATCGACGCTGGCACGTGTGAAAGTGAAACACAGGTCGTGCTTGCCTTCACGTGCCGCGATGGCGGCCGGCGGCAGCGCCGTCACCGCCAGGTTCGACACGGCCGGCGCCAGCGGCAGCGACGCAAGCAGCTCGCCCTCGCAGCTGTCGATGCGCACCTCGAGCTCGCCTCGAGGCGTCTTCGGCTGCGGCAGCGCGATGGCCTTGACGTCGTCACCGATCTGGAAATTGAACGGAACCTGGCCGACCGAGGCGGCCAGCGCCGTGGCCTGCGACAGATCCGCGCCCTTGAAGATCCAGCACGGATTCATGATGTCGACCAGGAACACGGCACGCTCTGCCGTCAGCGGCGCATCGTCGGTCAGCGACAGCACCAGTTTGTTGCTGCACATGTCCAGCTGATGGCTGTTGCGGCGCGTAGCGGAGGTGCTGGCGTTGAGATCGGTCGCAAGCGGTGCGTAATGGATGCCAAGCGTGTCATAGCGCGCCAGTTGCGCCGGCAACCGCCCCTGAAAATCCTGCCAGTCGAGCTTTCCGGCTGGCGACCACGCGACTTCCGCCAGCGCCGCCGCGCGCGGGAACGTCATGTACTCGACCCGCTGTTCGGTTCTCATGTGCTCGGTGAAGAGATTGGCCTGCACCCCGAGAATATGCTGCAACTGCTGCCCTTGCAGCGAGGCCGGCGCGGGATCGAAGCGGTAGATGTCCTCGACGCTGACGACCCAGCCGCGGCCCGGCGAGGGATCGGCCGGGCCGTTCTGGCGATTGTCCAGATACAGACCGGGCTGCGGCGACAGCACCGTGTCGTGCCCGGCCGTGGCGGCAGCAATGGCGCCATCGATGCCGCGCCAGGACATGACGGCAGCGTTGGGCGCGAGCCCGCCTTCGAGGATTTCATCCCAGCCGATCAGCTTGCGGCCGTGGGCGTTGAGGAATTTCTCGATGCGCTGGATGAAGTAGCTCTGCAGCGCGTGCTCATCTTTGATGCCGAGCGCGCGCATCTTCGCCTGCACCGACTTCGAGGCCTGCCACTGACCCTTCGCCGCTTCGTCGCCGCCGACGTGGATGTAGTCGCTGGGAAACAGCGCCATGACTTCGGTCAGCACGTCTTCCAGGAAGGCGAAGGTGCTGTCATCGACGTTGTACAGCGTCGGATAGATGCCCCAATCCGCCGGCACCGCGGTGGGCGGATGATCGGTCACGCCGAGCTGCGGATACGCAACCACCGGCGCGGTCGCATGGCCGGGCATTTCGATTTCCGGAACCACGGTGATATTGCGTTGGGCCGCATAGGCGACCAGCTCGCGCACCTGATCCTGCGTATAGAAGCCTCCGTAGAGGCGCGGCTTGCCCGTCGACGGATCGATGTCAGCAGCTGCGGCCGGGCCGGCCGGTACGCGCCAGGCGCCGACACTGGTGAGGCGCGGATATTTCTTGATCTCCAGTCGCCAGGCCTGATCGTCGGTCAGATGCCAGTGCAGCACGTTGAGTTTGTGCAGAGCCATCCAGTCGATGAACTGGCGCACGAACTGTGGCGATTGATAGTGGCGCGCCGAATCCAGCATCAGTCCGCGCCAGCGGAATCGCGGCGCATCGACGATTTTCACTGCCGGAATCGCGACCGTCGCCGCGTGCGGAGCGCCGGCAGTAAGCAACTGCCACAACGTCACCGCGCCATAGAAAAGGCCGCGAGAACTGCCGGCGGAGACGGTGATCGCTCGGGGGGATACGTCGAGCGAATAGCCTTCGTCCGCGGCAGCCTCGCCGGCCAGGAGCTTGAAACTGATGGCGTTCTCGCTGGCCCCGCTCGCCGGCTCGGCGCGCAGGGACAGTCCCTGCGTGCGTTGCACCAGCTCGGTGAAATAGCCAGCGACGCGCTGGGCATCTGATCCAGCGGTAAAGACGACCGGCGTACTGCTGGTTAGCGCGAATGCACCTTGGCCTCGACTCATTTCACGCGGCGCGGGAATGATCGAGATCTTCGACTGCGCCGCACCGCCGTTCGTCGTGGCCGTCCGCGTTGAACTCGCGTCACAACCGGTCAACATGAGAGCGATCAAGGCACCGGCGCCAACCAGCACCGCAGCAATTCTCGTAGTACGCACTCCAAATCCCCCGCAGCAATTACTGGGCGTGCGCTCGCGTCTCATCGGCCGCACGCACTGCATCCGAACAGCCGGCGCCGTCGCTGCGCGCCGCTCGTCCCATCATTGGCTGGAAGCGCTGCGGACTTGCCAACCTTCGAGTCCTGCAGGCTCGCGGCCGCCGCTGTCGGTGACCGCGGTGGACTGCCTCGTTTAGAACTTGAACTGCACCGAAACCTGGTAGCGGCGCCCGGTCTTGTAGCTGTTGGCCGGCACGGACTTCTGCTGGAAGTACTGGAAGTACTCCTCGTCGAGCAGGTTCTGGGCATCGAAATTGAACTGCACCATCTCGTTGAGCGTCCAGCCCAGGCTCAGGCCCAGATCGGCGTACGCGTCCACGCTCACCGGCGGCGCACCGGCGACGAAGCCGCCCGCCAGGTACTCGCTGCGCCAGCCGTAGGTCACGCGCGCGCTGAACCGGTCATTCTCGAAGTACGGGCTCACGTTGTACTGGCTTTCCGATTGGAACGGCAGGTCGTTGCCGGCTGCCGTTTCACCGTCGGCGAAGGTGTAGTTGGCCACCACGCCGAAACCGGTCACGCCGAACGGCTGCTGGTAACTGAGGTTGAAGCCCTTGATCTTGCCCTTGCCGGCATTGGTCGGGCGCAGCACGCTGTAGTCGCAGAAGCCATCGGCGCTGCAGGCGCCCCGGGCGACCAGATCCAGGAAGGCCTGCGGATCGGGGTCGTCGCTGATGCCGTTGAACAGCCGCTCGATCGCCGGATTGTTCTCGATGAAGTTGTCGACATCCTTGTAGAACACCGATGCCGCCAGCACCGACTCGGGCGCGAAGTACCACTCGACCGCGGCGTTGTAGTTGACCGACTCGTACGGCTTCAGATCCGCGTTGCCGCCGGCGCCGGTGAGCTGGGTGTCGTTGAGGAACGTGTTCGGCGCCATCTGGTTGTAGGGCGCCCAGGCCACGACCTTGGCGGCCGCGAAGCGCAGCACCACGTCGTCGGCCGCGTCGAAGGCGAGATTGAGCGAGGGCAGCACGTAGTCCTCGTCGTTCTTCTGCGTCACCAGCCATTGCGGCTGTGCCGGCAGCACCGCCGTCACGCCGACCAGGTCGAAGGCCGTGCTTTCGATCTTGGCGTTCACGAAGCGAACGCCGACGTTGCCGTGCAGGCGCCGATCCTTGCCGAAGTCCAGCTGCGCATAGCCGGCCGTGTTGGTCTGCTCGACCTGGAACGTGTTGTTCAGGAAGCTGGCCGCATCCGGCCGGGTGAAGTCCGGCGGCGCACCGTTGACCCAGTTGAGCACGTTGCCACGACCGGCGTACACATGCCGGCCATGATCCCCGGTAAAGCCCTGGATGTCGGTGAGACCGACGGTGCCGACCTGGGCCAGATCACCGACGGGAGAAATGGGATAGACGTTGAGCGAAAAATCCTCATCGTGCTTGTGGCGACGCACGCCCAGATGCAGCTGGTCGAACACGCCACCGCCGAGCTCGATGCTGAAATCCGCCTGCCCGTAAGTATCCTTGGTTTCGGTCTTGAAGATGCCGTGATTGCCGAAGAATCCCAGCCCGACCCAGTTCGCCGGATCGCGCGCCGCGCCCGGATCGTCGAAGGTCACGCCGTTGTTGATGTCCCAGCTGAAGCCGCCGGTATAGACCGGCTCGATGAACCACTGCTTGAGGTCGTTGTCGGACTTGCTCCTGCCCACCTGGGCGGACAGCGACCAGCCCTCGCCCTGCCAGGCGCCCTGCAGGTCCAGACCTCGGGTGGTCGGCTCCGAAGCGCGCACGTTGTTGTCGTAGAAAATCCGGCCGGTCGGCCCGGAATGGCCGCTGCTGGCGATGCCATTGGCGCCGACGTTCAGCTGGTCGACCTGCCCGGGCAGATTGTCCAGGAAGGTGTACATCGACTGGTTGTAGTTGGCGAAATCCTCGCTGATGTACAGGCCGCTCAAGTTGAGCTCCAGTGCATCGACGGGCTTGAACTGCAGGTTGACGGTGACGCTGTCGCGCTCGCGCTTCTGCTGGAACCAGGCGGCGTTGATGCTGTTGGGCACCTGCGCGTCGGGATCCACGCCGGTCGCATTCGGGAAGGTAGACGCGGGCGCATAGCGGAAGATTTCCATGCCCTGGCGATCGACCTGTTCCTCGTAGTGCTGCGCGGCGATCGCGACGCCGAACGTTTCGGCAGAGTTCTTCCAGCTGTACAACCCGGAGACGCTCGGCTTTCCCTCGTCGGCCTGCTCGTTGTAGTTGTACGCGGCGGTGCCGGTCAGCGTGTTGGCTTCCAGCTCCAGCGGCTTGCGCGTGTGCATCAGCACGGTGCCGCCGAGGCTGCCTTCGGGCAGGCGTGCTTCGGGCGATTTGAAGATCTCGATGCGGCCGATGATCTCCGAGGCGATCTGGGTCTGGTCGAAGCCGCGATTGGGCTGCTCGCCGAACAGCCAGATCGACTGCGCCACCGGATGGCCGTCGAGGAAGGTCAGGTTGAGGCTGGGATCGGTGCCGTCGATGCTGACGCGCTCGCCCTGGCCGAAGCGCCGGTCGATGGCAACGCCGGGAACCTGCGTCATCGCCTCGGCGACGTTGGTGTTCGGGAACTGGCCCAGGTCCTCGGCGCTCAGCGCCTCGACCACTGAACTGGCGTCACGCTTGACCTCCAGCGAGGCGCGCAAGCTGCCGCGGATGCCGGTGACGATGACCTCTTCAATCTGGTCCGAAGCTGCACCGGGCGTGGATTGGGAATACGCGGGTGCTCCATGCTGTAGTGCCAATGCCACCGCCGCGCCGACCAGCGTCGTAGTTCTCTTGCTCATAAAGCGCCTACCCCTGTGTGTTATTGAGCGGACCAATTTGGCTCCAATATAGTACCAGTATGCGGCGCTTGCCAACCCTCTTGGGTATCCATGGGCTTGTAAGCTGCTTTATTTCACAATTACAGAGACTTATATGAGATGATTCAGCGGTGCGATGCTTTATTGGTATTGCATTGGTTATATAACAATGGCATCGTGTGCGCACGAACCGCCCGACGGCATACAGCGGCGGGCGCATTTTTCGAGGAGAGGCATCTTGGCATCGCTGTTCCATCATCTGCGGCCGCTCGACGAATCGAGCACCCTGCCTCTCTACCAGCAGTTGCAGCGAAGCCTTCGCCACATCATCGAGAGCCGCGTGCTCGGCCCGGACGACGCGCTGCCACCCGAGCGCGATCTCGCCGAAGAACTCGCGGTGTCGCGCATCACCGTCCGCAAGGCAATCGACGGCCTGGTCGAAGAAGGCTTGCTGATCCGCCGCCAGGGATCGGGCACTTTCGTCAGCAACCGCGTCGAGAAGAACTTCGCCAAGCTCACGTCCTTCTCCGAAGACATGCGCGCCCGCGGTCGCAAACCGCACAGCGTGTGGCTGAATCGCGCCGCCGGCTCGGTGACACCGGAAGAAGCACTGGCTCTGCGCTCCAGTCCCGGGACGCCGGTTTATCGTTTCCACCGTATCCGCTACGCGGACGATGCGCCGATGGCGTTGGAATACGCCACCGTGCTCGCCTCGTGCCTGCAATCGGTCGACGCGGTCGAAAGTTCGCTGTACGAGGCGCTGGAGAAAAACGGCAACCGGCCGGCACGTGCCCTGCAACGCCTGCGGGCGGTGCTGCTCACCGGCGAACAGGCGCAGCTGCTCAAGGCGCAGGAGAAAGACCCGGGCCTGCTGGTCGAACGCCTGGGCTCGCTCAAGGACGGGCGCACCATCGAGTTCACGCAGTCGTTCTATCGCGGCGACATCTATGATTTCGTCGCCGAGCTCAACGCCTCTTCATGAACGTTGAAACCCGAATGTACCGCGAGGCTGCGCAGGCGGCCGATGTCGTCCGCACCCAGATCGGCGCCAACGCCGACGCCATGCGTCAACTCGGCGCCGCGCTGCGCGAGCTGTCGCCACGTGTGGTGGTCACAGGCGCGCGCGGCAGCTCGGATCACGCGGCGACGTACGCCAAGTACCTGATCGAGACGCACACCAACGCATTGACCTCTTCCGCAGCGCCGTCGCTGAGTTCGGTTTACGACACCCGCACCGATCTGCGCGATGCGCTGTTCCTGGCGATCTCGCAGTCGGGCAAGAGTCCGGACCTGCTGGCCACGGTCGCAAGCGCCAAAGCCTCCGGGGCTTACATCGTGGCACTGTGCAATTCGCCGGGCTCGCCGTTGGCGCAGATCGCACATCACGCCATCGACCTGCACGCCGGCCCCGAAACCAGCGTCGCGGCCACCAAATCCTACATCGCCTCGCTCAGCGCCATCGTTCACCTGCTGGCCAGCTGGATCGAAAGCGAAGAGCTGCTCACGGCGTTGCGACAGGCTCCCGCGCTGCTCGATCAATCCTGGTCACTGGACTGGAACCTGGCGATCCCGCTGCTGCAACCGGCGGTGAATCTGTTCGTAGTGGCCCGCGGCTTCGGCCTGGGAATCGCCCAGGAAGCCGCGCTGAAGTTCAAGGAAACCTGTGGTTTGCACGCGGAGGCTTTCAGCGCCGCGGAGGTTCAGCACGGCCCGATGGCGCTGGTGCGGCGCGGCTTTCCGGTGCTCGCCTTCTCGCAAAGCGATGACACGCGTGCTGGCATCGAAACGCTGGCCCAGGACTTCATCAGCCGCGGCGCGAACGTGCTGCTTGCGGGCGGTCGCACGGCTGGCGCGATCACGCTGCCGGTCATTGCCACGCATCCGGTCATCGAGCCGATGTTGATGATCCAGAGTTTCTACCGCATGGCCGCATCGCTGGCGCTTGCGCGCGGCTGCAACCCGGATGTGCCGCCACATCTGAGAAAAATCACCGAGACCCTCTGATGCCTGTCGCCCTGGTCAATGGCCGCGTGCTGCGCGAATCCGGCTTCGTCGAAGGACTCGCCGTCCTCATCGACGGCGGCCGCATTCTCGACGTGGTCGCCGCCGACGATCCTGCCGCGAAAGCGGCAATCCACCACGACCTGCACGGGCAGCTGCTGCTGCCGGGCTTCATCGACACGCAGGTCAACGGCGGCGGCGGCATCCTGTTCAACGACGATCCTTCGGTCGAATCGATTCGCGCCATCGGTCGCGCACACCAGCGCTTCGGCACCACCGGCTTTCTGCCCACACTGATCAGCGACGATCTGCACGTCGTCGAGAATGCGCTGAACGCCGTACAGGCCGCGATCCGTGCGGGCGTACCCGGCGTGCTCGGAATTCACATCGAAGGCCCGTTCCTCAACGTGGAGCGCAAGGGCGTGCACGACGCCACCAAGCTGCGCGAGCTGGACGAGACGGCGCTCAAGCTGCTGACCTCGCTGCAGGGCGGCAGAACCTTGATCACGCTGGCACCGGAAATGACCACGCCGCGGATCATTCGCAAGCTGACCGATGCCGGCGTCATCGTCTCCGCCGGTCACAGCAATGCCACTTACGCCGAGATCAAGGCGGCGCTCGATCAGGGCCTGCGAGGCTTCACGCACCTGTTCAATGCGATGTCGCAGCTCACCGGACGCGAGCCGGGCGTGGTCGGCGCAGCACTCGATGATCAAGACAGCTGGTGCGGCATCATCCTCGACGGCCTGCACGTGGACCCGGTGGTGCTGAAGATCGCATTGCGCAGCAAGCCGCACGACCGCTTCATGCTGGTCACCGACGCCATGCCCAGCGTCGGCATCGACGGCGATGAGTTCATGCTGCAGGGCCGGCGCATCACGGTGCGCGACGGCAAATGCCTCGACGAGACCGGCACGCTGGCCGGCTCCAACCTCAACATGGCTGCGGCGGTCGCCAACGCCGCGCAGCTGCTGGGGATCGACCTCGCCCAGGCCGTACGCATGGCAACCGAATATCCGGCGACATTCCTCGGGCTGGAACATGAGTTCGGCCGCATCGAGCGCGGCTATCGCGCGAGCCTGGTGCTCGCCGACGACGACATGAACGTGCTCGAAACCTGGATCGACGGCCAGCCGGCACAGCTCACGCCGACCCGGCCGACGACCGGCGCGCGTTGAGGCAATCCGCCTGAAAAAGGCCGTCCGGAGCGAACGCGCGCCCGCGTTTAAGGCGTTCCCGGCGCCGAGAATGAGGGGCCTGCACGGCAGCGAACATTGAAACCTGATTCGGTAGGAACCTAGACTTCGCGTTGTTGCGTTCTTCGCAACCCGCCTTCGGAGCTTCCATGCAGCACGAAATCCGCCTGCGCTACCTGTACGAAGCGGCGCGTCTGGGCACCATGCGTGCAGCCGGCAAACAGCTCGACGTCGCCACCTCCTCGATCAGCCGGCAGATCGCGGCGCTGGAGAAGGATCTCGACGTGCCGCTGATCGAAGGCGGCCGGCGCCGGATCAAACTCACCGAAGCCGGCGAAGCCGCCTGCGTCTATTACCGCGAAAGCCGCGCTCACGAAGAGGTGTTCCTGTCGCGGCTCGAAGAGCTGAAGAGCATACGCACCGGCCGGATCGACCTGGCCGTCGGCGAAGCCTTCATCACCGAACACTTCAGTGAAGCGCTGCAACAGTTCATGCGCAACTATCCCGGCATGACGGTGCGCGTGAAGGTGAGCGGCACCAACGACGCCGTCGCCATGGTGCGCGACGACGAAGCTCACTTCGGCCTCATCTTCGACGTGCCGCGCGACCCCAAGGTGCGCGCCCGCCTGTCGCTCGACCAGCCGCTCAAGGTCGTCGTGCATCCCTCGCACGAGCTGGCCCAGCGCGAATCGGTGAGTCTGTCGGAACTGACCAAGTGCAGCATCGGTCTGCCCGAAGACTCTCTGCGCATCCGTCAACTGGTGCGCGCCGCCGAAGCGGCCGACGGCGTGGTCCTGGAGTCCGAGCTGATCGCCAATTCGATGACCTTGCTCAGGGACTTCGCCAAATGCGGCCGCGGCGTCACGGTGATGCCGGAGTTCCTCGCGCAGGACGATCTGGCTGCCGGCAGGCTCAGGGCGATCGCAACCACCAACGCCATCCTCAATTCGACCAAGATCAGCCTGATCACGCGTGCCGGGCGGCAGATGCCGATGGGCGTGTCGCAGCTGCTGCAGCAGATCGAAGGCTATCTCAGGAGCTCGGCTGCGCAGGCAGCCTGAAACACCACCGGGCGGCGATGGTCACGCCACTCCACAGACACGCCGCCTATTTCGCCACCGGCATCGTGAACTGCGCACCCTGGCCGATGCTCTCCGGCCAGCGCTGCATCACGCTCTTGTAGCGGGTGTAAAAGCGCA
This sequence comes from Povalibacter sp., assembly GCA_035556415.1. Classification (GTDB taxonomy): domain Bacteria; phylum Pseudomonadota; class Gammaproteobacteria; order Steroidobacterales; family Steroidobacteraceae; genus Steroidobacter. The sequence continues at coordinate 26,525 of DATMEZ010000211.1, forward strand.
CGCCCTCCTCGCCGTAGGCGTGGTGATCGCCGAACAACGAGCGCTTCCAGCCACCGAAGGAATGCCAGGCCATCGGCACCGGGATCGGCACGTTGATGCCAACCATGCCGACCTGCACCGCCCGCGTGAAGAGGCGGGCTGCGTTGCCGTCGCAGGTGAAGCACGAGACGCCATTGCCGAACTCGTGCCGGTTGACGAGTTCGACGGCAGCCGCCAGGTCGGGCACGCGCACCACCGACAGCACCGGACCGAAGATCTCTTCCTTGTAGATCGTCATCGCCGGCGTCACATGATCGAACAAGGTGCCGCCGGTGAAGAAGCCGTTGGCGAGATTCGGCACTCGGTGATTGCGGCCGTCGACGACCAGTTGCGCGCCTTCGGCAACGCCGCGGGCAATGTAGCCTTCGACCCTCTGCCGATGTGCGCTGGTGACCAGCGGCCCCATCTCGCTCGCCGGATCCATGCCATCGCCGATCGTCAATGACCGGGCACGCGCCGCCAGTGCTTCGACCAGGCGATCGGCCACGTCGCCCACGGCCACCGCTACCGAGATCGCCATGCAGCGCTCGCCGGCGGAGCCGTAAGCCGCGCCGACCAGCGCATCGACCGCCTGGCCCAGATCCGCATCCGGCATGACGACCAGGTGATTCTTCGCACCGCCGAGCGCCTGAATGCGCTTGCCGTACTTCGCACCTTCCGCGTAGATGTATTGCGCGATGGGCGTCGAGCCCACGAAAGAAAGTGCCTGCACGTCCGGATGCGCGAGCAGGGCGTCGACCGCGACCTTGTCGCCCTGCACGACATTGAACACGCCGTCGGGCAACCCCGCCTCATGCAACAGATCGGCGATGATCAGGCTCGGCGACGGATCGCGCTCCGAGGGCTTGAGCACGAACGTGTTGCCGCAGGCCAGCGCCAGCGGCAGCATCCACATCGGCACCATCACCGGAAAATTGAAAGGCGTGACGCCCGCGACCACGCCCAGCGGCTGGCGCAGGTCCCAGTTGTCGATGCCGCCGCCGATGTTGTCGGAGTGGCTGCCCGTCAGCAGCTGCGGGATGCCGCAGGCGAATTCCACGACTTCGATGCCGCGTGTGACTTCGCCGCGTGCATCCGACAGAACCTTGCCATGCTCGCGCGTGATCGCCGCTGCCAGCACATCGTGGTTGCGCTCCAGCAGTTCCTTGAACTTGAACAGAATGCGGGCCCGCTTCAATGGCGCCAATTGTGCCCATGCGGGAAATGCAGCCGCAGCGGCGGCAACGGCGGCGTCGACCTCACGAACGCCGGCCAGGTGCACACGGGCGCTGATCACTCCGGTGGCTGGATTGAAAACATCGCTGGCCCGGCCGGAAGTACCGGCGACCCTCTGGCCGTCGATCACGTGATGGATCTCGGAAGCGATGGAATTCGCAGCAGCGCTCATGGTTGGGGTCCTCGAAGGAAGGTTGGCGGCGGCTCTGGGCCGCCGCCCGGATGTTCATGCTACGCAGCGATTTGCACGACGGCACACATGGGCAGTGCATCAAACACTGGCGCGGAGAATGGCCGGGATGTGTCTCTCCCACCCCAGGGTCATCAGGTGGACGCCAGCGCAGTACGGCCGCACTGAACGGATGATGCGCGCCGCAATGTCGATGCCGACCCGTGTCTGGGCGTCTTCATCGCCGGCAACCGCGTCGAGCTCGGCAATCAATCCATCCGGAACCCGAATACCTGGAACGTTCGCATTGAGCCAGTGGGCCATCTTTGCCGATTTCAGCGGAATGATCCCGACCAGCAGACCGACATCGGGTCGCAAGGCATCGACGAATGTCGCCAGGACCGGCACGTCGTACAACGCCTGCGTCTGCAGAAACTGCGCGCCCGCCTCGATCTTGCGTCGCGTGTTCTCCATTTCCCTCTGCAGATCGGTGGCGCCGGGATTGGCGGTCGCTCCGATGAACAGCTCAGGCGCGCCTTTCAGTTCGTTGCCCGCCAGATCGCGCCCGGCATTGAGCACGCACGCCATGCGCAGCATCTCAATGGTGGTCAGATCGAAGACCGGCTTGGCATCGGGATGATCGCCGTTGGCCGGATCGTCGCCAGTCATGAACACAGCATTGCCGATGCCGAGCACCGCCGCACCCAGCAGATCCGCCTGCAACGCGATGCGATTGCGATCGCGCGCGGTGAACTGCACGATGGGCTCCAGACCGCGGTCGAGCAGCAACTTGGCGACCGCCGTCGGTTCGATCGTCATGCGCGCACGCGGCGACTCGGTGAGATTGATGCCGTCGACCACTTCCCTGAGCGAATCGGCCTTCGCGTAGAGATCCGCCAGGTCGATGCCCTTGGGCGGCGTCAGCTCGGTGGTGACCACGAATTTTCCGGCGCGGATCTTCTCCGACAACCTGCTCATCGGCGCGCGGGGCCCCATATCGCGATGGGCTTTCCGCTCCACCGGGCAGTGACGAATTTCCGCAACGTCACAGCTTGCGGCTCAACTCGACACCGCTGCCGATCGGCAGCAGCACCGAATCCATGTCGCCCTTGGCGCGCACACGGCGCTGATAAGCCTGCGCGTATCGCACCGCTGTCGATGGAGACAGCATGTTGTCGGCGGCCACCAGCGCCCCCTTCGACAGCTTCGGATACAGCAGCTCGAAGCAGGGGGAGTACAGGTCCTTCCACAGATCCACCAGCACGAAATCGAACGGCCCGGGAAGCTGCGGCAGCGTATCGAGCGCACTGCCGACGTGGAATTCGACAAATGAATCGAGGCCCGCGCGTTGCAATTGCGAGCGCGCGTAATCGACCTTCTGCTGCGATAACTCCAGGCTATGCACCTTGCCCCCGGTGCTGCGCGCTGCATCCGCCAGCCACAGGGTCGAATAACCGTAAGAGACACCGAGTTCGACGATGGTCTGCGCCTTCAGGCCGCACACCAGCAGATGCATCATCCTGCCGGTCTCGGGCCCGACACAGATCAGGAACTCGTCGATGCGATCGGAGAATTCGCGCGGCGAAAGCGTCTCGCGCAGTCGGGATTCCTCCGCCGCGCGCTGCTCGTACTCGTTCAGGATCTGTTCGAGCGTGGCGTCCACGACGATTTGCCTCTCAGCCGCTCTCGGCGCGCGCCACGCTGAAGCGCCGCGAGGCGCCGGCAATCGAGCGCTCGGCCGACAAGATGGTGTTGTGCAGCAGCATGGTGACCGTCATCTGGCCGACGCCGCCCGGCACCGGCGTGATGTAGGAAGCCTTCTGCTTCACGCCCTCGAAATCCACGTCACCGACGATGCGCCCGTCGGCCAGCCGGTTGAAGCCCACGTCGATGACCACCGCACCGGTGCGGACCATCTGCGGCACGATCAGGTTCGGCACGCCGGCCGCAACCACCAGGATGTCCGCCAGCAGCGTGAACTGACCCAGGTCGCGCGTCTTCTTGTGACAGATGCAGACCGTCGCGTCCTGCTGCATGAGCATGAGCGCGGTGGGCTTGCCGACGATGTTGCTGGCGCCGACCACGACCACGTTGCGGCCTTCCACCGCAATCTGCTCGTGCTCGAGGATCTTCTGCACACCGTAGGGCGTGCACGGCGAGAACACGGTGTTGCCGGTGACCAGCCCGCCCATGTTGTAGAGATGAAAGCCGTCGACGTCCTTCTCCACCGAAATGCGCTCCAGCACGCTTGCGACGCGGATCTGCGGCGGCAACGGCAACTGCACCAGGATGCCGTGGGTGGACGGATCGAGATTGAGCGTCTCGATGTGCTCGAGCAACTGCGCTTCGCTGGCGTGTACCGGCAGCTCGATCAGCTCGGAGCGGATGCCAGCCTCCTGGCACGCCTTGATCTTGGTGCGCACGTAGGCGCGCGAGGCGGGATTGTCTCCCACCAGCACCACGGCCAGGCCCGGGGTGATGCCGTGGCGCGATTTCAGCTCATCGACGCGCGCGTGATATTCGGTGCGGAGCTTTCTGGCAATCGCTTTGCCGTCGATGATCTTGGCGGACATATCTCGTAACGGGGCCGTGCCCCAGCCAACGTTCCCGCGGCGACCGCGGGATCGGAAAGCCAACGCAGCGCCCGCCAGGTTCCTCGCCGGTCGCCGGGAGGAACAGGTGGGGGACAGGATCCCCCACCCGTGCACCGCTCAATAACGATAGTGATCGGGCTTGTACGGACCTTCCTTCGCCACGCCGATGTACTTCGCCTGATCGTCCGTCAGCTGCGTCAGCTGCACGCCCAGCTTCGCCAGCTGCAGGCGCGCCACTTTCTCGTCCAGCTGCTTCGGCAGTACGTACACGCCGATCGGGTACTTGGCCGTGTTGCCGTACAGCTCGATCTGCGCCAGCGTCTGGTTCGCAAACGAGGAGCTCATCACGTAGGACGGATGACCGGTCGCGCACCCCAGATTCACCAGCCGGCCTTCGGCCAGCAGGATGATGCGCTTGCCGTCCGGGAAGATCACGTGATCCACCTGCGGCTTGATGTTCTCCCAGGTGTACTGGCGCAGGGACGCCACGTCGATCTCGTTGTCGAAATGACCGATGTTGCAGACGATGGCGTTGTTCTTCATCGCCCGCATGTGATCGTGCGTGATCACGTGGAAGTTGCCGGTGGTGGTGACGAAGATGTCGGCCTGGGACGCCGCCTCTTCCATGGTCACCACGCGATAGCCTTCCATCGCCGCCTGCAACGCGCAGATCGGATCGATCTCGGTGATCCACACCTGCGCCGACAGCGAACGCAGCGCCTGCGCCGACCCCTTGCCCACGTCGCCGTAGCCGCAGACCACGGCAACCTTACCGGCGATCATCACGTCGGTGGCGCGCTTGATGCCGTCCAGCAGCGATTCACGGCAGCCGTACAGATTGTCGAACTTGCTCTTGGTGACCGAGTCGTTGACGTTGATGGCGGGGAACGCCAGCTTGCCGTCCTTCGCCATCTGGTACAGGCGCTTGACGCCGGTGGTGGTCTCTTCAGAGACGCCCTTGATCTGTTTCAGGCGGGTCGAGTACCACTTCGGGTCCTTCTTGAGCTGCGCCTTGATCGAGTCGAACAGCGCGACTTCCTCTTCGCTGCCGGGCTTGGCCAGTACGCTCGGATCGCTTTCCGCGCGCGTGCCCAGGTGCAGCAGCAGCGTCGCATCGCCGCCGTCATCGAGGATCATGTTCGAGAACTGCTTTTCGCCTGTCGGGCCATCCGGCCAATCGAAAATGCGGTGCGTGAAATCCCAGTACTCGACCAGCGACTCGCCCTTGAAGGCGAACACGGCCGTGTCGCGCACCGCAATGGCCGCAGCGGCATGATCCTGGGTCGAGAACACGTTGCACGAAGCCCAGCGCACCTGCGCACCGAGCGCTTGCAGCGTCTCGATCAGCACCGCGGTCTGGATCGTCATGTGCAGGGAACCGGTGATGCGCGCACCTTTCAGGGGCTGCGCCTTGGCGAATTCCTCGCGAATCGCCATCAGGCCGGGCATTTCGGTTTCGGCGATCAGGATTTCCTTGCGGCCCCAATCCGCCAGCGACAGATCGGCCACGTGAAAATCGCCGGAGGTTGCCGGCTTCGCAACTGCGCTCATAGTCATCTCCATTTTCATTAAGGGGCGCCGTTGCCATTGAAGGCAGTGCGCATCGAGCCTGGCAGACACGACCGGATCGGCCTGTTTGCTGCAGCGCCCCTCGACGCGCGAGGTCGATAGTTTATCAGCGATGGTGCGCTTTCGCGGCGAATCCCAGCGACTCGCCGCGAAACGCGGTCCTGCCCGGAAGTTCAGCCGTTGGCGGCGCGCTTGACGCCGGCATCCGCCGCCAGCGCCTCGGCCTTGTCGGTCTTTTCCCAGCTGAATTCCGGCTCCGAACGGCCGAAATGGCCGTAGGCGGCGGTCTTCTGATAGATCGGCCGCAGCAGATCCAGCATCTGGATGATGCCCTTGGGCCGCAGGTCGAAGTGCTTGGCCACCAGCTGCTCCAGGGTCTCGTCCGAGACTTTGCCGGTGCCAAAGGTGGTCACCATGATGCTGGTGGGCCGGGCCACGCCGATGGCGTAGGAGACCTGCACCTGGGCCTTGGTCGCCAGGCCCGCAGCCACGATGTTCTTGGCCACGTAGCGCGCGGCATAGGCCGCGGAACGATCCACCTTGGACGGATCCTTGCCCGAGAACGCACCACCACCGTGCGGCGCCGCGCCGCCGTAGGTGTCGACGATGATCTTGCGGCCGGTCAGGCCGCAGTCGCCCTGCGGACCGCCGATGACGAAACGGCCGGTCGGGTTGATCAGGTAATTGATCTTCTTGCCGACCATGTCCTGCGGCAGCACCGGCTTGACGATCTCCTCGATCACCGCCTCGGTCAGCTGCGCGTGCTCGACCTCGGGATGGTGCTGGGTGGAGAGCACCACCGTGTCGATCTCCCTGGGCCGGCCGTCCACGTACTTGACGGTCACCTGCGACTTCGCGTCCGGCCGCAGCCAGGGGAGCTTGCCGCTTTTGCGCAGCTGCGCCTGGCGCTCGACCAGGCGGTGCGACAGGTAGATCGGCAGCGGCATCAGCTCCGGGGTTTCGTCGCAGGCATAGCCGAACATCAGGCCCTGGTCGCCCGCGCCCTGGTCCAGGTTCAGACCGCGGCCTTCGTCCACGCCCTGTGCGATGTCCGGCGACTGCTTGTCGTAGGCGACCAGCACGGCGCAGCCCTTGTAGTCGATGCCGTAATCGGTGTTGTCGTAACCGATGCGCTTGATGGTCTCGCGCGCAATCGACTGGTAGTCGATGGTGGCGTTCGAGGTGATCTCGCCGGCGAGCACGACCAGGCCGGTGTTGCACAGGGTTTCGGCAGCGACGCGCGAATGTTTGTCCTGCGCCAGGATGGCATCCAGGATGGCGTCGGAGATCTGGTCGGCGACCTTGTCCGGATGGCCCTCGGACACCGATTCCGAGGTGAACAGAAAACTTGCGCTCATAAATTTTTTCCTGCCTGAGTACGAACCTGTGTCAATGACTCGCGTGCTGCGAAAGATCCCTGCGCGCGCTTCAACCGGTGGCCAGCCGCAACGGCTGACCGAAATTCTCGCGATAACGTTGCTCGAACTGCGCCGCCGTGAAGCGGTGATTCTGCGTGCCGCGCGACTCGATCTTGATGGCGCCGAGCAGCGACGCGATACGGCCGGTGGTCTCCCAATCCAGTCCGTGCAGCAGACCATGAATCAGGCCGGCGCGGTAGGCGTCGCCGCAGCCGGTCGGATCGACCACCGCCGTGGGCCTGGCGGTCGGGATCCGGTATTCCTGACCCTTGGTGTAGATCACCGAACCTTCGGCACCGCGCGTCACGATGAGGGCCTCGACCTGGCTGGCGATATCGGCGGCCGACAGCTTGGTCCGTTCCTGCACCACCTGCCACTCGTAGTCGTTCACCGCCACCCAGCGCGCCTGCTTGATGAAGGCGCGCAGGTCCTCGCCGCTGAACATGGGCAGGCCCTGGCCCGGATCGAAAATGAAGGGGATGCCGGCCGCGGCAAACTGCGCCGCATG
>DATMEZ010000212.1:0-7130 GCA_035556415.1 Povalibacter sp.
CCGCCGTGAAGTCGCCGATATCGCCATGTTCGGACAGCACGGCGAAGCCTTGCTGTACCAGCAGCGCAAGTGTTGCCATCGCGGCGAACATGAAGGCGAGTCGCGGCCGTACGATGAAGCTCGCAGCGCCCACCGGTAGCACCATCAACGCCGCCAGGCCGCTGTTCATGCCGCCGCTGGCATACGTGAGCAGCGCGATGCACAGCACGTCGACGCAGACGCCGACGAAAGTCTGCAGTTCGATGGCTGGCCGGCGTCGCTTGATGCTGGCGATCGAACCCATAGCGAACAGGAAATAGGCCGTGGCGGCGCCGACGAAGAGCGGCGGGCGCAACTGCCCCACCGGCGAGGGCGACAGCGTCACGAACAGAATCGCCAACAGCAGCGGCGTCAGCAGCCGGAACAGGTTGACCAACGCCAGCACCCGCCAGGCCAGGTCCGTGGAGGAGATGGGCGCCAGTTGTTCGGATAATTTCATTGGGGTCGGCAGTGTAGGACCGAACCGGTACGGCGAGATAGATTCGCGGATCGCGATGGCTGCTTTCGCCGCCGGAAGTCTCGAAAATCCCGAGGGGTTCTTTGCATCAACGACGAATTCGCCGCAGAATACGCGACCTTTGACGCCCCAAGCATCGACTTACAAGACGCACTCACGATGAACCTGCACGAATATCAATCCAAACAGCTGTTCGCTCGTTACGGCATTCCGGTTCCGACCGGCCAGGTCGCGGCCACTGCGGCCGAGGCCGCGGATGCGGCCCGCCAGATCGGCGGTTCGAAGTGGGTGGTCAAGGCGCAGGTGCACGCCGGCGGCCGTGGCAAGGCCGGCGGCGTCAAGCTGGTGGATTCGCCGGAAGCCGCGGCGAAAGCTGCCGAAGCCATGTTCGGCAAGCAGCTGGTCACGCACCAGACCGGCCCGGAAGGCCTGCCGATCCACCAGGTCTTCGTCGAGCAAGGCTCGAAGATCGTGCGCGAGCTGTACCTGAGCCTGGTGCTCAACCGCGAGAAGAGCGAAGTGGCCTTCATCGCCTCGGCGGCCGGCGGCATGGACATCGAGGAAGTGGCGGAGCACACCCCCGAGAAGATCATCCGCGTGAACATCCATCCGGCGGCGGGCCTGCAGCCTTCGCAGTGCCGCGTGCTGGCCTTCGGCCTGGGGCTCGAGGGCAAGCAGGTCGAGGAGTTCGCGAAGATCGCGCACGCGCTCTACAAGCTGTACCTGGAAAAGGACGCCAGCCTGGTCGAGATCAATCCGCTGATCGTGACCGGCGAGGGCCACCTGGTGGCGCTCGATGCCAAGATCAACATCGAGGACAACGCCCTGTTCCGTCAGAAGGAACTGGCCGGCTGGCGCGATGAGAGCCAGGAAGATGAAACCGAGCGCGCTGCGGCCAAGCACGAGCTCAACTACGTCTCCCTGGACGGCGACATCGCCTGCATGGTGAACGGCGCCGGCCTGGCGATGGCCACTATGGACCTGATCCAGCTGCACGGCGGCGCGCCGGCCAACTTCCTGGACGTGGGCGGCGGCGCCACCCGCGAGCGCGTCACCGAGGCGTTCAACCTGATCCTGTCCAACCAGAACGTGAACGCCATCCTGGTGAACATTTTCGGCGGCATCGTCCGCTGCGACATGATCGCCGAAGGCATCATTCACGCGGTCAAGGACGTGGGCGTGCAGGTGCCGGTGGTGGTGCGCATCGAAGGCACCAACGCCGAACAGGGCCGCAAGCTCCTGGCCGAAAGCGGACTGGCCATCATCGCGGCGTCGGATCTGACCGACGCGGCGAAGAAAGTCGTGGCGGCCGCCAAGCGCAAATGAGCGCAGCCGCGCCGCGTTCCGCAAATCACAGCCTCTGCCGTGCCGGCAGAGGCAACCGTTTCAGCTCTGGCCGGTAGCCAGGGCCCAGCACCCGAGCCATCCTCATGTCCATCCTGATCGACAAGAACACTCGCGTCATCTGCCAGGGTTTCACCGGCAAGCAAGGCACGTTCCACTCGCAGCAGTGCATCGCCTACGGCACCAAGCTGGTCGGCGGCGTCACGCCCGGCCGCGGCGGTGAGAAGCACCTGGATCGACCGGTGTTCAACACCACGCGCGAGGCCGTGAAGGCCACCGGCGCCACGGTGAGCATGATTTACGTGCCGGCCCCGTACGCCGCGGATGCGATCCTCGAAGCGGCCGATGCCGGCATCGAGCTCATCGTCGCCATCACCGAAGGCATTCCGGTGAACGACATGGTGCGCGTGAAGGCCGCGCTCGCCAGCTACGGCAGCCTGCTGGTCGGTCCGAACTGCCCCGGCGTCATCACCCCGGGCGAGTGCAAGATCGGCATCATGCCCGGCTTCATCCACAAGCCCGGCAAGATCGGTATCGTCTCGCGTTCCGGCACGCTCACCTATGAGGCGGTGTTCCAGACCACCAACGCGGGCCTCGGCCAGAGCACCTGTGTCGGCATCGGCGGCGACCCGGTGCGTGGCATGAACTTCATCGACGTGCTGGCGCGCTTCGAAGAAGACCCCAAGACCTCCGGCATCATCATGGTGGGCGAGATCGGCGGTTCCGATGAGGAGGCTGCGGCCGACTTCATCCGCGAGAACGTCACCAAGCCGGTGGTGGCCTACATCGCCGGCGTCACCGCTCCCCCGGGCAAGCGCATGGGTCACGCCGGCGCGATCGTCTCGGGCGGCAAGGGCACGGCGGCCGACAAGTTCGCGGCCCTGGAGCGCGCCGGTGTGCGCACCGTGAAGAGCCCGGCCGACCTCGGCAAGGCCATCGTCGAGCAGCTGAAGAAGGGCTCGAAGAAGAGCAGCCGGAAAGTGGCTGCGAAGACCGCTGCGGCCCCGGCGCGCAAGTCCGCGGCGAAGAAGCCTGCAGCCCGCAAGCCCGTCGCCAAGCCGGCTGCGAAGAAGGCGTCCAAGGGACCTGCGAAGAAGGCCGGCAAGAAGGTCAAGGCTCCGGTGAAGGCCAGGAAGGCAGCGAAGCCGAAAAAGGTCGCCAAGCAGGCTGTGAAGGCCAGGAAGGGCGCAAAGTCCAAGAAAGCGGGCAAAGCACGGCGTTAGCCGTCTTGTCTTCGCCTTTCCCTTGCGGGAGAGGCTGCGCGGTAGCGCGGGTGAGGGGCCGGAAAGCCTACGGACCCCCTTACCCCGGCCCTCTGCCTGAAGGCGGAGGGCGATGTGACGAAGATGGATCAGGGCAAGAAAAGCGGCGTTTCGCCGCTGACAGATCGGCAGTCGGACCAGGGAGGGACACCGGGGAGGCCTTCGGCAATAATCACCTTTGCGGGGCATCCGCTCGCCTCTTAGCTAAGCACCTCCTTCCGGCATCCTCTTCGCACCAATGGCCGCTTCCTCCCTTCGTATCGCGCTAGCCCAGCTCAACCTGTTCGTGGGTGACGTTGCCGGCAATGCGCAGCGCGTGATCGACGTAGCAGCGCAGGCTCGAGACCAGATGAAGGCGGATCTGGTGCTGTATCCGGAGCTCAGCCTGTCCGGCTATCCGCCCGAAGATCTGCTGTTTCACACCGGATTGCGCCGGCAGGTGGAAGCGGCGCTGACGCGCGTGCGCGAGAAAACCAGCGGTATCACCGTGATGGTGGGCTATCCCGAATACGCCGAAGGCGGCATCTACAACGCCGCGGCCGTCATTCGCGACGGCGACGTGCTGGCGAGCTATCGCAAACAGGAGCTCCCGAACTACAAGGTCTTCGACGAGAAGCGCTACTTCCGCCACGGCGACGCCACGCGGATCGTCGAGATCAATGGCATCCGTGTTGCGCTGCTGATCTGCGAGGACATCTGGGAGCCCAAGCCGGCACAAGCGGCGCAGGCCGCCGGTGCGCAGCTCATCGTGGTCATCAACGGTTCGCCGTATTCGCTTGGATATCAGCAACGCCGCGAGGATGTGGCTCGCGACCGCGTGCGCGACACAGGCCTACCGATGGTTTACGTGAACCTGCTGGGCGGGCAGGACGAACTGGTGTTCGACGGCGGCTCGTTCGTAATGAATGCCGCCGGCGAGGTGGTGCAGCGCGTCGCCTCGTTCGAGGAGAACGTCACGGCGGTGGATATCGATCTGATCGGCGACGCGGCCGTGCCGCGGCCGGCGCATGTCGAGCCGCTGCTATCGGAAGAAGCCAGCGTGTATGGCGCGCTCGTGCTCGGCGTTCGCGACTACGTGGGCAAGCATCGTTTTCCCGGTGTCGTGCTCGGCCTCTCCGGCGGCATCGATTCGGCGCTGACATTGGCGATTGCTGTCGATGCGCTCGGCGCCGAGCGCGTTCACGCCGTCATGATGCCGTCGCGCTACACCTCGCAGATGAGCATCGAGGATGCCTCGCTGCAGGCGCGTGTCATGGGCGTGAGCCATGACCTGATCTCGATCGAAGGCATGTTTGCCGCAACGCTGGATGCGCTCAAGGACGTGTTCGCCGGCCGCAAGCCGGACACCACCGAGGAGAACATCCAGGCGCGCTGCCGTGGCGTGCTGTTGATGGCGATCTCCAACAAGACCGGCCGCATGCTGATCACCACCGGCAACAAGAGCGAGATGGCAGTCGGCTACGCCACGCTGTATGGCGACATGAACGGGGGGTTCGCGCCCATCAAGGACTGCAGCAAGTTGCTGGTCTATCGGCTGGCCAACTACCGCAATTCGATCTCTCCAGGCGGCACCCAGGCCATTCCGCAGCGCGTGATCGACCGGCCGCCTTCGGCCGAGCTGCGGCCCGATCAGAGGGATTCCGACTCGCTGCCCCCGTACGAAATCCTCGATGCCATTCTCGAGCTGTTCATCGAGGATGACCTGTCGGTGGATGAAATCGCCGCCCGCGGCTTCGACCGTGCCACCGTCGGTCGTGTGCTGGAGATGGTGAAGCGCAACGAATACAAGCGCCGGCAGGCGCCGCCGGGCGTGCGGATCAGCGACCGGGCGTTCGGGCGCGACTGGCGTTATCCGATTACCTCGGGCTATCACACCCGATAGGCGGGCGGCCGACCCCGAAAATCGGGCCGTCCGCTACCAGAACTTCCACCAGGCCTTCTTGTGCTGCGGGTCGTCGACGTTCTTCACGCCGGCGAAGTTCTCGTTGAGCACCTTCTGCGATTCCGCCGCCAGGTCGTTCATGCCGAGCTTGGTATACGACGCCGCCATGATTTCCAGGGCGCGGCGGACCTGCGGAGCGCCGTCGTAGTTCTCGATGGTGTACTTGCAGCGGTTGATGGCGCCGACATAGGCACCGCGCTTCAGATAGTAGTCCGCGACGTACACCTCGTAGTTCGCCAGGCGGTTGCGCAGGAAAATCATGCGCTGGCGCGAGTCGGCGGCGTATTCGCTGTTCGGATAGCGCTGCAACAGCGTCTGGAACGCCTGGAACGACTTGCGCGCGTCGATGGGCGGACGCTGCGAGAGGTCGGCATTGAACCAGCGCTCGATGAAGTTCGGATTGCGCTCGAACTGCACCAACCCTTTGATGTAATACGCGTAGTCCACGCGCGGATGGGCGGGATTCTCGCGGATGAACTGGTCGGCCTGGTCGATGGCGGACTCGGGTTCGCGGTTCTTGTAGTACGCGTACATCAGGTCCAGCTGGCCCTGGCGTGCCGGGTTGCTGAACGGAAAGCGGGCTTCGAGCTGCTCGTAGTAGGCGATGGCGTCGCGGTAGTTGCCATTGTCGGAGGCGCGCTTGGCCGCGTCGTACAGCTTGTCGGCGCTGCCGAGCAGCTCCTTGGTCTTGTTGCCGCCGCAGCCGCCCAGGGCGATGGCGGCAGTCGTGGCCAAGACAATGACGAGCATGCGAAAATTGCTGAGCATCTGAACGGTCCGAAAGGAAGTCCGGCGAGTATAGCCGAAGGTTACGGCGCATCTGGCCTGGCCGCGCTTGCCTTTGCGGGACTCCAGGCCGGACAGATCGATTCCTTTCGTACCCCGCGGCCCGCGATAAGTTCCCCCTCATGTCCAATGCCATACGTCATTCCCTGATCATCCCCGACACCCGGGCCGGCCAACGGCTGGACCAGGTGCTGGCGGAACTGCTGTCCGAGTACTCGCGCACCCGCATCAAGGACTGGATCGAGACCGGCCAGGTCCTGGTCAATGGCGGTCAGCTGCGTCCCAAGGACAAGGTCCTGGGCGGGGAGCAGGTGGAAGTGTCGGCCACGCTGCCGCAGGCGGTGGAGGTCGCGCCGGAGTCGATCGCGCTGGACATCGTGCACCAGGACGAGCACGTGCTGGTCATCAACAAGCCTGTCGGGCTGGTGGTTCATCCCGGCGCCGGCAACTCTGCAGGCACGATGCAGAACGCGCTACTGCACCTCGATCCCAAGCTGGCGCTGCTGCCGAGGGGCGGCATCGTGCATCGGCTGGACAAGGACACCAGCGGCCTGCTGGTGATCGCCCGGACGCTGGAGGCGCATACGGCGCTGGTCAGGGCGCTGGAAGTGCATGAGGTCGAGCGCGAGTACGAAGCTGTCTGCGTTGGCGTCATGACGGCCGGTGGCACCGTCGACGCGCCGATCGGCCGTCATCCCGTGGATCGGCTGCGGCAGGCGATTCGTGCCGATGGCCGTGAGTCGGTGACCCACTATCGTGTGATTCACCGTTACCGCGGCCACACTCACGTGCGCCTGCAACTGGAAACCGGGCGGACGCACCAGATCCGCGTTCACATGGCGCATATCAAGTATCCGCTGGTCGGCGATCGCACCTACGGCGGCCGGATGCTGCTGCCGAAGGCAGCGACACCGGAATTGATCGAGGCATTGCGTGGTTTCGGTCGACAGGCGCTGCACGCCGCGCGACTGGCATTCGAGCACCCGGTGAGCGGCAAACCGGTCGAATGTACGGCGCCGTTGCCACAGGACATGGGTGATCTGCTCGACGCGCTGGCGCGGGATGTGAAGGCCAATAAATGAGTGGGTCGCAAGTCATGAGCACCTGCGACTGGATCGTTCCTGACTGGCCGGCGCCGAAGACGGTTCGTGCAGCAGCGACGCTGCGTGGCGGCGGCGTGAGCGAAGGTGATTTCGCGAGCCTGAACATGGCCATGCACGTTGGCGACGATGCGGCTGCGGTGACCGAGAATCGGCGTCGCGTGCGAGAGGCGCTGCACCTTCCGGCAGAGCCGGCATGG
>DATMEZ010000213.1:0-5423 GCA_035556415.1 Povalibacter sp.
ATTTCGGCGCTGTGGGGCCCGGCGCACGGCGGTGCGAACGAAGCCGTGCTGGGCATGCTCGAGCAGATCGGCACCGTCGAGAACGTGCCGAAGTACCTGGCGAAGGCCAAGGACAAGAACGACAACTTCCGGCTGATGGGCTTCGGTCACCGCGTCTACAAGAACTTCGATCCGCGCGCCACCATCATCCGCGCCATGTGCCACAAGGTACTGGCGAAGCTGGGCAAGTCGGACAATCCGTTGTTCGAGCTGGCGCTGCGCCTGGAAGAAATCGCGCTCAAGGACGAATACTTCGTCGAGCGCAAGCTGTACCCGAACGTGGATTTCTACTCGGGCATCATCTACAGTGCGATCGGCATTCCGCAGTCCATGTTCACGGTGATGTTCGCCATCGCGCGCACCGTGGGCTGGGTGGCGCACTGGCAGGAAATGATCGCCGACCCGGCAATGAAGATCAGCCGTCCGCGCCAGCTCTACACTGGCCCGACCAAGCGCGACTACGTCGAGATGAGCAAGCGCGGCTGAGACCGCGCTGGCCTTCACCTCACGAGCCCGTAATCATCGTTTGAACGCGGCATCCGCAAGGATGCCGCTGTGGACAACCCGCGATGCGTCCTGCGTCGCGTGACGGAAATCTTCCGTACCGACCGCGGAACGAGTTGTGCTGGCGGGGACTGTGAAGCCTCGCCGCTCAGCTGCTCAGTTCCAGCCTACGCGCATGGGGGCTGGTGCATCTGCGAGGAGCGATTCCAATTCTGCGCTGTCGGCGCGCCGCATCGGGCGACCGTCTACCGGACTGGCCGGCGACTGCCGGATGCCGTTCAGTGGAAACACCACCGCATCGATCTTGCTGTTCCCAGCGACGAAGCGCACCACGGGATAGGCCACCAACCGATCCGGCTCGTAGCGCAGCCGGCGCTCGGCCATCTGGTACGGGATGCCGTGCTCCATCAAATGCAGCACCACCGCCTCGGGTCCTTCGGCAAACAGATGCAGATTGATTTCCGAATGCGCCGAAGCGGTACCGCTCAACACCGGACCGACCAGGCGCGGTTCAAACTGCTGTAGCAGCCGCATTGCCTGCAGCGCCGTGCGGCGTGCCGATTCCAGCACTGAGGAATGTGTGTCGGCTTCGAACAGGCGCTGACGTTCGACCAGCGCCGCTTCGATCTCGGTGTTCTTCGGCAGGACTGAAATATCCGTGGCGCCGAGCCGCTCGGCCGCCTTGCGCTTGGCGAGCCGGTAGTCGTCGATGCCCTGCTCGGACATGATGCGTGCTGCTTCCAGGGCGAGCGCCCGCCGCAGTTGCTCGGCGCGCTGGTTCACTCGTTTGCTCATGCCGTCTCCCTAAAGGCTGCAGCTGCGGTCGTCGTTCGTTCAGCGTCGATTCGAGAATCGACTGTGGGCGCCTCCTAGAAGATCGAGCGGGTCTGCTCGGCCTGTTCGTCGAGGGCACCGTCCTCGGCTTCCGGCGGCAGATGGCCGGCAATGAAGGTCTCGAAGATGGCATTGGGATCGCCAGGGCGGGCTGCGAACCCGGAGTCTGCCGAGACGCGCATGGTCACCAGGCCGGGCGGAGGCACGCGACGTTGCTCGGGCACTCCCTTCAAGGCCTCCGCCATGAAATAGATCCACACCGGCAGCGCCGTACGGCTGCCTTCCTCGCCGGGACCCAATGACTTTTCCTGATCGAAACCAACCCAGGCTGCGCCCACCAGCGAACTGTTGAAGCCGCAGAACCAGGCGTCACGGCGGTCGTTGGTGGTGCCGGTCTTGCCGGCGATGTCATCGCGCTTCAATTGCCGTGCACGCACTGCCGTTCCACGTCGCACGACATCGCTCATCATGTCCGCCATCAGATAATCGTTCTGTGGCGAGATCGAAGTCGGCGCGAGCAGCTTCTCGGGCACGTAACTCAGACTGCCCCAGTTGCTCTCGTCGGTGGTTGGCGCAGGTGCAGACGCTGCAACAGGTGCGGACATCGGCATCGGGGCGCCTTCGGTATTCTCCGCCACGAGCGGCTGTTCAGCCGCCTGCTCGACGCATTCGCGGCAAACGAAACGCGGTTCTGCTTCGTATACGACGTTGCTGTCCGGACCCTGGATGCGATCGATGTAGTAAGGCTCGACCTTGTAGCCGCCGTTGGCGAAGATGGAATACGCGCCGGCCATTTCCAGCGGCGAAACCTGCGCCGTGCCCAGTGCCAGCGTGAGATTGTGCGGCAGGCTGTTTTCAGGGAAGCCGAAGCGCTCGATGTATTTGGTGGCGAAGTCCGCGCCGAGCGTGTGCATGATGCGAATCGAGACCAGATTGCGTGAGCGCACCAGAGCTTCGCGCAATCGCATCGGTCCACCGAATTCGCGCGAGTTGTTCTGCGGCCGCCATACCGATTCCAGCGAAGGATCGTCGATCACCAGCGGCGCATCGTTGATGATGCTCGCCGGGGTGAAGCCCTGTTCAAGCGCTGCCGAATACAGGAAGGGCTTGAAAGCCGAGCCCGGCTGGCGCTTCGCCTGCACGGCGCGATTGAAATTGCTGGCGAAGTAGTCGAACCCGCCGACCAGCGCGGCAACACCGCCATCTTGCGGATCCATTGCGACGAACGCGCCCTGTGCTTCCGGTATCTGCACCATGCGCCAGTTACCGCTGCGCTCCTGCGCGATGTACACCACGTCGCCTACCGCAAGAACGTCAGCAGCGCGCTGCAATGCCGGCCCCACGCTGCCGTCAGCCAATGGAGTGCGTGCCCAGCTCAGCCCTGTCCACGGAAGATTGACGCGGCCGTGCGCACGCGACCATGCGACCGCGCCGCGATCTTCGACCGATAGCACGAGAGCCGGCTCGAGCCAGCCGCGCTTGGGATATTCCTCGAGCAGTTGCGACCACTCGGTTTCGCGAGCCTGCGCCGGCACCGTTTCGCGACCTGCCGGACCGCGATAACCATGGCGCTGATCGTATTCGATGAGTCCAGCACGCACTGCCCGCACTGCGGCGGCTTGCAAACGGCTGTCGATACTGGTGATGACTTCATAGCCCGCCGTGTATGCGTCGGTGCCGAACCGGTTGTACAGATCCGCGCGAACCATTTCTGCGATGTACGGCGCTTCGACTTCGACCGCCGGTCCATGCAGGCGCGATTCCACCGGCGCTGTGACCGCTGCGTCGTGCTCTTCCGCCGTAATGAAGTTCTTTTCGCGCATCCGCCGCAGCACGTAGCTGCGTCGGTGCTTGGCGAGATCGGGATTCGCCACCGGGTTGTCGCGCGAGGGCAGGCGGAAAGTACCGGCGATCAGCGCGATCTCCGGCAGCGTCAGCTGATCCACCGGCTTGCCGAAATAGACTTCGGAGGCTGCGCCTACGCCGTAAGCGCGTTGTCCGAGGAACATCTTGTTCATGTACAGCGTCAGGATTTCCTGCTTGCTGAACTGCTGTTCGATGCGCAGCGTGAGGAATATCTCCAGGAGCTTGCGCCGGTAGCTCTTCTCCGGGCTCAGGAAGATGCCGCGGGTGAGCTGCATGGTGATGGTGCTGCCGCCCTCGCTCTTCTCGCCCGACAGCAGATGCCGCACCACGGCGCGCAGCAATCCTGGGTAGTCCACACCGCTGTGCTGGAAGAATCGGTCGTCCTCGGCCGCCAATACCGCGTTGATCAGCTGCTTGGGGATGGCGTCGAAACCCAGGGGGATACGCCGCTGTTCACCGAACTGCGCGATCAGTTTGCCGTCACGGCTGAAGACGCGCAGCGGGACCTGCAGGCGAATGTCCTTGATGGCGGCGACATCGGGCAAGGAGGGTCGCAGGTACTGATAGGCGCCGCAGAGCGCCAGGGTGGCCCCGCCGACCAGGAGCACCAGTCCGGCGAGCAGGAGACAAAGCGGGGTCGGAAGATAACGTCGCATCACAAGAAGTGAACCTAAGTCCTTGCTTTAAAAAACTCGTGTGTGCAATAGTAGCCGCGAAAACCCAAACGAACTCGCGAAAAACTCAAAGGGCGCACAGCGCACCGGTATGAATTTCGGCTTCACGAGTTGAACTTAAGGCAGCTTAGGTCGCCGGGGGGAAGGGACAGGGGAATTCGGCCAACGGGCGCAACTATCGTTCCGCACTGCCCGAAACACCAGTGCGTCGGCCGCACTCCAAAGCCTTTCAAGTCCTTGATCGCCGGCGCATACCGTTCCGGCGCCCTGGTGAAAAGCCCGGATTCGAGCTGCATTAAGGCAAAAACTCGCTGTATCGGCGCAGTTCGTCTCGATGGTATTTCGTGAGGGCCCTCACATTCAACTTAACGCACGCCTGTATATATTTGCGGCCCGTGTTTCGCGTCCGATCTCAGATCGCCCCTCAAGTGTCTGATAGGTAAAGGGAAATAGCGTGCTCTTCACAGCCAAGGCCCGACCGCTGATCGGACTCGACATCACGACTTCCTCGGTCAAGCTGATCGAGCTGTCCATGAGCGGCGGCCAATATCGCGTCGAGTCGTACGCCGCCGAGGCTACGCCGCCGAATTCGATCAACGAAAAAGCCATCGTGGACGCCAATGCCGTCGGCGACGCCATCAAGCGGGCCGTCAAGCGCTCCGGCGCCCGTGCCAAGGAAGTGGCAGTCGCCATCAGCGGCGACGCAGCCATCACCAAAGTCATCCAGATGCCGCGCACCCTGAGCGAGAACGAGCTCGAGGGCCAGGTCGAGATGCAGGCCGACCAGTACATTCCCTTCCCCATGGAGGAAGTGAGCTTCGATTACGAGGTGATCGGTCCGTCGGAGAAGGACCCGGACATGCTCGACGTGCTGCTGGTGGCTACCCGCAGCGAGAACGTGGAGCAGCGTGTTGCGGCCTGTGCGGCCGCGGGATTGACGGCACGCATCGTCGACGTCGAAGCGTTTGCACTGGAGAACGCCTGCCGGTTGCTGACCCATCAGATGCCCGACGGCGGCCTGGGCCGTGTCATCGCGGTGGTCGATTTCGGCGCCAGCAGCACCACCTTCAGTGTGTTGCGCGACCTGAAAGTCATCTACACGCGTGATTTCGCCTTCGGCGGCCAGCAGCTGACCGAAGAAGTCATGCGCACCTACGGACTGAGCATGGAAGAGGCCGGCCGCGCCAAGAAGGAAGGCGGCCTGCCCGGCAACTACGAGACCGAAGTGCTCGGCCCCTTCATCGACGACATGTGCCAGCAGGTGAGCCGCTCGCTGCAGTTCTTCCTGGCTTCCGGCGCCGGTCGCGAGCAGCCCGAGCAGATCGTGATCTGCGGCGGCTGCGCCAACATCCCCGGCGCGGCCGAGATGATCCAGACCCGGGTCGGCATCGAATCGCAACGCGGCGATCCGCTCGGCCAGATGAAAATCAGCCAGAAAGCCAAGTCGCAGGCGGTGAAGAAGGACGCGACGGCGCTGCTGACGGCCTGCGGGCTGGCTTTACGGAG
>DATMEZ010000214.1:0-65149 GCA_035556415.1 Povalibacter sp.
ATATCGGGCTGGCATTCGGGTTACATTCTGAATCCAATCTGGATGGCAGGGTCAGCGACGCATGCCGCCGACCCTGCCTGCGTAGAAGAAGAACAGGCTGTCGGGAGAGATATGAGAATGAAAAAGACTCTGGTAGCGACAATGCTGCTGACCGCAGCGACTTCTGCACTCAGTGCAGATGAGCAAACGGCGCAGCAGCCCTTCAGCGTAATCGAGGCTTCAGTCCCGGACATGCAGCGGGCAATGGCGGAAGGGCGCGTAACCTCGGAAGAGCTGGTCAAGCAGTATCTGATCCGCATCGCCACGTACGAAAACGTGATCAATGCCGCCATCGCCGTGAACCCGCACGCGTTGGAGCAGGCGCGCGCCCTGGACGAGGAGCGCAAGGCGGGAAAAGTGCGCGGGCCGCTGCATGGCATCCCGGTCGCGTTGAAGGACAACATCCAGGATACCGACATGCCCACGACCGGCGGCAATGTCGGCCTTGCAGGCTGGACGCCGCAGTGGGATGCGCCGCTCACGAAACACCTGAAGGATGGCGGGGCCATCATCATCGCCAAGACGACCATGAGCGAATTCGCGGGCATGTTCGGCTGGGGCGCGCCGGGGACGTACAGCTCCATCTCCGGCTACTCGTTCAACCCCTACGATCCGCGGCGCGATCTGCGCCCGGGACGCAATGACGGTCGCGGCGTGCTCAACACCGGCGGCTCGAGTTCCGGCACCGGCACCACCGCCAATTTCTGGGCGCTGAATGTCGGAACCGAAACCGGCGGTTCAATCATCAGTCCCTCCAATCTGAACATGCTGGCGGCCATCAAGCCGACCATCGGGCGCATCAGCCGCTGGGGCATCATCCCCATTACTGTCGATCAAGACACCGCCGGCCCCATGGGCAAGAGCGTCACTGACGTCGCGATCGCCCTGGGTGTGCTGGAAGGGACGGAACCCGATCCGAACGACCCGGCCACGACGAGTTGCGCGCGGCCCGCAAACAACGACTACACGCAGTACTTGAAGGCGGACGCATTGAAGGGCGCACGCATTGGCGTGCCACGCCTTGGTTATGGTGTAGAGATCATACCGCCGGGCGAGACGAAACCGCGCGGCGGCATGCCTCAGGATCAACGCAACGCCTTCGACGAAGCCATCAAGATTCTCAAGCAGGCGGGTGCGCGGATCGTCGATCCTGCGGACTTCCCGAGCGTCACCACCAAGGACCCGATGCACAACGTGCTGCTGGCGAGCGACTGCGACTCGGGCAAGACCCCGACCTGCCTTTCGGTGATGTCCTATGGCATGCATCGGGACTTCAACCTCTGGCTGGAGGCGCAGAACGGTACGGCGCCGTGGAAGACCATCGACGAGTTCGTGGCCTGGAACGAAACCAACAAGAACCTCGGCACGCTCAAATACGGCCAGTACGCGCTGCTCGACGTCGTGAATACGCATCTCGAGAAAGACAAACAGAAATACGAACTGGATCGCAAGCGCGCCCTGGAGATGGGCGGCTCCAACGGGATCGACGCGGTACTCGCCAAGCACAAGCTCGATGCCATCCTTTTCCTGGGAAGCCGCGGTACGGGCATCAGCAATCGTGTCGGTTATCCGAGCGTCACCGTGCCGTTTGCCCGGGTCGCGAATGCGGAAGGACCGGCGATGCCGGAGGGCTTCGACGCCAAGCCGATGCCCATGGGCGTCACGTTCACCGGCACGGCCTGTACCGAACCGCGGCTGATCGGGCTGGCCTACGCCTTCGAGCAACTCACCAAGCGACGCCAACCGCCGCCGGGAATGCCGTAGTGCTGGCGCACTCGAGAGGCTGAGCATCGCATTGGCACGCTTGCAGGCGCCAATGCGCTGCGAGTACCCGTGCCGCGATGAAGAGTGGCGCCGTCCGGCAGGATTGCGGTCGGGGTCTCAACTCATCCAGTAGTACACCGCCAGCGCAAAACCCACCGCCACGACGATCCAGCGCAGCACGGCGGGCTTCATCCGGCTCGCGACTCGACCACCGAGGGCTCCGCCGATGAGCGCGCCGACAGCCATGACGGCGGCAACGACCCACAGTACGTGGCCCGAGAACAGAAAGAAGACTGCGGCGGCGACGTTCACGCTGAAGGACACGGCCTGCTTCAGCGCATTCAGACGGGTCAGCGTGTCGTCCAGTGTCATGCCCAGCACGGCCAGGATGATGACGCTCATGCCGGCGCTGAAAAAACCACCGTAGATGCCTGCCAGGGCCACTGGAATTGCGACCGATAGGGCGGCGTGACGCGCGTGCTGAGGGTTGGAAAGACGACGTGTCACGGCGGCACGCACGCGGTCCTGCACGGCCAGCAGCGCAGAGGCGATGAACAGCATGTAAGGCACCAGCACCTGGAAGGTGCGCTCGCCGGTGCGCACCAGGATCATTCCGCCAACGAGCCCGCCGATCAGGCCGGCAGGAACGCAGATCCATAAGCGCTGGCGCCGGCCGCGCAGATTCTGCCGTTGCGCGATCGTTGCCCCGAAATAGCCGGGGCACAACGCGACTGCGTTGGTGATGTTCGCGGCGATGGGCGGCACGCCGAGCGCGAGCAGCACCGGGAAGCTGATCAGTGTGCCGCCGCCGGCCAGCGCGTTGACCGCACCCGCCCCGACCGCGGCGATTCCGACGATGACGAGCTCGATCGGGCTCATTAAGACTCCAAAAATCGCCGGAAGCGATTTTTGACATCGCGCAGCGATGGCCCAGAGGGTGGTCGCCAGGGACGGCAGGCCACAAAAAACGCCGCGATGATACCCGCGTCGGTGGCCGCGGATGGGAATTCCCTGCTGTCGCGGGCCGGCCAGCCCCGCAAGACGAGGGGATCCGGCCTGCGAATGCTTCGTGTTGCCACACCGGATGCAGGCGCGGATGGCCCAAACCAGCGGCCGGGACGCGCCCGCCGCTATAATCGCCGTCCCGTTTCGACTTCCTCCCCCGCCATCCCATGGAAAAGACCTACAGCCCCAGCGACATCGAGCAGCGCATCTACCAGCGGTGGGAGGAGCAAGGCTGGTTTGCGCCCGGCGGCCAGGGCAAACCCTACTGCATCGTGATCCCGCCGCCGAACGTCACCGGCACGCTGCACATGGGGCACGCATTCCAGCACACGCTGATGGACGCCCTCACCCGCCTGCACCGCATGGCGGGCGACGACACGTTGTGGCAGCCGGGCACCGATCACGCCGGCATCGCGACCCAGATGGTGGTCGAGCGCCAGCTCGCGGCCGAAGGCAAGCATCGTCGCGACATGGGTCGTGATGCCTTCGTCGAGCGGGTCTGGCAATGGAAGGCACAGTCGGGCGACACCATCTCGCGCCAGGAACGCCGGATGGGCAATTCGGTGGACTGGTCGCGCGACCGCTTCACGATGGACGAAGGCCTGTCGAAGGCAGTGACGGAAGTCTTCGTGCGCCTGCACGACGAAGGGCTCATCTATCGCGGCAAGCGCCTGGTGAACTGGGACCCGGTGCTGCACACGGCACTGTCGGACCTGGAAGTGCTGTCGGAAGAGGAACAGGGCCAGCTCTGGCATTTCCGCTATCCGCTGGCCGACGGCTCCGGGCACCTGGTCGTGGCGACCACCCGCCCGGAAACCATGCTGGGCGATACGGCCGTCGCCGTGCATCCTGATGACGAGCGCTACCGCGACTTCGTCGGCAAACAGATCCGGCTGCCGCTCACGGACCGGCTGATTCCGATCGTCGCCGACACCTACGTCGACCCGGCCTTCGGCTCCGGCTGCGTCAAGATCACGCCCGGACACGACTTCAACGACTACGACCTGGGACGCCGCCACGATCTGCCGCTGATCAACATCTTCGATGCCAACGCGGCGCTGAACGACGAGGTGCCGCAGCCGTATCGCGGCCTGGATCGCGTCGAAGCGCGCAAGCGCGTAGTCGCTGACCTCGAAGCGCTGGGCCTGGTCGAGAAAATCGAACCGCACAAGCTCAAGGTCCCGCGCGGCGATCGCAGCGGCGCGGTGCTGGAACCGTGGCTCACGGATCAGTGGTACGTGCGCATTGCACCGCTCGCCGAACCGGCCATCAAGGCGGTCGAGGATGGCCGTATCCGTTTCGTGCCGGAGAACTGGACCAAGACCTACTACCAGTGGATGCACAACATCCAGGACTGGTGCATCAGCCGCCAGTTGTGGTGGGGTCATCGCATTCCTGCCTGGTACGACGACCAAGGCAACGTGTACGTGGCGCGCTCGGAGGCGGACGCGCAGAAGCAGGCTGTTGCGAAGCACGGCCGCCAGGTTGATCTCAAGCGCGATGAAGACGTGCTCGACACCTGGTTCTCCTCCGCGCTGTGGCCGTTCTCCACGCTGGGTTGGCCCGAGGAAACGCCGCAGCTGCGCACCTTCTATCCGACTTCGGTGCTGCTGACCGGCTTCGACATCATTTTCTTCTGGGTCGCCCGCATGATCATGATGGGCATGAAGTTCGCCGGCGACGTGCCGTTCCGCGAGGTGTACATCACCGGCCTGATCCGCGACGAGAACGGCGACAAGATGTCCAAGTCCAAGGGCAACATCATCGACCCGCTCGACCTGATCGACGGCATCGACCTGGAGTCGCTGGTGACCAAGCGCACCTCCGGCATGATGCAGCCGCACCTGAAGAGCAAGATCGAAAAGAACACGCGCAAGCAGTTCCCCGAAGGCATCACCGCCTATGGCACCGACGCGCTGCGCTTCACCTTCGCGGCGCTGGCGACCATGGGCCGCGACATCCGTTTCGATCTGGGACGCGTCGACGGCTACAAGAATTTCTGCAACAAGCTCTGGAACGCCGCGCGCTACGTGTTGATGAACACGGAAGGCCAGGACAACGGCACCGGCAACGAGCCGTGCGAATACTCGGTCCCGGACCGCTGGATCCGCTCGCGCCTGGGCGCCACCATCGACGAAGTGACGCGGCAATTCGCCGAGTACCGCTTCGACCTGGCTGCGCAGGCCCTGTACGAGTTCGCGTGGTACGAGTACTGCGACTGGTACTTGGAATTGTCCAAGCCGACGCTGCAATCGGATGCGTCATCGGCTGCGCAGAAACGCGGCGCGCGCCGAACACTGCTCGAAGTGCTGGAGGCGTACCTGCGCCTGCTGCATCCGCTGATGCCCTTCATCACCGAGGAAATCTGGCAAACCGTCGCGCCATTGGCGGGCAAGCCGGGCCCGACGATCATGCTGCAACCCTATCCTGTTCGCAGCGCCTTCGCGGCGGACGAAGAAGCCGAACAGGCGATCACGCCGATCAAGGCGACGATTCTCGGCGTGCGCCAGATCCGCGGTCAGCTCGATGTGGCGCGTTCGCGGCAGATTCCGCTCTTCATCAAGGCTCCCTCGCCGGACAGCTGGCGTCTGATCGAACATAACAGCGCCTTGATCCGGTTCCTCGCCAACGTCTCGGACATCCAGCCGGTCGCAGACGAGGGCACGCTGCCGCCGACCGCCATGCAGCTGATCGAGGGCCATGCCGTTCATGCGCCGCTCGCCAGCCTCATCGACGACCCGGATGCGGAGTTGAACCGCCTGGCCAAGCGCAAGGCCAAGACCCAGGCGGAGATCAAGCGCTGCGAGGCCAAGCTCGGCAATCAGAACTTCGTCGCCAACGCGCCGCCCGCCGTGGTCGAGCAGGAACGCGCGCGCATCGCTGATTTTCAGCGCGAGATCGCCCAGATCGAGGAGCAGGAACGGCGGGTGGCGCAGCTGAAGGGAGGAAAACCCTGATCTACTCGTTCCGGTCATTCCCGCACAAGCGGGAATCCAGCCGCAGCAAGCGGATGGACTCCCGCCTGCGCGGGAGTGACGAGTAGCGCTGGAGCGTCCCCGGCAAGGCCGCAGGATCCCGACAAAAGCCGCGACCTGCACCCTTGCGTTTCCCGTCCATACCGTGACACTAGCCGCTGGCATTGCTACCGAAGCATCGTGGTCATGGATTCACCGGTCCCCACGCTCATCACCCAGGCCGACCCGGTCGAGCTGATCGGCGCCACCCTGGCGCAGCTCAGCCGGATCATCCTCGGCAAGGAACGCCAGTTGCGCCTGTGCCTCGCCTGCCTGCTGGCGCGCGGCCACTTGCTGATCGAAGACATTCCGGGCGTCGGCAAGACCACGCTGGCGCATGCGCTGGCCGAGACGCTGGGATTGAACTACCAGCGCATCCAGTTCACCAGCGACCTGCTGCCGGCCGATATCGTCGGCGTATCGGTATTCGAACGCGAAACCAGCGAGTTCCGCTTCCATAAGGGCCCTATCTTCGCGCAGCTGGTGCTGGCCGATGAGGTCAACCGCGCCACGCCAAAAGCACAGAGCGCATTGCTGGAAGCCATGGAGGAGCACCAGGTCACGGCAGACGGTCAGACCTATCCGATGGCCGCGCCGTTCTTCGTGATCGCCACCCAGAATCCCGTCTACCAGATCGGCACGTTCCCGCTGCCCGAATCGCAGCTGGATCGCTTCCTGATGCGCATCGAGCTGGGTTATCCGGATGCGACGCTGGAACGCGAGCTGCTCACCGGGCAGGATCGCCGCGACCTGCTCGCAACGCTGTCGCCGACGCTGTCGCCGCAACAGTTGCTGCTGATGCAAACCATGGTGCCGGGTGTACATGCGTCCGATGCCCTGCTCGACTACGTACAGGCCATCGTTCGCTATACCCGCGAGTCGCCGCATTTCGAGGCGGGACTATCGCCGCGCGCAGCGATTTCATTGCTGCGGGCGGCACAGGCGTGGGCACTGATTCACGGCCACTCGGGTGTGCTGCCCGAGGATGTGCAGGCGGTGCTTCCCGGAGTAATCGGTCATCGCATCAAACTGCGCGACGACACTGCCGCCCAATCGGCAAGCGAGATCGGTGAGCGGGTACTGAAGGCCGTGGCGGTGCCGTGAGCGCGGACGGCGGTTCTCCATGAGTAAACAGACGAGCTTGCGCTGGATGTCGTTCACCGGTCGATAACCGGGGCAATCCGATGCCTGGCCGCCTCATCGCCCGCCTTCGCCGCAAGACCCGCGCCTGGGCGCGCCGGCGGCACGGCGTCGACACCGATCCCGTCATCCTGTCCGGGCGGCGCATCTACATACTGCCGACGGCGCTCGGCATCGCGTTCGCGTTCATGGTGTTCGCGATGTTCCTGGGCGCCATGAACTACGCCAACAACCTTGCGCTCGGGCTCACCTTCACGCTCGGTGCGCTCGGACTCACCGCGATGCATTACTGCCATCGGAACCTGGCAGGCTTGTCCATTGCATCGGCGGCCTGCGAGCCGGTGTTCGCCGGCGAGATGGCGCGATTCCGCATCGCGCTCGAGAACACCGCGCCGCTGGCCCGACACGAGCTCACCGTCAGCAATGATTTCGGTGCTGCCGAACCCGTCCGCATCGATCCGGCGGGCCGCGCCGTCCTGCAGATCGGGTTGCCGGCGCAGCATCGCGGCTGGTTGTCGCTGGATCATTTCGAGGTCTCGACGCGGCATCCGTTCGGGCTGTTCCGGGCCTGGGTGTATCTGCACATGGATCTGAAATGCATCGTCTATCCGCGCCCTGCACCGCGCGGACTGGTGCCGCCGCCGTTCGAAACGGACATCGGTGGCGCACAGGATTCCACTCGTGGTGATGCAGACTTCGCCGGCTTGCGCAGCTTTCACCCCGGCGATTCACCGAGCCGGATTGCCTGGAAGGTTTACGCGCGCGAGCAAGGACTGCAGGTCAAGTTGTACGCCGGCACCGCGGTCACCTCGCACATGTTCGACTGGGAATCCCTGCCCGCCCTGGGCACGGAAGCCCGTTTGTCGCAGCTGTGCCGCTGGATCGAAGATGCTCATGCGAGCGGCCGTGCGTTCGGCCTGAAGCTGCCCCGAGTGCAGATCGCCCCAAACATCGGCCCGGCACATCGACAGCGCTGCCTGACTGCGCTGGCACTATTCGATGCCGACGAGGCGCGGTCGTGACGAGCGCAATCGCGACGTTGCCGCGCTTCGGCCAACACCTGCTCTGGGTCACCGGCGGATTTGCGCTGGCCGCTCTACCGCACGTGCCGGACCTGCACGTGTGGATCGTGGCGCTGGCCGCTGCCGGCATCGTCCTGCGCTTGACCATCGAGCTGCGCGGCTGGCAGTTGCCGCCAAAACTGCTGCGCATCGCCATCGCGTTCGCCGCGATGCTGGGTGTGCTGAGCACCTATCGAACGCTGAACGGACTGGAAGCCGGGACTGCGTTCCTGGTCATCATGGGCGCGATGAAGCTGCTCGAAACACGCACCACGCGCGACCTGACGGTGCTGATCTTCGTCTCGTACTTTCTGCTGTTCGCCGGCTTTCTGTACAACCAGTCGCTGGTGCGGCTGCCGTGGATGCTGGCCACCGCCTGGCTGCTGACGGTCACGCTGATGCGCACGCATCAGACCGCACCGATGGCGATGCGCGAAGCGATGAGCCTGACCGGCCGGATGCTGCTGCAGGCGTTGCCGCTGGCGATTGCGCTGTTTCTGTTCTTCCCACGCTTGCCTGGACAATTCTGGGCAGTGCCGGCGCGCGCGGGCGCAACCAGCGGGCTCAGCGACGAGATGTCACCCGGCGACGTCTCGGAGATGAGCCTTTCCGCCGCAATCGCATTTCGCGTGAAGTTCGAAGGTGCGCTGCCACCACCGAGAGAGCGGTATTGGCGTGGACCCGTGCTGCACGACTTCGATGGCCGCACCTGGCGACGACCGCGGGTGTTCTATCCCGAACAGACGCTGCAAACCAGCGGACCGGCTTACCGGTACAAGGTCACGCTCGAACCGCACAATCGCCGCTGGATTTTCGGGCTGGACGCAGTGACACAATGGCCGCGCGAGCAGGCGGTGCGTACTTTCGATCAGCAGCTGCTGGCACGCGCACCGATCGCCGCACCGAGCACCTTCACGCTGCAATCGAACACGAAGTATCAATTCACCGGCGAGCTTCCGAACAGCACCAGGAATATCGACACGCGAACGGGAAACCACAACCCGCGCTCCAGGCAGCTTGCACTCGACCTGCTCGCGCAAAGCGGCGGTCCCGAGGCCTTCGTGCAGACGGTGCTGAGCAAATTTCGCGACGAAGAATATTTCTACACCCTCGAGCCGCCGCGGCTCGAGGCCGACTCAGTGGATGATTTCCTGTTCAACACGCGCCGCGGCTTCTGCGAACACTTCGCCTCGGCGTTCACGTTCCTGGCACGTGCAGCGGGAATTCCGGCCCGTGTAGTCACGGGCTATCAGGGCGGCGAATTCAATCCGATGGGCGGATACCTGATCGTGCGCCAGGCCGACGCGCATGCCTGGTCGGAAGTATGGATCGACGGCAAAGGCTGGGTTCGCGTCGACCCGACCGCTGCGGTCGCGCCGGAGCGCGTCGAGCGCGGCATGGAGGCAGCGCTCTCCGAAGACGAACCGGTTCCAGGCCGTCTGCTCAACCGCTTCGACGCACTGGTGCAGATCCGGCTGGCCTGGGATGCACTCAACACGTTCTGGAACGACACCGTGGTGGAGTTCGGCGCGGAGCACCAGCGCTCGTTGTTGGAGCAGCTGGGCATCGATGACGCCGACTGGGAAGTCCTCGGCCTGGGATTGGTTGCGGCACTCAGCGTTTTCTTCATCGCCTTGTCGGCGTGGCTGGGCTGGCAATTCCGCCCACGCAGCCAGGATCCCGTCACCAGGATCTACGCACGGCTGTGCCGTCGCTTCGCCCGACTCGATCTGGGACGTCTGCCGCATGAGGGACCGCAGGACTATCTGACGCGTGTGGCAGCGGCCCGTCCGGCGCTCGCGCGCGAACTAGACGAAGTACGCACGCTGTACATCAGTCTGCGGTATGGGCCGGAACCGCTGGGGTCACAGCTCAGTCGTCTGAAATTTCTGGTTGGCCAGTTGAAAGTGTGAGGAATGGGCGCACTCAGATGGGATTCTCGGAGCGCTGTTCGGTTTGAGAGTGGGTTCGCAGGGAGGAAGAGCGGTTTCGATTGGCGGTGTGCGGTTCGGAGTGAGGACGCTTACGAATGTGACGCTCGTTGGGGGCGTGCGGTTTGGTGGGACTGCGGAAGAGTAGCTTCGATGGGCGGCGTGCGGTTGGGTGAGAGCTGCGGCTCAAGAGGTGGCGCTCGATTGGCAGCGTGCGGCTCCGGCGGGGGTATCTCGTTTCGGGACCGCCGTGAACCCATCCATGGGGGCTGCCGTCGAAAACATCCTGTTTTCGAGGCTCCCGAAACGAGATACCCCCGCCGGAGCCGCAGAGGTTGCTGGGTCCGTGGCGCTCGGAGAGCGCGCTTCCGGAAAAGAAAGTTGGCACTCTCTTTCCGGCGTCGTTCTGGGCGGGGGCCACCCATTTCCAGGATGAGAGGAGGAACAGGATGTTCCGAGTGAGCAAGCCTACAGGGATGTATTCACGTGCGGTCCTGGAAATGGGTGGCCCCCGCCCAGAACGGCGCCTGCCACGATCTCTCTTAGACCGCACTGCATGTGCTGTCTCGGCAATGTACCTAGCCAGAACGACATCTGGCACCGACGCCTCTGGATCACCGCTCCGAAAAACACTGCTTCGAAACAACGCCAGAATCACAGTTTCCGAACGAAACACTGAACCCCAACCACACTGACGAGGCCGCGTGCTCCCATTCTTCTTCATCCTTGCCGCCCTGCTGGCGGCCGCCTTCTGGCTGATCGGCGTGCCCATTCTCGCTGGTCGGCGGCGTGTGGCGTTGGGTCGCAAGCCGCTGCCACAGCAATGGTTGCGCTGGCTGGAGCAGGACGTGCCCTTCTATGCCCGACTGCCGGTGGAGCTGCGCGAACGGCTGCATTCGTTGATCCAGATCTTCGTGCAGCAGAAAACGTTCGTCGGCTGCAATGGGCTTACGGTGACGGATCGCATGCGCGTGGTGGTCGCGGCGAATGCCTGCCTGTTGCTGGTCAATCGTCCGGGCGTGCCGCGCGAGCATCTGTATGACGATCTGTATTCGATCCTGATCTATCCGACGGCTTTCATCGTGCCCGAGTCGTATCGCGGTCCGCATGGACTGGTCACCGAGGGCCATCGTGTTCTGTCCGGCCAGGCCTGGGACTCGCGCCGCATCATTCTCTCCTGGGAAGACATCGAGCAATCGCACGCCACTGGCCACAACGTGGTGCTCCACGAATTCGCGCATTACCTGGACATGGAAGACGAGACCATGGACGGGGCGCCGGGGCTCGGCGGCAAAGCGGCCTATGAACAATGGTCGAGGATCTTCTGGGAAGAGTACGAGCGGCTGCGCGACAGCCTCCGCGCCGGACTGCCAACGCTGATCGATCCTTATGGAGCGACGGCACCGGCGGAATTCTTCGCGGTGGTCACGGAAGTGTTCTTCGGCCAGCCGCAGGAACTGGAGGCGCAGCATGCCGGCTTGTACCAGCAGCTTCGCAAGTATTATCGCCTCGACCCGGCACGGTGGAACGGCTGACGGGCAGATAGCTCAGCCGCCCCATCGCAGGTGTCGCCATGGGGCGAAGACGATGCTCGGCCCGAAGATGGCGCGTGCGACCTACGGGCAGTGCATCGCACGCCATTACGGCGCGGAAGCTCTACGCGGACGCGATGGGTTCGGCAGGGGTCGTTGGCTGCGACGCACGCTCGCTGCGAGCGGCGACGACCAGCAGTGCGCCACCGGCGATGAAGAGCACGACGATGGAGAGAATTGCCGTGCGTGCATTGCCAGTGAGCAGGGCCGTCGTGCCCATCAGGAACGGTCCGAGCACGGCGGCGAATTTGCTCATCATGTTGTAGAAGCCGTAGAACTCGCCGGCCTTGTCGGTGGGAACGAGTCTGCCGTAGTAGGAACGGCTCAGGCTCTGGATGCCGCCCTGCACGCAACCGGTGGCCGCGGCCATGATGAAGAACTCGGTCGCACTGCCGAGCACGGTGGCATAGAACGTCACCCCGGTATAGACGGCGATGCAGATGAAGATACCCACCACGGGGCTGAGGCGCTGGCCGATCCAGCCGAACAGCAGCGCCGCCGGGAAGCCGATGAACTGCACCAGCAGGATGGCCTGGATCAGGCTCGAGGTTTCCAGCCCGATCGCCAGACCGTAGTCCACGGCCATCTTCTGGATGGTGTTGACGCCGTCGATGTACATCCAATAGGCCAGCAGGAAGAACACCACGGGGCGATACCGCCGCACCTCGCCCACTGTCTTCTTCAGCTCCGCGAGGCTGTCGCGCAGCGTGGTCTTGGGTCGAACCTGCCGGCCTGCACCGCTTTCTCGGACGAACAGGAAGATGGGGATCGAGAACAGCGCCCACCACACGGCCACCGTCACGAAGGACGCCTTCACGGCCGCCGAGGCATCGGCCAGGCCGAAGAGCTGCGGCTTCAAGGTCATGAGCACATTGACCGCCAGCAACACGCCGCCGCCCAGATAGCCGATGGCGTACCCCAGGCCGGACACGGTGTCGAGCCGCTCGCGCGGCGCCACGTCGATCAACAGCGAGTCATAGAAAATGATGCCGCCCCAGAAACCCAGCGACCCCAGCGCAAACAGCGCCGCGGCCCATTGCCACTGACCCTTGCCTACCAGGCACAAGCCGGCCGTGGCGACGACGCCAAGCAGAGTGAAACCGAACAGGAAACGCAGCCGAGAGCCGCCCCTGTCGCCGGCCGCGCCGAGCAGCGGCGCCATGACGGCCAGCACGAAGCTCGCCGCACCATTGGTGTACGCCAACCAGACCGTGCTTTCCGTCGCCGTGCCGGTGCTCCAGTACTGTTTGAAGAACACCGGGAAGAACACCACCATCACGGTGGTGGCGAACGCCGAGTTGGCCCAGTCGTACAGCGCCCAGGACGCGACCTGCCGATTCCACAACGGTGCCTTCATGTGCTCTCCACGCAGTCGGGCAAAGAAGAGCCGCGCAGGCCAGGCTCTCCTACTCTCCTTCGTCGTCAGGCCGCCGCGGCCAGGTGCTCTCGCGTTTCGCGGAAAGTCAGGTCCGGCCAGCGCTCCAGCGTCAACTGGAGGTTCACTCGCGTGGGCGCGAGGTAGACCAGCGCGCCCGAGTGATCCACCGCGAGATTCTCATAGGCTTTGACGCGAAATTCCTCGAGCTTCCTGGCATCGCCATAGACCCAGCGGGCGGTGAACACGCTCACATTATCGAACGTGGCCTGCACGCTGTATTCGTCCTGCAGGCGGAACGCGACCACGTCGAACTGCAGTTGGCCGACCGCACCCAGGACCAGATCGTTGTTGCGCAATGGACGGAACACCTGGGTGGCGCCCTCCTCGCACAACTGGTCGAGCCCCTTCTGCAACGCTTTCATGCGCAGCGGGTCACGCAATACCACGCGCCGGAACATTTCAGGCGCGAAGTTCGGGATGCCGGTAAACGTCAGCGGCTCGCCTTCCGTGAAGGTGTCGCCGATGTTGATCGTACCGTGGTTGTGCAGTCCGATGATGTCGCCCGCGAACGCCTCGTCGGTATGCTGGCGGTCGGCGGCCAGGAACGTCAACGCATCGCTGACGCGCATTTCCTTTGCCAGGCGCGCGTGATACAGGCGCATGCCCTTCGCATAACGGCCGGAACAGATACGCATGAAAGCGATGCGGTCGCGATGCCCCGGATCCATGTTCGCCTGGATCTTGAAGACGAAGCCAGTGAGTTTTTCTTCCGTGGCCTCGACGGTGCGGGTGGTCGTTTCGCGCGGCAGCGGTTCGGGCGCGTTCGCCACGAACGCCGCCAGCAATTCGGTGACGCCGAAGTTGTTGATGGCCGAACCGAACAGCACCGGTGTCTGACGCCCCGCAAGATATTCGCTGCGTGAGAACTCCGGCGCTGCGCCGCGCACCAGCTCGACTTCATCACGGAATGCCTGCGCACGCTCACCGAGGAATGCCTGGGCCTCGGCGCTGGCCAGCCCATCGATGGTGGCATTGCTGCCGGCGCGGCCCTTCTCGGCCGGCTGGTAGATGTAGATGCGGTCTTCCAGCAGGTGATAGATGCCGCGCAACTCGCGCCCCATACCGATGGGCCAGGTGATGGGCGCGCAGGAGATCTTCAGGATCTTCTCGATCTCGTCCAGCAGCTCCATCGGCTCGCGCCCCTCGCGGTCGAGCTTGTTGATGAAGGTCATGATGGGCGTATCGCGCAGCCGGCAGACTTCCATCAGCTTGATGGTGCGGTTCTCCACGCCCTTGGCGCAGTCGATCACCATCAGCGCCGAATCCACCGCGGTCAGCGTGCGGTAGGTGTCTTCGGAGAAGTCCTCGTGGCCGGGCGTGTCCAGCAGATTCACCACGTACCCGCCGTAGGGAAACTGCATGACCGAGGAGGTCACGGAAATGCCGCGCTGCTGCTCCAGCGCCATCCAGTCGGAAGTGGCGTGACGCGCCGCCTTGCGGCCCTTCACCGTGCCGGCCAGCTGGATCGCACCGCCGAACAGCAACAGCTTCTCGGTCAGCGTGGTCTTGCCGGCGTCCGGGTGGGAGATGATGGCAAAAGTACGTCTTTTGCTTATTGTTCCGGCACTTACGTCAACCATACCCAACCATTACGAAGCCAAAAGGACCCATGGAAACACGACCGAACAGTCTCTTGATGTATCGGCCAGGCCGGCATGCGGCCGCCGGAACGCATTCGAACCCACCCGATCAGAGGGGCTGTTGCAACGAAGCGTCGGTCCGCCAATGGTAACCCACTGCGACCGCTTGAAGATTGATTACGACCTGGTCGGATCGATCGCTCCGCGGACGGCAGCGCGATGGATCTCCAGGTCGAAGTTCTTGTCCGAAGGCACGCTGACCTGCAGCGGTAGCGGCAGCCTGTCGATTGACGCGGCCGGCAAGCATGCGCTGGCAAGCGACGATCACTTACGCATCCGTAGACGAGCTACGTGTCGCTGCTGATCTATTGCGTGGCTTGCGCCGTCTGGGCCGCAACGCGCTGGTGCGACAGCGAATCGCGGATCTTCTGCTTCGCATCGGCCAGGTCGAGCTTGCCGGCTGCATAGTCGTCGGCGAGCTGGAACAGATCGGCGTAGGCGCCGGACTGATCGCTGCTGGCCTTGAGTTTCACCGTGTCGTTCTCGCTCCAGATTTCATCCCAGACAGCGAGCACCTCATTCCAGTAGGCGCGCGTGGACTCGTAATACTTTGCGGCCTCGGTGAAATACTTGTCGCGGATCCGCTCGTATCGGGCCACGCCATATTCGCGCCCCACGTAGGGCACGGCCGCGCCAGTGGCCGCCTTCAGGTTGTTCTCCTCCTGCAGCCAGCCGGTCGGTACGATGGTGTGTCGATTGGTGCCGCGCAGAACGTCGTAATCCTTGCGCACCGACCACTCGCGGCGCGGCAGCGGCCGCGCGGTGTCGTTGCTGATCCAGCTCGAAAAGGCGGCACTGTGCTCCCACCGACCAAGGGCGCCGTAACGCGGAGCCTCGTCCACCTGATAGACCGTCTGGGACCATTTTCCCTGGCGTTCGGCAGCCGCAAGCTCACGACGAACCCAGCGTTCGCCACCCTGGTACTCCACGACATACGCCGGCTCGTAGCGCCAGTCCTGTCGCCAGTGCTTGGTGACCATGGGCTCCATCGGCTTGCCGTCCTGGCCGATGACGTGCATCTCCAGAACGTGCACCAGACTCACGTGCTGCGGTTCGTTGCGATCGACGAATACGCGCTCGGTGCCCCAGGACTGGTATGGCCGGGCCCGCGAACCATCGCCAGTGAAAGCCGCCACTTCGAGGAAGTCGAAACTCACACGATAGTCGCCAGCCATGGCCAGGATCGCACGCCGATCACGCTCCACGGCGCTGATCCCCGGCTCCTGCAAAGCTCGCCACTCGGCAGACGGCGCCGTATCGAGCTCGATCGGCGCCCCCTTGGTCGTGCCGCCGCGCGGCGCAGGAGCCGTGGGCCCGACCGGCCAGCTGAAGGTATAGCGCGAGGCCACCTTCGACTGCGCGGAGGTCGCAGGCTGATCGGCAGCCCGCACCTGCTCCGCGACGGCGAAGCCTGCAAGTCCCACGATGGCCAGCAGCGCTGCGCCGCGGCGGAATGCATTGCGGAAGTTCTGTCGATTCATGGAAGCCTCTCCAACGTCATGCGCCGACGTCCAGCATCAGCTTCACCGTACCGCCGAACCGCCCCCGGGGACAGGTCGACTATTTGACCGTCAGCGTGCCCTTCATCAGGGCCGAATGTCCCGGGAACGAGCAGAAGAACTCGTAGGTTTCACCGGCGTTGAGCTTGGCGACGGGCACGGTCACGTCCGTGGTCTCGCCGCCGCCGATCACCTTGGTATGCGCGATCACGCGCGTATCGCCCGGCTTGATGTAGTCGTTGCTGACGGTGGCCGCGATCCCATCCTTGGCCACGGCATCCATGTCGGCAGGCTTCGTCAGAACCCAGTTGTGGCCCATCGCCGCCTTGGGCAACTTGCCGACGTGCTTCAGGGTGACCTTGAATTCCTGACAGGTCTTCGGCACTTCGATGCTGGTCTTGTCGAACTTCATGGCATCGTTGCCTTGGATCTCCACCGAGCAGGCGGCATCGGCGGCGAATACCGAACCGGAGGCAGCGAACGCCAGCACGGCGACGGCAAATCTCAAACGCTTCATCTGAAGTCTCCTTAGAAAGTAATGAATGATCGATCGGCGGCGCCGCGGCAGCGGCGACGGGACCAAGTTCAGTTCAGGCCCAGCATGCCGCGCAGCTTGGACAAGTCCTCCGCCAGCGTATTCACCCGCCCCGCGAGCAGCTTGCGGTCGCGATCGGTGAGCTTCTCGTAGGTCTCGAAGCCGCCATCGGGCGTGCGGTACTTCTGCAGCGTGTCGAATACCGCCTTGAAGTTCTCGTCGGCCTTTTCGGCAAATGCCCTGTCTTCCTTCACCACCAGCGGGCGCAGCAGTTCGACGATCTTGTAGGCGCCCTCGAAATTGGCCTGGAAGTCCCACAGGTCGGTGTGGCTGTAACGATCCTCCTCGCCGGAGATCTTGGTGGCGGCAACTTCCTCCATCAGCACCGCGGCGCCTCCCACCACCTTCTCCGGCGGGAAAGTCAGCGCGCTGAGACGCTTCTGCAGTTCCACCACGTTGGCCAGCAACTCATCCGCCACCGACCCGACGTTCTTCGTGCTCTTCTCCACCCACAGCGCGTACTCGATGCGATGGAAGCCACCGAAGGCAGGATCCTGCTCGGCCTTCTCATGATCGTCGGCGCGCGAGTCGATGGCGCTGTCCAGGTCGCTGAAGAGCTCCGCCACCGGTTCGATGCGCTCATAGCTCATGCGCGTCGGAGCGAAAAGCTGCTTGGCCTTCTCGATGTCGCCGGCTTTGACCGCCGCGGTGAAATTGCGCACGTCGGTCACCAGCTTGCGCGAATTCTCGGCCACGTAGAGTTTGTAATCCGCCACCGGGGCGACCAGTTCGAGCGGCGAGACGGCGGCCAGCACAGTGCCGGCACACAGACCGAGCGTGAGAATTGCGGCGATGCGGATCATGAGTCGGGACGGATGCGTGGTCATGGCTCTGCAGGATTCTCGTCAAAAGGTAAGTTGAATGAAACGATCGGTGTGGCGCTCAGGCGCTGGCTTGCAGCAGCGTACGGCCGAGCCAGTCCTGCTCGTCGCGCACACCCGGCAGGGTGTAGAAGAATCCGCCGCCGATCGGCTTGATGTATTCCTCCAGCGGCTCGCCATCCAGGCGCTTCTGCACGGTGATGAAGCCCCGCTCCAGGTCGGCCTGGTAGCAGATGAACAGCAGCCCCATCTCGAGCTGACCGGACTTGGTGACGCCGTTGGAGTAATTGAACGGTCGGCGCAGGATCAGATTCGCCTCGGACTTCGGCGTACGCGGATTGGCGAGCCGGATGTGCGCATCCAGCGGCGTGCGTGTGCCCTGCGGATCCTTCGCGTAGTCGGGCACGTCGTGCTCGCTGCGACCACCATCAAGAGGCGCGCCTGTGGCTTTGACACGCCCGAAGATTGCCTCCTGCTCCTGCAGCGGCGTGCGATCCCAACGCTCGACGAAGTTGCGGATGATGCGGACTGCCTGGTACGTGCCACCGGCGGCCCAGGCCGGCTCGTCACTGGCCGTTTGCACCCACACGATGCGATCCATCAGAGCGGTGTCGGCCGAGTCGGGATTGGCCGAGCCATCGCGAAACCCGAGAAAATTGCGCGCGCTCTCCGGCGGCCCGTCGCTGCTGGCCGGAATCGGCGGCACGCTGCCCTCCTGCTTCCAGTGCAACACCAGCAGATCGGGGGTGTTCTTGATGATGTCGCGCAGCGCATGGATGTTGGCATCGGGCGTGTTGGCGCAGAATTGAATCGACAGATCGCCGTGGCACAGCGCGGCGTCCAGTGCATCGTTGGGATGGCGCTGCATCTGCTGCAGATGTTTCGGCCTGAGGGGCGCCATCCCGTAGCGCCCGTCGAACAGCGAGGCGCCCACCGATACGGTGACGGTAAGCGCGTCGGGCGGCACGATCGGTCCCAGAATTCCGGAGCCGGCGGGCGGCAGCTTCGGATCCGGATCGAGCTGCGGCCCACCTTGTGTAAGAAACGCGATACGCGCGGTCAGCGTACGAAAGAGCCGTTCCAGATCCTCGCGGGTCTCCGCCAGCACGAAGAACGAGGCGATCATACCCGCCGCAGGCCGCGGCGTCGTGACTCCAGCTTGGTGCGGACCGTGGAATGGGATGCGATCTTGCGTGAGTGCGCTGACGGGCGCGTCCGTCACTTGCGTGGGCGCGCCCGGCTCGGCCATCGCAGGCTTCGCCGCCAGCCCCACCAAGGCCACGCCTCCCAGCGTACCGAGAAGCTGCCGGCGCTCGGGCGACGTGGGCGCCCCCGAAGCGGAGCTCCGTATTTCGTTGCGTTGCCGGTCGTCGTTCGAATCGCTCATGCTCGTCTCGCCCCAGTGCATCTCATTCCAGTCCCAGCGCGGCATTGACGCCGCCAAAAGCCTCGGCGAGCGCACGCACTGCCTCGACCAGGCGCTGGCGTTGCGCCTGATCGAGCACTGCGAGCTTGAAGCCGTCGGCTTGCCGATACGGATCGAGCGCCGCACTCAGCTGGTCCAGGCGCTGTTCGATCGTCCGGTCGAGTTCGGGCGCCGCCTTGCCGAGCAGCGGTGAGAGCAGTTCGGCGATCTTTCGCGTGCCGTCGAGCGTGCCCTGCAGATTCGCGGCCTCGGCGTGCGCGTAGTGATCTTCTCCGCCTGCAGGCAGATTGTCGGCCACGCGACCCAGCAGCTTCGCACTCGCGCTTGCCAGGCGCTGCGGTGGGACATTGAGGCTACGCAGCCGCTCCCGAAGCTGGGCGATGTCGCCGAGCAGTTGCTCGGCCACCGGGACGAGGGCCTTCACATCCGACTGCGTGGCACCGAACAAACCGTACTCGATGCGGTGAAAGCCGGTGAATGCGGGGTCGGCTTCGCGCTGCTCGAAATACTCGGCGCGCGCATTCAAACGAGCATCCAGATCGGCAAACAGCTCGGCCATCGGTTCGATCCGCTTGTAGGCCTGGTGTGCGGGGACATACAGCGCCCGCGCCTGATCCGCATCGCCGGCCCGGATCGCATCGCTGAGCGCTTGGGCGTTTTCCTCCAGCATGCCCGCTTCCAATGCGAGGAAGACGCGGTATTCGGCCAGCGCACCGACGTAGGCGACCAGCGAAGGCCGCGCAGCCTCGGCGTCTGACGTCGCCGACGGCGTCACATGCAGGCGTCCGCGGGGATTGCTCAGCAGGCCGCAGGTGATGTCGAACTCGCCCGGCTGCAGCTTGACCGTCATGGTCTGCGAGAAGCCCGGCGCGATGTTCTCGCGCTCCTCGACCACCATCACGCCATCCAGGATCTCCCACTCGAGCGCACGCTGCGACTGGTTGAGGATGGTGAAAGTGGTGCGTCCGGCCGGCACGGTGATCTCGTTCGGCTCGCAGACGTTGTTGCGAATGGTGATGGTGATCGCGTTCTCGCTGGCCTTGGGCGGTGCACGGCGCGCCACTCCGGCGGCCCACCAGAACGCCACGACTCCGGCGATGACCAGTGCTGCCGATCCGAGCACCGCCCAGCGCAGCCCAGATGTCGTGCGCGATGAAGAAGTTGGCGCCATGAGCCCGTTTGCCTCAGCCAGCCGTTGCGCCGGCCGGCGCAGGAGTTGCGGCCGGACGCAGAAAGAAGAACAGAGCCACGAGAAGGAAGGCGACGTACGCCACCACCTCGCCCACCACCGGGGTGGCCTGGTAGCCGAGCAGACCCGACAACACCGCCCCGAGCGGCCGATCCATGGGCAGCGCTTCGCTCAGATCGAAGACCACGCCCTGCAGGTGATTCCACAGACCGGCCTCGTGAAATTTGCGCAGCACACCGGCCAGCAGCCCCGCGGCGACCAGCAGGATGAAAATGCCGGTCAGACGAAAGAAGCGCCGCAGATTCAGCCGCACACCGCCCGAGTACAGGCCGATGCCCAGCACTGCCGCCAAAGCGATGCCGCCGAGCGCGCCGAGCGGCGCCGCCCAGCCTTGGCTCTGCTGGAAGATGGCCAGCAGGAAGAACACCGATTCCAGCCCCTCGCGCGCGACCGCAAGAAAGACCATGCCGATGAGCGCCCAGCTCTGGCCATCGGCCTGGCTTACGGCTCGCTCCACCGAGGCCTGCAGCTCGCCCTTGATCGAGCGCGCCGCCTGGCGCATCCAGAACACCATGGAAGTGAGCAGGACCACGGCGACCAGGCCCACGATGCCCTCGAACAATTCCTGCTGTTTCTGCGGGAACTCCGCAGCCACCAGTTGCAGACCGGCACCGACGAACAACGACAGGGCCACGGCCAGCAGCACCCCCACCCACACTGCGGGCATCAGCGCGCCGCGGCCACTTTGCTGCAGATAGGCGGCAACGATGCCAACGATGAGGGCAGCTTCGATGCCCTCGCGCAACATGATCAGGAACGGAACGAGCATTCAGACCAAGCTCTGCCGGACGTGCACATATAAATAGGGATCCGCATTGTTACGGAAAATGATTCTTATTAACAATAGATTCAACCCCGCGACCCTCCGTAGGGTCCCGTCCTGCGCCGGGGCCGGGCAGCGTGACCGGTCACTTTGTCTTCAGCTACGTGTGGATTCCGCCGCAGATTCTGCTGGGCGCAACAGCCCACCAGCCGCCGGCGGCTAGTTCTCGCGCCGGTGCGGTTCCAGCGCCAGCTTGTACACCAGCGCGTCCTCGCGCCCACCCGCCGCCTGGTAGTAGCTCTTGCGCAAGCCGATGCGCTGAAAGCCGATGGATTCGTACAGACGGACGGCAACCGTGTTGGAGGGTCGAACTTCCAGGAACACGTCCTGCATGTATTCGTCGCGAGCGCGATCGAGCAGGTAGTCCAGCAGGCCGCGCCCAACGCCCTGGCCGCGCAGATCGCTGCGGATGCAGATGTTCAGGATGTGCGCTTCGCCGGCGCCGAAAGACATGATGCCGTAGCCGACGATCTCGCCCGCCGCCTCGACCACGCGGCACAGATAGCCGACGCGGACGCAGTCGCGGAATACACCTTCGCTCCAGGGAAACGGATAGGAAGCGCGCTCGACCGCGGCCACCAGCGCCACGTCCGGCATGCTCATCGGGCGGAAGCGAACGTCCCGCAGGTTCTTGGTGCGATCCAGTTCGGCGCTCAAGGTGCCGATCTCCCGCCGCTGAGACGCTCGAAGGTTTGCATCGCCAGGACCAGGTCGGCCCAGGACTTGCGCTTTTCGCCGGGGCTGCGCAGCAGATATGCCGGATGATAGGTCACGACCAGCGGCCGTCCCGATGCCAGGGTATGGAGCCTGCCGCGCAATTTACCGATAGTCTCGCTGGTTTCAAGCAGGGTTTGCGCGGCAATGCGGCCGACGCACAGGATCAGGACCGGATTCACCAGCTCGATCTGTCGGTACAGATAGGGAATACACGCACCCACTTCGGCCGGCTGCGGGTCGCGGTTGTGCGGTGGGCGCGATTTGAGGATGTTGGCGATGAACACCTGCTCGCGCGCCAGGCCGACCGCTTTCAACATCGAATTGAGCAACTGACCGGCACGGCCCACGAACGGCTCGCCCTGCCGGTCCTCGTCGGCCCCCGGCGCCTCGCCGATGATCATCCACCGGGCGCTGCGATTGCCTACGCCGAACACCGGATTCGTACGCGTGGCGTGCAACGGGCACCGCGTGCAGCTGCGCACGGCCTGTTCGAGCGCCGGCCAGTCCATCGAGGCGACGCCCGTATCTGGCTGCGGTGTGGGATTGCCGCTGACGACTGCTGCCGCTGGCTTCCTGGCCACGGAAGGGGAATTCGCAGCGGCCGGCATATGTGCCGGTACTTCCGCACGGCGCACAGGCGGCGGCGAATCCACTGCGTGCGCCGATGGCGCTGCGGAAATCGAAACCTGCGCGACCGGCTCTGCCTTGGCGCCAGCCGGTCGATCACGCCGCTCCCAGACGTCGATGTCGAGCGCACGCAGGTAATTCAGGCGACGTGAATCCATGACTTCAGGTGCTGTCGGCGATGCGCTTCTTCTTGCTGGCCTTGCGCCACAACCAGTGCACCGGCCCCGACAGGGCATACGTGCCGAAAATCGCCAGCAGCGTCTGCGGTGCCACCGAGAATTGCGGCGCCAGCGAAACCACCATGTAGATGAGGGGAATGGCCAGGGCGTACACCCAGGGAATCCGCGCCCGCAGGTTCAGTTCCTTGCCGCTCCAGTAGGCGAACTTGCTCACCATCAGCGCACCGGCAATGATCGACACCGTGAACGCCAGCACCAGCCGCGGCAGGCCGGTGACTTCGACCTCGCTCACCAGCCAGATGAAGCCCGCGACCGTGGCGGCCGCCGATGGGCTGGGTAATCCTTCGAAGTAGCGCTTGTCCGTCGTGGCCGCGCGCGAATTGAAACGCGCCAGACGCAAACCAGCCGCCACGGCATAGAAGAACGCCGCCAACCAGCCGAACCGTCCCCAGAACCAGCCATAGTCGGCAATGCGCTCGATGCCCCATTGATACACCAGGATCGCCGGTGCCAGGCCGAACGCCACCATGTCGCAAAGGCTGTCGTACTCCTTGCCGAAATCGCTCTGGGTCTTGGTCCAGCGCGCCACGCGCCCGTCCAGCCCGTCGAACACCATCGCGATGAACACGGCCGTGGCGGCCCGCCCGAAATTGCCGTCGATGGCGGCGACGATGGAATAGAAGCCGCCGAACAGCGTGCCGGTGGTCAGCAGGTTGGGCAGCCAGTACACGCCGCGTCCGGGCTTGTGCTCATCGGCAGCCTGCTCGTCGGCGATTCCCGGTTCGGATTCGGCGCTCATTGCAAATATTCCGGCAAGGTCTCGACGGTTAGGCAGCGAAGGTCTGTCACGGCGTTGTCGTGGCCTGCCGTTCCTGGCAACCGCCGCTGCGGGGCCGCCGCTGGCGGCGTCAAAAATCGCTCCCGGCGATTCCATTCGACATGATAGGGTGCGCGCCGCAACGCACACAACACGAAGCCCGCTACGGCAATTGCTTCATACCGCTGTGACGCAGGTCGCGGCGCCTGCGGCAAGCCGCCATCAGGATGTTCGCCGACTTCCTTGCCGAAACTGCGATGCACATGCTGCGCACCCTTCTGCTGCTGACCCTGGGCTGCTTCTGCGCCAACGCGCTCGCCGACCGCCAGCAGGACCCCGAGCTCGGCAAGCTGCTGCAGCAGGCGCTGACGGCCGGGCAATGCTTC
The DNA here is from genome assembly GCA_035556415.1 of Povalibacter sp. Classification (GTDB taxonomy): domain Bacteria; phylum Pseudomonadota; class Gammaproteobacteria; order Steroidobacterales; family Steroidobacteraceae; genus Steroidobacter. The sequence continues at coordinate 23,764 of DATMEZ010000214.1, forward strand.
GAGGACAAGTACGACCAGCAGGTCTGGCTGGCGGCCATGGAGCCGCAGTTGAAGCGCATCCTCCAGGACCAGGCCGAGCGTGCGGAAATTCTCTACCACGTGCACTGCGAGGCAAAGCGACTGCAGCTGCCGCCCGGACTCATCATGTCGGTGATCGACGTGGAAAGCCGCTTCGATCGCTGGGCGGTGTCGTACGCCGGTGCGGTGGGGCTGATGCAGGTGATGCCGTTCTGGCCGCGCGAGCTCGGCATGAGCAACGAAGAGCTGGTGCGCATCCCGCAGAACATCCGCATGGGCTGCACCATTCTGAAGTTCTACCTGGATCGCGAGAAGGGCGACTACACGCGGGCGCTGGCCCGCTACAACGGCAGCGTCGGGCGCCGCAACTATTCCGACCTGGTGCTCACGCGACTGGCCAATCGCTGGCAGTACCGCTGAGGATCAAAGACGCCGATTCCTTCAGCGCGTGCCGAATCCGACCGGCGCTTCGCCGATCTGGTCCAGCGTCACTTCACGCACCTCGACATTCGCCACCTGCGCGGCCGGCGGACCGATGGCCAGCCAGTCGATCAGCGCATGCACCGCCTGTGCCTGCCCGATCGCCAGCACTTCGACCCGCCCGTCCGGCAGATTGATGGCATGTCCCGTGATACCGAGCGATACGGCTTTGTCACGCGTCGACGCGCGATAGAACACGCCCTGGACCCGGCCGGAAACGTAACAGCGTCGTGCGATGAGGGCTGACATGAGCAACGGATCGACACGGCCGGGCCGTGCCGCGGCCTTCAGGTTTCTTTGCGTTCGCCGGGCCGCGCCGCAACCATGGCTTCGGCAGCCTTGCTCTTGGCCTGAATGGCGTTGCGACGGGCGTCGCGCCAGGCGCCCTTCTGCAGGTTGGCCTCGGCCTGCTCCAGCAGCGACTGCGCCTCGCCCATCTCCTGCGGCGCGACCTGATCGGCGCCGGCGTCACGCGCTGCCTTGATGGCCTGCCGGGCATTGCTCATCTCCTGCACCGGCGCACCGGCACAGCCCACCATGCCGACGCACAGCAACGTCAACAGCAGGCCGCGAAACGAAACAAGCGATAACGGGTAAGCCATGACTCTCGCTGGAAATTTTCGCTGGACCGTAACAACGTAAAGCCTACACCGTCAAGACAGTGCCGAATACAATGCGCGCGCAGCCGGCTCGATGATGCGTTGCGCTCAACCCACATCCAACACTCAGCGACGCCGGCCTCGATTCAATAACAGCTCAATCCCGGAGTTTGTTCGCGTGGCTGAAATCCTGGTCCTGTTTTATTCCCGCAAAGGCAGCACGGCGGAACTGGCGCGACAGGTGTGCCGCGGCATCGAGTCGGTTGCGGGCGCAAGGTCGCGGCTGCGCACGGTGCCGCAGGTCACGACCGTCATCGATCAGCCGCAACCCGCGGTGCCAGCCGAAGGGCCGCCCTACGCCACCTACGACGACCTGCGCGAGTGCGATGGACTGGCGCTGGGTAGCCCGACCCGCTTCGGCAACATGGCGGCACCGCTCAAACATTTTCTCGACGGCACCAGCTCGCTATGGGTCAGCGGTGCGCTCGCCAACAAACCCGCCGCCGTGTTCACGTCCACGCAGACCATGCATGGCGGCCAGGAAACGACGCTGGTCAGCATGATGCTGCCGCTGCTGCATCACGGGATGTATCTCGTCGGCCTGCCCTACACCGAAGCCGCGCTCACCCACACCCGCACCGGCGGCTCACCGTATGGCGCCAGCCATGTTGGTGGCGAAACTCAACCCAGGCTGTCGGACGACGAGCGCGTGTTGGCGCAGTTACTCGGCAAGCGCGTCGCTGAAGTCGCTGTGAAGTTGCGCAAGTGAGCACGACTCATCCGCCCGCCCCCCGCCAGAGATGCCGCGGCGGCGCTTCGGAACCCCCGACGGGGGGAATCCCCGACGGGGGAGACTTCCAAAGCGGCGCGGCGGCAAAACTACGCGCCTCGGCAATCGCGCTGACTGCTGCGCTGATTGCGCTGGTAGTGCTCTGGCAATTCTCGGCTCGCGTGTCGGTCGAGCGCCTGCTGTTGTCGCTGCTGCTCACGCTGCCGTTGTGGGCGCCGTTGCGAGGGCTGATCCGTCGCGATCGACGCACCTACGCCTGGGCGACGCTGTGCGTGATTCCGTATTTCATCCTGGGTGTCACCGAAGCGATTGCGAACCCGGTTACGCGTGCCTGGTCGGCAACGTGCCTGGCGCTGGCGCTGATGCTGTTCGTCAGCCTGATCGGTTATCTGCGGGCAACGCGCGAAGGCTGAACGGCTACCGGCCGATGACTTCCTTCACGAACGGCACCGTCAGCTTGCGCTGTGCTGCCAGCGATGCCTCGTCGAGCTGATCCAGGAACGCACACAGCGTGGTCATCTGGCGCGGTAGCCGGCGCAACAGGTACTGCGCCGTCTCATCCGGCAGCTCGAAGCCACGAATCTGTGCGCGCAGCTGCAAGGCTGCGATCTGTTCGTCTTCGTCCAGCGGCTGCAGCGTGAGCACCAATCCACCGCCGAGCCGCGACCGCAGATCCGCGAGCTGAATGCCACTGGCCGCCGGCGCCGTCGAGCCGGCCACGACCAGCCGGCCGCGCCGCTCATCGAGTTGCTGGTGCAGGCTGAAGAGCGCCAGCTCCCAATCGCGCCGGCCGGCGATGCGGCCGATGTCGTCGATGCAGACGCAGGCCAGCTCGCCGCAACCGGACAGCACCTCCGGCCCCATGACTGCGACCTCGGCCAGCGGCAGGTAGGCCGCCGCTTCACCCCGCTGGCCGGCCCGGGCGCACAGCGCCTGCAGTAGATGGGTCTTGCCGACGCCGCCGGCCCCGTGCAGGAACACGCAGGTCGGCGGCTCGCCGGCCTGCAACGCCAGCAAGGCGTCGACTGCGGGCTGGTTGCGTCCGCTGTAATAGCTTTCGAAGAGCGAGCTGTCCCGCAATCGCACGCCCAGCGCCAGTTGCACGCTCATGATGGAAACCTGACAGCGGGTTTCAGGACAGGCCGCGCCGCTGCCGGCTGACGACGGCTGCCTTGCGGCTGTAGGTGATGACGTAATCGATGCCGCTCACCACGGTGGTGACGAACACCAGCGCACCGAGCGCACTCACGACGTGCTGCGGCACATGGCCGACGGCGTTGGCCGCGACGATCAGCAGCAGGAACAGGATCTGGCACAACGTGTTGAGCTTGCTGATCCAGGTCGGACGGCCGTCCGGATAGCCGAACAGCCAGTTGTAGACGATGGCGCCGACGGTGATGACCACGTCGCGCGCCACCGCAACGGCGGCCAGCCACAGCGGCACCAACTGCATCGCCGCCAGCGTCACGAACACGCCGACCAGCAGGATCTTGTCCGCCAGCGGATCGAGAATCTTGCCCAGCTCCGAGGTCCAGCCGCAGCGCTTCGCCAGAAAGCCGTCGAGGCCGTCGGTCGCCGCCGCGAACGCGAACAGCCACAGCGTCAGCCGGAACTCGTGATGCACCAGCAGCCACGCCACCGGAGCGACCAGCAGCATGCGCAGCACGCACAGGGCATTCGGGATGAAACGCAGGCTGGACAACATTCCTGTCAGGCGACCGTGCGACGAGTTGTGTTCAAGGTTGGTAGCGGAATTGCAACCGGCCAGGGAGCGCCGCGCCATCAGCCGCCTGGACCGGCACCAGTCTGCCGTCCAGCGCCAGCGCGCGCTGCAAGGTTCCAGCATCGCCGCGCACCGCCAGCTTGAAGCGCATCGTCGCGCCCAGCACCTGTTCGACGGCGACATCGCGCACCAGCGTCATGCCTTCGAGATAGTTGAGCATGGTGGCGTACGCGTTCAGATCGTCGATGCCCGAGATCTCCACGGTCACGCTGTCCAGCGAAGTGCCCGACGTGGAGTAGACCCGCGCAAACGTGTCGGCAGCCAGATGGACACCGTCCTCGATGGAGCCGCTGGCCTCGGCGGCGCCTTCGCTCGAAGCAAGGGTCCAGTGCACCGACATGCCACCCGCGCCATCGCTGCGGGCCTTGCCGAGCAATGCAGCGTTGGCGCTGTAGCGCGCTGCGATCTGCAGCAGAGCTGCCGATGAGCCGCCGGCTGCGAGCTGGTCGCGGTCCTGCGGGCTCAGTTCCGGCCAGACCAGCGGCAATCCGCGCAGCGTCGCAACCTTGGCGATGCTGTCGCGCTCACCCGCATTGGTGGTGCCGCCGTCCACCCAGTACGACGAGCCGTCCGGCGCCTCCACCTGCAGCAGCAGCAACGTCGCCGGCCGCTCCCGCCCCCAGACGGGCAGGTCCGCCTGGCCCAGCAGCTTGTCGATCGAGACGCTATCGAAACCGACCTGCAGGACGTTGTCGGCCGTCAATCCGAAGCGCTGCACGTACTGGCGCGGATCGTTCAAGGCCGCCCCCAGCCGCACCGCGGCATCACGCCGGCCGCTCACCCGCACCGCCACGGCCTTCAATGCCTCGACGAAGGCCGCATCGCGGCCGGTCGTCACCGGCACCGAGGCTTCATAAAGATTCGGCACCGTGACGGCGTACGCCGGCCACGCGGCCAGCACCGACAACAGCAACACCCACCACGATTCGCGCACCGAAAGATTCATTGGTAACAGCCGGTCGGCCTGGGCCTACCGCCTTTACGGATCAAGGCCGTGTAAAATAACACACCCCCCCGAAGCGCTCCTTCGGATCAACGCTCCCCCAAGGCCCGGCGTGCTTGCGTGCTGGCCCGTGACCCCAAGAGGCCCCATGTCCCCCACCGACTCGATCACCTACAAAGACGCCGGCGTCGACATCGAAGCAGGCGACGAACTGGTCGAACGCATCAAGCCCGCGGTCAAGCGCTCGATGCGCCCGGAAGTGCTGGCTGGCCTGGGCGGCTTCGGTGCGCTGTTCGAGATTCCCGTGGACCGCTATCGCAAGCCGGTGCTGGTCTCCGGCACCGACGGCGTCGGCACCAAGCTCAGGCTGGCCATCGAGACCGGCCGTCACGACACCATCGGCATCGACCTGGTCGCCATGTGCGCCAACGACGTGGTGGTGCAAGGCGCCGAGCCGCTGTTCTTCCTCGACTACTACGCGACGGCCAAGCTGAGCGTCGCGGTGGCCGAGTCGGTCATCAAGGGCATCGTCGAAGGCTGCGTGCAGGCCGGCGCGGCGCTGATCGGCGGTGAGACCGCCGAGATGCCCGGCATGTATGCCGAAGGCGACTACGACCTGGCGGGATTCTGCGTGGGCATCGTGGAGAAGGACGCCATCATCGACGGCAGCCACACCCGCCCCGGCGACGTGCTCATCGGCCTGCCCTCCTCCGGAGCGCATTCCAACGGCTATTCGCTGATCCGCAAGCTGCTCAAGGTCGGCAAGGCCACGCCGACCACCAAGCTCGACGACGGCCTGCTGTACGACGCGCTGCTGGCGCCGACCCGCATCTACGTGAAATCGCTGCTGGCCCTGGCCAAGGCAGTGCCGGTCCACGGCATCGCGCACATCACCGGCGGCGGCCTCACCGAAAACATTCCCCGCGTGATCCCCAAAGGGCTCGAAGTGGTGATCAGTGCGCAGACCTGGCAGCGTCCCGAAGTGTTCGACTGGCTGCAGAAGACCGGCAACATCGCCAGCGCCGAGATGTACCGGACCTTCAACTGCGGCATCGGCATGACGCTCAACGTCGCAGCGGAACATGCCGACAAGGCGCTCAAGTCGCTGCGTGAGAGCGGCGAGCAGCCGGTGATCATCGGCGAGATCCGGCGCGGCGACGGTGGTGTGGTCATTCACGGATGACCGACGATTCCCGAGCGGTGCTGACGCAGCCGCGGCTGCCGATCGTCATTCTGATCTCAGGCCGCGGCAGCAACATGCAGGCCATCGCGCAACGCGCGGCCGGCGGCGAGCTGCCGGTCGACATTCGCGCCGTGGTCAGCGATCGACCCCAGGCCGGCGGGCTCGCCATCGCGCAGTCGATGGGAATTCCCGCCACGGCGCTGTCGCCGAAGAGCTTCGCCGATCGCGAGGCCTACGACACGGCGCTGACGCAACTGGTCGCGAGCTACCAGCCGCGGCTGGTGATCCTCGCCGGCTTCATGCGCATCCTCTCGCCCGTGTTCATCGATGCCTTCGCGGGCCGCATCCTCAACATCCATCCCTCGCTGCTGCCGCTTTATCGCGGCCTGCACACGCATCGACGCGTGCTGGAAGCCGGCGATGACTGCCACGGCGTGAGCGTGCACTTCGTCACGCAGGAACTCGATGGCGGCCCGGTCATTATCCAGGCATGCGTCGCAGTCCGGCCGGGCGACACCGAGGAGATCCTTTCAGCGCGAGTTCAGCGCCAGGAACACAGGATCTACCCCGAAGCCATCGACTGGTTGGCGCGCGGCCGGCTGGAATGTCGCGACGGCCAGGCATGGTTGGACGGACAGCCGCTGCAGTCACCCGTCCGGATCGATGCCACAGGAGATTGAAATTGCACGTATCCGCCCACGCCAGAATCCGGATGACCCCGATCGGGAAACTGGCCGCTGTGGCGGGCCTGTGGCTGAGCATCGCGGCCAACGCCGCTTTCGCGCAGACAGCGATTGCGCCGCAGCCGTTCGTCGCCACCTACACCGTCTCGTATCGCGGTATCGAAGGTGGAACGCTGCGCACGGAGCTGCGACGTGACGCGAGCAGCGGCCACTACATCTTCGAGACCCACGCCAATCCCAATGCGCTGGCGCGGCTTTTCATCAGCCGCGACGCCGTCGAGCGGACCGAACTGGAAGTCACGCCCGAGGGCATCCGCCCGCTGGTCTGGGAAACCGACGACGGCAAATCCGGCAACAAGGGCGACGGCCGGCTGCAGTTCGACTGGGCCCGGCAGACCGTCACCGGCACCTACAAAGGCAAGCCGGTCAACCTGCCGCTCAAGCCCGGCGTGGAGGATCGCCTGTCCATCCAGGTCGTGGCGATGACCGCCCTGCTGCGCGGCAAGGAGCCGGGCACCATCGAGATGGTCAACGGCAACAGCATCAAGGAATACACTTACACGCGCGGCCCGACGCAGAGTCTGGACACCGCGCTGGGCAAGCTCGACACCATCATTTACGAAAGCACGCGCACCGGGTCAGATCGCGTGTCGCGGGTCTGGCATGCTCCGTCGCTCGAATACCTGCCGGTGCGCGCCGAGCAGGTCCGCAAAGGAAAGGTCGAAACGGTGATGGAGCTGACCGCGCTCGAGCCCGATCAGGGCCAGTAAGCGCAGCTCGCTGCGCCGCTCCCGCACAGAATCAGCCCCGGCTTGGTCGGGGCCGCGCAGCAACTGCCTCGCTGGCTGGATCCCTGCCCCCGCCCACGCGGAGGCGCGCTCTGCGCGGAAATGATGCTCTGAATCCAGATACTCAGGTCTTCGGCAGGGTCACACCACGCTGACCCTGATACTTGCCGCCTCGATCCTTGTACGAGGTCTCGCAAATCTCGTCGGATTCCAGGAACAGCATCTGCGCCACACCTTCGTTGGCATAGATCTTTGCGGGCAGCGGCGTGGTGTTGGAGAACTCCAGCGTGACGTGCCCTTCCCACTCGGGCTCCAGCGGCGTGACGTTGACGATGATGCCGCAGCGCGCATAGGTCGACTTGCCCAGGCACACCGTCAGCACGCTGCGCGGGATGCGGAAATACTCCACCGTGCGCGCCAGCGCGAAAGAGTTCGGCGGAATGATGCAGACGTCCGAGCGCACGTCGACGAAGCTGCCCGAGTCGAAGCTCTTGGGATCGACGATGGTGGAGTTGATGTTGGTGAAGATCTTGAACTCGTTGGCACAGCGCACGTCGTAGCCGTAGCTGGAAGTGCCGTAGGAAATGATCTTGCCGCCATTGGCGACGCGCACCTGCCCGGGCTCGAAGGGTTCGATCATCCCTTCGGCGGCCATGCGGCGGATCCAGCGATCGGACTTGATGCTCATTCTGACTCCGGGCTTTCAGGTGTCTTCGATTTCAATGTTGGGAAAGGCAGCGGCCGGCGCCAGCGAAGCTCGCGCCAGGCGGCCGGCGGTGCGGCGCGCAAATTCGACATACGCACGGCCTCGCGGGCTGTCGGGCTCGGCCACCACCGTAGGCGTGCCGCCGTCCATCTGTTCGCGGATGCGGATGTCGAGCGGCAATTCGCCCAGCAGTTCCAAGCCGTACTGCTCGGCCATGCGGCGACCGCCGCCCTCGCCGAAAATGTGTTCTTCGTGCCCGCAGCTGGAGCACACGTGCGTGCTCATGTTCTCCACGATGCCCAGCACCGGCACTTCGACTTTCTGGAACATGCGCAGCCCCTTGCGCGCATCCAGCAACGCAATGTCCTGCGGCGTGGTCACGATCACCGCGCCGCTCACCGGCACCCGCTGTGACAGGGTGAGCTGGGTGTCGCCGGTGCCCGGCGGCATGTCCACGATCAGGTAGTCCAGTTCGCCCCAACGCGTGGTCTCGAGCAGTTGCACCAACGCCTGCGTCACCATCGGGCCGCGCCAGACCATCGGCTGCTCTTCGTCGATCAGGAAGCCGATCGACATGACTTTGACGCCGAAGGCTTCCGGCGCCAGCATGGTTTTCTGATCCGGGCTGACCGGGTGCTGGCCGCCGAGCCCCATCATGCGCGGCTGGCTGGGGCCATAGATGTCCGCATCGAGCAGGCCGACCGCCGCGCCGTCGTAGGCCAGGGCCAGCGCCAGGTTCGCAGCCGTGGTGGATTTGCCAACCCCGCCTTTGCCCGAGGCCACGGCGATGATGTTGCGGATGCCCTGGATCGGCCGCAGATTGCGCTGCACGGCCTGCGACTGCACCTGCCAGCGCACTTCCACCTCGACCGAGTCGACCCAGCCGAGCGCCGCCAGCTGCTGCTCGATCGCGGCGGCCAGTTCCGCACCGTAGTTCTTTGCCGGGAATCCCAGTCGCAGCGTCAGCCGCACCCGTGCGCCGTCGACCTGCACGGCTTCGATTGCATTCGCGGCACGCAGATCGAGTCCCAGGTGGGGCTCGTGAAAGGCTTCCACGAGCGCGCGCACGGCGGTCTCACGTTCGGTCGTCATGATGCTTGGTCCTCAAGGGCCGCGGATTGTAACGGATCGCTTCCCAAAGCACCGCCGGGTCGCCCCAGGCCCGCGGTCCGCAGTGCAGCCTTGCGGTTGCTGCGCAACAGGCATGGCATAATGCGCCGCCTTATTCGAACAACGGACGAAGGTTCATTTCGCCCCGCCGCCAAGGTCGATAGGCTGGTTCGAGGATCCGGCCGACGATTTCGCCGAGCCAGGCGAATCCGAGCCATCCCAAGGCTTAGGCCGCTTTCGATGGGTACTTGAGATCACTCGATGAGTTTCTTTTCCGACCTGAGAGCCGAACGACTGATCGCCGAAATCCGGGGCATTGCCGATCCGCTGCATCCCGAGGCGCAGAAGGCGTTTCAGAAGCTCGCCCGGATCGGCGCCGGCGCCATTCCCAAGATCCTCGATGCGATCGCAGTGGCCGACAAGAAAGAGACGGCCGCCTACGTCGAGATCCTGGCCCAGCTGGCGGACAACAAGACCTTCCCCGCCCTGGCGCAGGGCCTGGCCGACGGCAGCTCACGCACCATCGCGGCAATTGGCTGGGCGCTCACTGCCAGCAACAATTACAGCCCGACGCTGCTGATCGACCTGCTCAACCGCAACGACGTCTCCAAGCCCACGGTGCTGGAGATCATCGCCGCACAGAAGCATCGCTTCACCGTGCGCGACCTGCTGCAGCACGCCTACAACCAGGAAGCGAACGAAAAGGCGGCGCTGTTCCGAATCATCGGCGAGCTGGCCGACGCGTCCAACATCTCCGAGCTCATCAGCCGCATCGAGGGCAAGGACTCGACGGCGCGCATGCACATCATCAACATCCTGGCGCGCTTCAACCGCCCGGAGGTCGCGGCCGCCATCCAGACCCAGCTCAAGGACTCCAACAAGCTGATCCGGCAGGCCGCGCTCAACGCGCTGTCGAAGATCGACGGCCCGATCAACATCGATCCGATCTGCCAGCTGCTGCGCGATCCCGACATCGAGGTCCAGAACCGCGCCATCGACGTGGTGGTGCGCGCCAAGGACCCGGACACCATGAAATACCTGGTGGAGGTGCTCAAGGATGAAAACGAATACGCGCGCCGCGCCGGCGTCGAAGTGCTGAACCAGCTCGGAACGGCCAAGGACATCAAGCATCTGCTGCAAGTGATCAAGGACGATGACTGGTGGGTGCGCACGCGCGCCGCCGATGCGCTGGGCAAAATCGGCGGCCCGCGCGTGGTCGATGCGGTCATCGAGCTCATCAAGGACGAGGACGAAGAAGTGCGCCGCGCCGCCATCGAGATCCTCAACCAGACCAAGGACGAGCGCGCAGTCAATTTCCTGATCGAGGCCACGCGCGACAAGGATTGGTGGGTCAGCGAGCGCGCCGTGGATGCGCTGGCCGAGATCGGCAGCAAGAAGGCGATTCCGGTGCTGCTGGAGCTGCTGGCGTCGAACAATACCCGCTCGCTGCCGACCGTCGCACGCGCCCTGGGCAAGATCGGCGATACGCGCGTCATCGAGTCCATGGTCAAGCTGCTCGACCGGCCGGAGAAGGAAATCAAGGTCGAGGCCATCAACGCCCTCGCCCGCCTGGCCGACGACAAGCGCGCCGACACCGTGCGCAGCTACATCAAGGCCACCGGCGCCAACAGCGCCGACGACACCATCCAGCACGCCGCGATCCGCGCCATCGAAGACATCGACAGCCGTTACTCCAGCACCGCCATCGCTGCCCAGGCCAAGGCGGCCAAGATGGCCGAGCCGGCGCGCACGCTGCTGATCGAGAAGGAAGACGTCGACGCGGTCATCAAGAAGGCCGAGGAAGCGGCCGCCTCGCAGAAGCTGGACATCGCCACGCTGCGTCCCGGCGAGGTCCTCGAAGGCCGCTACAAGTACATCGAGAAGATCGGCAAGGGCGCCTTCGGCACCGTGCTGCTGATGGAAGACACGGTGGTCGACGAGCGGCTCATCCTCAAGTTCCTGAACCCGAACGTGGCGCAGGACGAGGAGATGATGAAGCGCTTCGTGCACGAGCTGCGCTACTCACGCATGATCACGCACCGCAACGTCATCCGCATCTACGACTTCCTGTACATGCGCGGCAACTACGCCATCTCGATGGAATACTTCCCCTCGCACACCCTGGGCAGCGAGATCGTCAACGAAAAGCCGCTGGAGCTGTCGCGCGCACTGAAGTACGCCGGCGACATCGCCACCGGCATGTCGGTGGCGCACCAGGCCGGCATCGTGCATCGCGACCTGAAACCCGCCAACGTGCTCATCAACAACGACGGGCTGCTCAAGATCGTCGACTTCGGCGTGGCCGCCGCGCAGAAGGAAGGCGACACCCAGCTCACCAAGACCGGTTACGTGATCGGCTCGCCCAAGTACATGGCGCCCGAGCAGATCCTGGGCAAGAAAGTCGACGAGCGCGCCGACATCTACAGCCTCGGCGTGATCCTGTACGAGATGGTCACCGGCCAGCCGCCGTACAGCCGCGGCGATCACATGTCGGTCATGTACCAGCACGTGCAGGGCAAGGCCAAGTCCGCCATCGAGGTGAACCCGGCGCTGCCCGCGGGAGTGTCAGAGGTGGTCTCCCGGGCCATGTCGGTGGACAAGCTGAAGCGCTTCCAGAACATGGAAGAGATGCGGATGGCGCTGGAGAAAGCGCTGCCCTAGCCCGCTCGAGCGACGTCGGTGTCGGCCCGTCAGGGGCCTAGCGCCTGGCGCCCGGGCTCCTGTAGCCTTCGGCGTCATGGCCCGCATCGACGCCTTCCTCAAGCTCGGCACCGACCAGGGGTGCTCGGACATCCATTTCGCCGTGGGGCTGCCGCCCATGCTGCGCATGCATGGCGACCTGCTGCCGATCAAGTTCCGCGATCTGAGTCAGGCCGAGCTCGAAGGCTACATGGCGGAGATCATGAGCCGCCCCAACCAGGACCTGCTGCGCAAGGGCCTGGACGTGGACTTCTCGTACGTCTCCGCCAACGGCGGCCGCTTCCGCGTCAACGTGTTTCGCAAGGACACCGGCGTCGGCGCCACCTTCCGGGCAATCCCCTCGGAAGTGCCGACGCTGGACCGGCTGGGGCTGCCGCCGACGGTCAAGAAGCTCTGCGACAATCACCAGGGCATGATCCTGGTCACCGGCTCGACCGGCACCGGCAAGTCGACCACGCTGGCCGCCATGATCGATCACCTCAACCAGACGCGCCGGCTCAACATCATCAGCCTGGAAGACCCGATCGAATTCGTGCACAAGAGCAAGCAGAGCCAGGTCATCCAGCGCGAGCTGAGCACGCACCTGCCCTCCTTCGCCGAAGGCGTGCGCGCCGCGATGCGTGAAGATCCGGACGTCATCCTGGTCGGCGAATTGCGTGATGCCGAAACCATCCGCTGGGCGATGACCGCGGCGGAAACCGGTCACCTGGTGCTCGGCACCTTGCACACCACCGGCGCAGTCAAGACCATCGACCGCATCGTGGATGCGCTGCCGGCGGATGAACGCGAACAGACCAAGAGCTTTCTGTCGCAGAGCCTGATCGCCGTGGTCACGCAGGTGCTGGTGAAGACGGCCGACCAGCGTGGCCGCAAGGCGATCTGCGAGGTGATGGTGGTCACGCGCGCCATCGCCAAGCTCATCATGACCGACCAGACGCACCAGATTCCGTCGCAGCTGCAAACCGGCAAGGAGCTGGGCATGCAGCTGCTCGACCAGGCGCTGCTCGCCAACGTGCAGGCCAAGGAAATCGACGCCGACGACGCCTATGTCTACGCCTCCGACAAACGGCTGTTCGCCCGCTACGTCACCGACACCAGCGTGCTGCCCAAACTCGATCTTGCCCCCGGGTGAGCCCGGATGCCTTTGCGACGACGCCGGACGCTGCTCCAGGGACGGAAGTTTGAGATGGTCTTGAACCTATGAGCACAGAAACGCCCACCACCGCAACTGCCACCGCCAGCCAGTACGTTCCGCGCAAGATCGACGAGTACCTGAAGGAAGTGCTGAGTCGCAACGGCTCGGACCTGCATTTCATCGCCGGCGATCCGCCGCGCATCCGCCTGTACGGCGAGTTGCAGCCGCTGCGGCCGGAGCCGCTCAAGCCCGACTACGTGCAGGAAGTGCTGATGGAGATCATGCCGCGCGCCGCGCAGGCCCGGCTCGAGGAAAAGCACGGAGCAGACTTCGCGTACATCATTCCCGGCGTCTCGCGCTTTCGCGTCAACGTGATGCGGCACCTGTACGGGCTGGGCTGCGTGTGCCGCGCCATTCCATCGAAGGCGCTGACGCTCGACCAGCTCAACATGCCGGACGCGGTACGCAACCTGTGCAAGGTGAACAGCGGCCTGATCCTGGTGACCGGCAAGACCGGCTCGGGCAAATCGACCACGCTGGCCGCCATGATCGATGACATCAACACGCGGCTCAAAGGGCACATTCTCACCATCGAGGACCCGATCGAGTTCGTGCATCCACGCAAGCACTGCCTGATCAGTCAGCGCGAGATCGGCAGTCACAGCCCGTCCTTCGCCCATGCCCTGCACTCCGCCCTGCGCGAGGATCCGGACGTGATCCTGGTCGGCGAGTTGCGCGATTACGAGACCATGAGCATCGCGGTGACCGCCGCCGAGATGGGCATCCTGGTGATGGGCACCCTGCACACCAACGGTGCCGCGCCCACGGTGGATCGCATGGTGAACGCGTTTCCGGCCGACAAGCAGTCGCACGTGCGCGCCATGCTTTCGACCTCGCTGCGCGGCGTGATCTCGCAGCAACTGATTCCGCGAGCGGGCAAGCCTGGCCGCGTGGCGGCGCTGGAAATCCTGGTAAATACGCCGGCGGTGGCCAACCTGATCCGCCAGGGCAAGCTCGATCAGCTGGAGAACACCATGCAAAGCGGCGCCGCCCACGGCATGAAGACCATGGACTCGGCCATCCAGGATCTGCTCGACAAAGCCATGATTTGCGGCAAAGACGCCTACAAGAAGGCCATCAACAAGGCCAAGTTCGAGCCTCTGAAGGACGCCGGTTGATGGCATAATCGGCAGCTCGTTTCCTGCCGGATTCTGCCCACTCGACCATGGCCGCCCGTCCCCGTCATCTGTTCGTCACCACCGCGCTGCCTTACGCCAACGGGCCGTTCCACATCGGCCACATCATGGAATACATCCAGGCCGACATCTGGGTGCGGTTCCAGCGCATGCAGGGCAACGCGGTGCATTTCGTCGGCGCCGACGACGCGCACGGCGCGCCCATCATGCTCAAGGCCGAAGGCGAAGGCATCACGCCGGAGGAACTGGTCGCGCGCATCGCAGCCGGCCGGCCACAATACCTGGAAGGCTTCCACATCTCCTTCGACAACTGGCACTCGACGCACTCGCGCGAGAACACCGAGCTGTCGCAGGACGTGTACCGCAAGCTGCAGGCAGCGGACCTGATCTACGTGAAGCCGGTGGAGCAGTTCTTCGATCCGGTCAAGAACATGTTCCTGCCGGACCGCTACATCAAGGGCGAATGCCCGAACTGCCACGCCAAGGACCAGTACGGCGACGCCTGCGAAGTGTGCAGCTCGGTGTACGCGCCGACGGATCTCATCAACCCGTATTCGACGCTCTCCGGCGCCACGCCGGTCCGCAAGACCTCCGATCACTACTTCTTCCGGCTCTCCGACCCCAAGTGCGTGCAGTTCATGACGGACTGGGTCGGCACCCCCGGCCGCCTGCAATCCTCGGTGGCCAACAAGGCGAGCGAGTGGCTCACCGGCAAGGGCGACCGGCCGCTGGGCGACTGGGACATCTCGCGCGATGCGCCTTACTTCGGCATCCCGATTCCGGATGCGCCGGGCAAGTATTTCTACGTGTGGCTGGATGCGCCCATCGGCTACCTGGCCTCACTCAAGCAGTATTTCGACAGCGGCAAGGCCCGCGCCAATGGCGAATCGCGCAGTTTCGACGATTTCCTGGCGGCGCCCGACGTCGAGCAGATCCATTTCATCGGCAAGGACATCATCTACTTCCACACGCTGTTCTGGCCGGCGATGCTGAAGTTCGCCGGGCGCAAGATTCCGGATCGCGTGTACGTGCACGGCTTCATCACCGTCTCCGGCGCCAAGATGTCCAAATCCCGCGGCACCGGCATCAGCCCGCTGCGCTATCTGGAAATCGGCATGAATCCGGAATGGCTGCGCTACTACATCGCGGCCAAGCTGAACTCGAACGTCGAGGATATCGACTTCAATCCCGACGACTTCATCGCGCGCGTCAACGCCGATCTGGTCGGCAAGTACGTCAACATCGCCAGCCGCATCGCGCCGTTCCTGGCGAAGTTCTTCGACAACAAGATGACGGCGCTGCCGGCGCAGACCGCGGGATTGAACGCCGCGATTGCGCAGAGCGCTGCCATCCGCGCCGCATTCGAGGAGCGCGAATTCGGCAAAGCCATCCGGCTCATCATGGACGTAGCCGACGTGGTCAACGCCGAGATCGACACCTTCAAGCCCTGGATCCTGGCGAAGGACGCAGCGACCAACGCCGACAGCAGGCTCAAGCTCGCCGACATTTGTGCCTCCGCCATGGCCACCTTCAAGGCACTGACGCTGTTCCTGAAGCCCATCCTGCCGACACTCGCCGCCCAGGCCGAGACCTATCTGAACAGCGGGCCATTGCGCTGGAATCTGCTGGCCGCGCCGCTGGACGCCACCCTGTTTCTGCCGCCGGGCCATGCGTTCGGCACGTTCAAGCCGCTCATCACGCGTGTCGATCCGAAGCAGCTCGATGCATTGTTCGAGACCGTCAACGAGGCAGCGAAAGCCAACGCGGCGAAACCCGCAGCGGCCGCAGCCGCTCCTGCGAAGCTCGAAGGTACGCCCGCCGAAATCACCGTCGACGATTTCGCCAGGATCGACATCCGCATCGCCAAGATCCTGGCCGCCGAAGCCGTCGAAGGCGCCGACAAACTGCTCAAGCTCACGCTGGATGTCGGCGAGCAGCAGCGAACGGTGTTCGCGGGTATCCGCTCGGCGTATTCGCCGGATCAGCTGGTCGGCCGACTCACCCTGGTGCTGGCCAACCTGAAGCCGCGCAAGATGCGCTTCGGGACCTCCGAGGGCATGGTGCTGGCGGCCGGTCCGGGCGGCAAAGAGATTTTCCTGTTGTCGCCGGATTCGGGAGCGACGCCGGGAATGAAGGTGAAATAAGCAGGCCGGGCCGGTTGCGGCTGGCGGCGGCGCCGCACGGCTGCTGCTTGCAGATTGCCCGGCCCATGCCGATCAACGCCACAGTTCGATTCTTCAAGCAGCTGGTATCCGATCCGCGGTAGCGCCTCATGTCGTCTCTTCTCGTGATCCTGCTGAGCGCGGTTCTGGTCTGCCATTACGCGCCGGCAATCTCGGGACTGCGCCCCTTCGAAGAGAGCGAGCCGCTCGACAACGCCATCGGCATCGCCGTGGCGTCGCTCGCCACGATGGCGCTGGTCGCACCGCTGGGCTACGTCGTTGAACACGCGCTGCTGGAGCGATACGGGCTCGGGTTTCTACGCACGTTCGTGTTCGTCATTCTCGTCATGATCGTTGCGCAGCTGGTGGGGCTGGCGATGCAGCGCCACGGCCGCTGGCACCCGATTCGCAACTCGTTCGCGCTGCTGATGACGGCGCATTGCGCAGTGTTGGGCATCGCCTTGCTGTCGACCTCGCGCGCAACGAGCCTCGTGAACGCCCTGTTGTGGGGCTGCTCTGCCGGTCTCGCCTTCGGCGCCATGCTGCTCACCTTCACCACGCTGCACCAGCGCCTGCGCCATGCGAACGTGCCCGCGGTCTTTCGCGATGCGCCGCTGGCGCTCGTCACCATCGGGTTGATGGCGCTGGCATTCATGGGCTTCACCGGCATCATGCGGGACTGAGCTCTTGCTGGCCGCCCTCCTCCTCACTGCCGTACTTGCCGCACTGTTGGCCATCGTCATGCTGCTGCCGACGACAGCTGCGACGACACCCGAGGTGCGACTGGTCGAGCGCATCAACGATCTGTTGCCGCAGACGCAGTGCGGCCGATGCACTTTCAAGGGTTGCAAGCCGTACGCAACGGCCGTTGCACGCGGCGAAGCCGACATCAATCAATGTCCGCCCGGCGGCGACGGCACGGCGGCAGCGCTCGCTGACCTGCTCGGGCGCGAGCCGAAGCGCGTCGACCCGAAGTTCGGCATCATGCCGCTGCGGGCCGAGGTCGCCTGGATCGACGAGCCCGCCTGCATCGGCTGCACCAAGTGCATCCAGGCCTGTCCGGTGGACGCCATCGTCGGCGCCTCGAAATTCATGCACACGGTCATCGCCGCGCAGTGCACCGGCTGCGAGTTGTGCATTCCGCCCTGCCCGGTCGATTGCATCGAAATGCGCCCGGCGGCGGACTGAAATGGGCAGCACCCGCAACGTGCATGGCGGACTGCGACTCGATGCGCACAAGCAGCACTCGACGCGAACGCCCCTGCGCCTCGCCAACGTGCCATCGCAAGTCGCCTTGCCGCTGGATCAGCACGCCGGTTCGCCGGCAACACCTCTGGTCAAGCCGGGTGACAGCGTCGCGCTGGGCCAGCCGATTGCAGCTGCTCGGTCCGATATCAGCGCCTGGCTGCATTCACCGATTTCCGGGCGCGTCATCGCCATCGAGCCGCGCCATGCGCCTCACAAGAAGGATTCCATCAGCATCGTCATTGCGAACGATGGCGAGGACCGGAAGCACCCAGCCAACGTACCAATCGACTTTCGGAGCCTCACGCCGGCCGCGCTGTGCGAGCACATCGCACGCGGCGGCATCGTCGGATTGGGCGGCGCCGTTTTTCCCACCGCAGCCAAACTCCTGCGCGCATCTGGATCAGAGCAACTGCACTTGCTTCTGAACGGTGCGGAGTGCGAACCGTGGATCAGCTGCGACGAGATGCTCATGCGCGAGCACGCCGCCGATATCGTGTTCGGCGCACAGGTTCTGTGCCATGCGCTGAATGCCGCGCGATGCACGATTGCGATCGAGGACGACGTGCCCGAAGCGCAGCAGGCATTGCAAGCGGCGTTGGCAACCCAGCCCGGCATCGTCACGCTGGCCACGGTCCCCAGCGTCTATCCGGCCGGTGGCGAACGACAGCTCATCACGAGCGTCACCGGCATGGAAGTTCCCAGCGACGGGCTGCCATCGGACATCGGCGTGGTATGCCAGAACGTCGGCACGGCAGCCGCGGTCGCACGCTGGATCCGTGACGGCGAACCGCTGGTCAGCCGGATCGTCAGCGTCACCGGCAGCGGTGTGCGCGAGCCTGCGAATCTGGAGGCGCGCATCGGAACATCGATCGCCGACATCGTGGCCGACTGCGGCGGCTATGCCGACGACGTACAGGCCCTCATCATGGGCGGTTCCATGATGGGTATCGCGCTTGCCAGCGATGCCCTGCCGGTGCTCAAGGCAACCAACTGCATCGTCGTCGCCACGTCGACCGACCTGCAGCCGCGTGGCCCGGAGATGCCCTGCATCCGCTGCGGCAACTGTTCGGACGCATGCCCGGCTTCGCTGCTGCCGCAACAGCTGCATTGGTACGCTCTCGGTGGCGATCAGTCGGCGCTGGCAAGACTCGGACTGCTGGATTGCATCGAATGCGGTTGCTGCGACTACGTCTGCCCCAGCCAGATTCCGTTGACCCAGCGCTTTCGCGAAGCGAAGCCTGCGCTGATCAGCACGCTCACGGCACGCCGCCAGGCCGACACAGCTCGTGCCCGGTTCGAGTCGAGAGAGCAGCGTCTTGCACGGCTGGAGCAGGAACAACGCGCACGGCTGGAAGAGAAGCGTCGGCAGCTCACCGGCCGCAAGACCTCTGCGCCTGGACCCGAGTAAACTCGGCCCCCAAGCCGCAGGCACAAGATCGAAAAATGCAGTGGATCGAAGCACCAGCGCCGGCAAAGTCTCGACGGGAACTCGCGCTGCGGTTACCCGAAGCATGACTTTCGCCACCGGACCCGCGCCGCACGTCGTCGCCCCGAGCAGCGTCGGACGCGTCATGCGCATAGTGATCTATGCGTTGCTGCCGACGATCGCGTTGCACGTAGTCTTCTTCGGACCGGGATTGATCGTGCAGATCGCCCTGGCGATAGCGACCGCCCTCGCCGCGGAAGCCATGGCATTGCGTTTGCGCCGACTGCCGGTGCGTAAGTATCTCGCCGACTTCAGCGCTGTAATCACAGCCGTGCTGATCACGCTGTGCCTGCCGCCGCTGGCGCCGTGGTGGCTGGTGGTAAGCGGCACCGCATTCGCCATTCTGCTCGCCAAGCATTTGTATGGCGGGCTGGGTTCCAATCCATTCAATCCGGCGATGGTCGGCTACGCGGTGCTGCTGGTTTCGTTTCCAGCGCAGCTGACGCAATGGCTGCCGCCACACGTCGAAGGGCTGTCGAGCACGCATCCGGGCATTGGCGATACGCTGTACACCATCTTCAGCGGCGGCTTGCCGGCACACCTGACCTGGGACGCGATCACCTCGCCCACGCCGCTCAACGCCATGCGCACCGGACTGACGATGGGCCGCACCATGCAGGAGACGGTGGCAAGTCCGATCTTCGGAACATTCGGCGGCCGCGGCTGGGAATGGATCAACGTCGCGACGCTTGCTGGCGGCCTGTGGCTGCTGGCGCTGCGCATCATTCGTTGGCACACGCCGGTCGCCATGCTTGCCGGGCTCTGCATTCCCGCGGCGCTGATGTATTCGATCGATCCCGGCGCCTACCCGGGTCCGCTGTTTCAGCTGACCGCCGGTGCGACCTTGCTGGGCGCGTTCTTCATCGCCACCGATCCGGTGTCTTCCGCCACCAGTCCGCGCGGCAAACTCATCTATGGTGCAGGGATCGGCCTGACGACGTACGTGATCCGCACCTGGGGCGGCTATCCGGATGGCGTTGCGTTTGCGGTGCTGTTGATGAACCTGGCGGTGCCGCTGATCGATCGCTTCACCGTGCCCCGGATCTACGGCCATGAGCGCTAGGGGCGCTTCGATCTACGGCAACGTGGCGCTGCTGATCGGCAGTGCCGTCATACTGGCTGCACTACTGGCCTGGATCTCGGACAGCACGCGCGATCGCATCTACCGCAACGAGCAAGCGTGGATTCTGCAGCGTCTGGACGCACTGGTGCCGCCGCGATCGCACGACAACGATCTGCTCGCGGACCGCATCGAAGTTACGGCGCCAGAGATTCTCGGCATCGCAGGTCCAATCACGATCTACCGCGCGCGGCAGGCCAAGCAGCCGATCGCGGCAATCCTGCGAACCGTCGCGCCCGACGGCTATCAGGGGCCGATCGAGCTGCTGGTTGCGATCGCCTACGATGGCAAGTTGATCGGCGTGCAGGTGATCCGGCATCGCGAAACACCGGGGCTTGGCGATGCGTTCGAGAATCGTGATCGGGGCTGGCTGGATCGCTTCCGCGGCCGCTCGCTTGCCGATCCGCCACAGCAGCGCTGGAGCGTTCGGCCGGATGGCGGGGATTTCGATGCGTTCACCGGCGCAACGATTACGCCGCGCGCAATAGTGAAAGCAACACGCCGTGCGCTCGAGTATTACCAAGCGAACCGCGAGCGCATATTCGCCACGGAGGCGCAGAAATGAACAGGCAGACCGTTGCCATCGAGCGGCAGAACCGCCAGGTGCTGCTGGTCCTGGCCCTCTGCCCGGCCCTGGCTGTGAGCGACACGACAGCCAACGCGCTTGGCCTCGGAGCCGCTGCCCTTCTCGCCAGCGTCGTGACGTGCATGGCTGCTTCGTTCCTGCGGCGACTGCCCGCGCAGGCGCAGTGGCCGATCGGTATTTTGGTGTTCGCCGCGATCGTCAGCGCCACGAGCTTGTGGCTCGACGCGTGGCTGCACGAACTGCATCGGGCCCTGGGTATTTTCCTGCCGTTGCTGGTCGCCAATGTCGCCATCCAGCTGCGGGCGCGGGAATCGGCCAGCGTGGCGCTGGCCGAAGCAGCCATGCTGGGCGTTCGCACCGGTGGCGCAATGGCAATGGTTCTGCTGGTACTGGCCTTGGCACGCGAGCTGGTCGGCCGCGGCTCGATCCTGCACGATGCCGGCCGGTTGCTCGGCAACGCCGCCGGCATGATCGACGTGCAGCTGTTTCGCGCCGACATGGGCTTCCTGCTGGCAATGCTGCCGCCCGGCGCCTTCATCTCCCTGGGACTGCTGCTGGCGGCCCGCAACTGGCTCGAGACCCGACACCTGCATGAACAAGAACAAGATCGCTGAGATCTTCAAGCGCCTCAAAGCCGTCAATCCCAAGCCGACCACCGAGCTCGAATACCGCACGCCGTTCGAGTTGCTGGTGGCGGTCATCCTGTCCGCGCAAGCCACCGACAAGAGCGTGAACATCGCCACGCGCGAGTTGTACAAGCACGCCAACACACCGCAGGCGATCCTGGCGCTGGGCGTGCCCGGCCTGTCGCGCTACATCCGCACCATCGGCCTGTTCAACACCAAGGCAAAGAACATCATCGCCACCTGTCAGCTGCTGATCGAACGGCATGGCGCCGAGGTGCCTGAATCCCGCGAAGCGCTCGAAGCCCTGCCTGGCGTCGGACGCAAGACCGCGAACGTCATCCTCAACACCGCTTTCGGACATCCGACCATCGCCGTGGATACGCATATTTTCCGCGTCGCCAATCGAACTGGCATCGCACGTGGCAAGGACGTGCGCGCGGTCGAGGACAAGCTGCTCAAAGTCGTGCCCGACGAATACAAGCACGACGCACATCACTGGATGATCCTCCACGGCCGCTACGTGTGCATCGCGCGCAAGCCGAAATGCCCGGAATGCGTGATCGCCGATTTGTGCGAATTCAAGCAGAAGACGCCGCCGGCCTGAGTTTCAGGCTTGCGCCGACTGGACCGCCCGGGCGCGCCCATGCACCATAGGCCGCATGCCCTTCTTCCACGATCAGTCCCGCGACCAGCTGCGGCTCGTCTACGTCAACGCCTGGCGCAAGCGGCGCGAAGGACGGGTGCTGGAGCCGCTGGAAGCGCAGGTCGCGGACGTGATCGAGCTGCATCCGGAATATCAGGCGGCTCTCGAAAAACAGGACAGCGCCGTGGAGCGCGACTACTCGCCCGAAGGCGGTCAATCCAATCCGTTTCTGCACATGGGACTGCATCTGGCGGTACGCGACCAGCTCGCAACCGACCGGCCGCCCGGTATCCGCGCCGCATTCAATGCGGTGGCGCAGCGCCTGGGCGACGCCCATGCTGCCGAGCATCAGCTCATCGAATGCCTGGCGGAAACGCTGTGGGAAGCACAGCGCGCCGGCCTGCCGCCGGACGAGAGCGCCTATCTGACCCGCGTCCGGCGATTGATGCGCTGACATAAGACCGCCCGATGGCGGGCGCCGGCGGCCCCGTGCTGCGACGGCACCGGGAAAAATGGTAAATTGCCGCCCCGTTTTCGCTTGTCTCGCGGTGATCCAAGCTCCATGTCCGCCTCAGCTGTTTCCTCCGCCTCTGCCGGCGTCATCAGGCAGGACGACGTGATCCAAAGCGTCGCCGACGCGCTCCAGTACATCTCCTACTACCACTCGCCCGATTTCATCGCCGCCATGTCAGCGGCTTATGAGCTCGAGCAAAGTCCGGCCGCCAAGGACGCGATCAAGCAGATCCTGGTGAACTCGCGCATGTGCGCGGAGGGCCATCGGCCGATCTGTCAGGACACCGGCATCGTGACGGTGTTCGTGAAGGTGGGCATGAACGTGCGCTGGGACGCGAGCCTGAGCCTCGCCGAGATGATCAACGAAGGCGTGCGCCGCGCGTACAACGATCCGGAGAACAAGCTACGCGCCTCCATCGTTACCGACCCGGCCTTCGACCGTAAGAACACGCGCGACAACACGCCGGCCGTGATCCACATGGAAGTCGTGCCCGGCAGCACGCTGGAGATTTCCCTGGCGGCCAAGGGCGGCGGCTCGGAAAACAAGGCCTCGCTGGCGATGCTGAATCCGTCCGACTCCATCGTCGACCTGATCCTGGAGACGGTGCCGGAAATGGGCGCCGGCTGGTGTCCGCCCGGCATGCTCGGCATCGGCATCGGCGGCACGGCGGAAAAGGCCATGGTGCTCGCCAAGGAATCGCTGTTCGAGCCCGTCGACATCCACGAGATCCGCGCACGCGGACCCAAGACCAAGACCGAAGCGCTGCGGCTGGAAATTCTCGACAAGGTCAACGCGCTCGGCATCGGCGCGCAGGGCCTCGGCGGCCTCACCACCGTGCTCGACGTGAAGATCAAGGACTATCCGACGCACGCCGCCTCGCTGCCGGTCGCCATCATTCCGAACTGCGCGGCCACGCGTCACACGCATTTCGTGCTCGACGGTTCGGGCCCGGCGAAGATCGAGCCGCCGGATCTGGACCTGTGGCCCAAGCTCACGTTCCAGGCTTCGCCGGATTCGTTGCGCGTCAACCTGGACACCTTGACCCCCGCCGAAGTGGCTTCGTGGAAGCCGGGCCAGCGGCTGCTGCTGAACGGCAAGATGCTCACCGGCCGCGACGCCGCGCACAAGCGCCTGAACCAGCTGATCGAGTCCGGCAAGCCGCTGCCCGATGGCCTGGATTTCACCAACCGCGTCATCTACTACGTCGGCCCGGTCGATCCGGTACAGGGCGAAGCGGTGGGCCCGGCCGGTCCGACCACTGCCACGCGCATGGACAAGTTCACCGAGATGATGCTCGGCAAGACCGGCCTGATCGCGATGGTCGGCAAGGCCGAGCGCGGCCCCGAGGCCGTGGACGTCATCAAGAAATACCAGCGCGCCTACCTCATGGCCGTCGGTGGCGCCGCCTACCTCGTATCGAAAGCCATTCAGGCCAGCCGCGTGGTTGCGTTCGGCGACCTGGGGATGGAGGCGATCTACGAGTTCGAAGTGAAGGACATGCCGGTCACGGTGGCGGTCGACTCGCACGGCGAATCGGTGCACGAGACCGGACCCAAGGAATGGCAGCGTCGCATCGGCAAGATTGCGGTGAAGGTCGAAGCGTAGGCCTCGACGGAAGTCGATCACGAAAGATGCGGCGGTTTCAGGATCGCCGCATCTGCCGCGCCCTGCCAGCTACGCCCCTCAAGCGATGACGTGAACCTCAGCCCTTGAGCGCCTTCGCGATGTCCGCGACGCTGGCGCCGAGCGTCAACAGCGAACGCACCAGCAGATCCAGCGAAACCGTGGGATCACCGGCTTCCATCTTGGCGACACGCGATTGACTCGACCCCATGCGGGCCGCCACCTCGGCCTGCGACAGCCCGTGGTCGACGCGCCGCTGGCGCAGGCTGCGACTCAGCGCCAGCCGCATCTCGATCAGCACGCTTTCTTCCTCGGACAGGCCGAGGAATTCCTTGGCCCCGCCGACCCGCCAACCGGCCTTCTGCAGCTTCAGTCTCTTTGTCTCTCTCATCGACTTACTCCCGTTCGATCGTGCTGCGGTACACCCTCAGTCGGCGCAGGCAGGTTTCGATCACATGCTGCGGTGTGGCCCGGGTTCTCTTGGCAAAAACTTCCAGGATGACGATCGCCTCCGGCTCCACGGCGTAAACGATTCGCCACGCGAAATCGCTGTCGCACAGCCGCAGCTCGTGGCAGCCGACGGCAATCGACGGCAATCGACGGCATCGGCCGCGACTGCGGCATGCCCAGCCGCTCACCGCACTGCAGGCGCCGCAACAAGAAACCTGCTTCCAGCCGCCCGGCCAGCGAGAACGGCGGAGTTTTGATCTCACCGTGCAGCCAAACCAGGGGCTTGGCCTCCATGCCACCGCACATACTATGTCATTACTGACATGATTGAAAGGAGGACACAGCCTAGGTCGTGGGCTCGGCGCGGACGCGCCGAAAAACTCGTCGAACGTCGAGCTTTGCACCTGCTCGTCTGCGGCGAGCGAGCGCCCGCCTCGCGTGCTTCCAGTGCTAGGTGCCTTGCACCTTGGACGTGCGCCGTCCCTCCGCGGACTCCGACTCGTACAGCACTCGCTGCACGGCATCGCAGAATTCGCGGACAGTGCTGGGCTTGTAGAGCACGTGCCGGATGCCGGCCTGGCGGGCCTTGTCCGCGAGCTCGTCGTTGACGTAGCCGCTGGTCAGGACCACCGAAATATCCGGCCGAATCGCCATGATCTGCGCCGCGACTTCCAGGCCCGAAGTGCCGGGCATGTTGTAATCGGTCACGACCAGATCGAACTGGTACGGATCGGCGCGGAACATCGCCAAGGCCTGCGTGACTTCGGTAAAGCCGCTGACTACGTAACCCTGGCGCTCGAAGGCGCGCGTCGTCAGCAGCACCAGCGGCTCCTCATCGTCGATGTACAGAATGTGTTGCCCACAGCCCTGAGGCGCAACGCCATCGACCCGTGGCGCCGGCACTTCGACCGGACCGGCGGCGGCCGGAAAGTAAAGTTGCAGCGTCGTTCCGATGCCCGCTTCGCTGGACGCGACGATGGCACCGTGATGGCTACTCATGATGCTGTGCGCGACCGACAACCCCAGGCCCGAGCCGTGGCCGGGCTTGGTGGTGAAGAAGGGTTCGAAGATGCGCCTGAGCGTGCTCTCGTCCATGCCACTGCCGGTATCGCTCACCGACAGGCACGCGTACTGTCCGGCTTTCAGATCGGTGCGTCGCCGCGCCAGTTCGCCATCCACCTCGATGCCCTGCAGGCGCACCTCGATGCGACCCGGCTTGCCTTCCAGCGCATGCCAGGCGTTGGTGCAGATGTTGAGCAGCACCTGCTGGATCTGGTTGGCGTTCACCAGGACGTTGGGCGCATCCGGCGCAAGCTGCACCGACAGCTCGACGCCGGCCGGCAACGTCACCCGCAGGAACGACATCGTCTCTTCCACCAGCGCACCCAGCGCAATCACCTGTCGCTGCGGCTGCTGCAATCGCGTGAAAGTGAGGATCTGCTGCACCAGATTCTTGGCGCGGTGACCGGCCTTGAAGATTTCGTTCAGGCTCGCCAGCGCCGGATGTTCCGGGCCGACATCCTGCAGCGCCAGCTCGGCGTTGCCGTTGATCGCGCTCAGGATGTTGTTGAAGTCGTGCGCGATGCCGGCCGCCAGCGCACCCATCGCCTCCATCTTCTGTGACTGCTGGAACTGCTCTTCCAGCTCGCGCCTTTCGGTGATGTCCTCGGCGACGCCGGCGATGCGATAGACCCGGCCGCGCGCGTCCCGAATCGGAAATGCCGTGTCACGGATCCAGCGAATCGCGCCGTCCGGGCGCAGCACTCGATATTCCTCCTTGTAATCACCCGCGGCCTGCTTGGTCCGGATCGCTTGCAGCACGCGCTCACGATCTTCTGGATGAACCGCGTCCGTCCAGTCATCGAGCGATCGGTACAAGCCCGCGCAGGAGCGTCCCCACGCCTTTTCGTAGCCCGGACTGACATACAGGATCTGGGTACGCTCCACGTCCGTCATCCAGTACACCTCGCCGATGTTCTCGACGACCTGACGGAAGCGCTCTTCGCTCTCGCGCAGCGCCGCAGTGCGCAGACTCACTCGCTGACGCAGCGCGCGATTCCACAACGCCAGCGACAACAGCAGCGCCGTGGCGAGAATCGCCGTGTATGCGAAGTACTGCAGATAGCTGCTGCCGGGGATACTGGCCCCGTACCACTTCTCCTCGATGCCCTTGAGCGCCGCCGGATCGATGGCTGCAAAGCCCTGCTCCACCTGGGTCAGCAAGGCGCGCTCGCCCTTCTTCACGCCGCGGTGGAACTGGCCCACGCTGACCGGTACGGAGTAGCGGAACTGGGAGCTGATCTGCAGCTTGTTGAGGTAGTACAGCGCCGGTTGCTGGTCGACCACGAACACGTTGATCTTGTGATCGCGCGCCGCCGTAACGATGCTCTCGTAGTTGTTGAACAGCAGCACGCTGGTGACGCCGTTGCGGTGAAGCAGGTCCACCGCCGCGTCGCCCGCCTTGGCGGCAACGGCGAAGCCGCGCAGCGAGGCCAGATCGGTGATGCCGGAGATGTCCCGGGCGAAGAAGATCGGTACGTCCAGCCGCACGTAGGGCTGCGAGAAATCCAGGAACTGGCTGCGCTCCTCGGTCTTGAACAGCGTGTCGATGACGTCGAACTCGCCGTCCCGCATGCGCTGCAGCGCCTGCTCCCAATCCATCGCCGAGATCTGCACGTCGATGCCGGTGCGCTGCTCCCACAGCGCCCACTGATCGATCAGGATGCCCTGCAGCCGGCCGTCGTTGTCCCTGAAAACGAACGGCGGATAGTCGTCGTCCATGACCACGCGCAGCGAGTGCGGTGCAGCATTCTGCGCGCTGACCGCACCAGCGGCCAAAAACAGCAGCAATACGATCCAGTTACCTGGGCCGCGACGGAATTTCTGCGCGAATCGCATAAAGCGTTGGCACGCAGGGTATCCGCCGGAAACCACCTCTTGGAAGAGGCAGCAGCTGCAAATTTCACCTTTGGCACTGCCGCGGACGCGGCCAACCCGGATTCGCCGCTACAGCCAGACGCATTCGGGCCCCGATGCGCTATACAGCGCGGGCCGCGTCATCCCCAGGAGAGTGAATATCCGACGCGTCAGCAAGCTCCGCCGTGAACGATGCACCGGAGCCGATGACCGGCACCCATAGTTCGGCGTGACGGCTGCGCGCCTGCGGATCGAAGAAATTCGGATAACGCTCGAACAGCTGACCGGCGGTCAGCTCGCACTTCAGCTCCGACAGACGCCGGCCCCAGCCGGCAAGCCAGGCGTCGCCCGCAGCATGGCCGCGATGAGCGAACACCAGGTAACGCTGTGCCGGCAGGCACAACCGGCCGAAGTTGCGCGGCATCGAGGAGAAGTCACTCACCTCGATGCCGCACAGATAATCGACACTGCCCGGTTCGTCGGTTTCGCACCGGGCACCGTAGGCCACGTGGCCGACCTGCCCGGCGATACGACCGAAATAGCGCGCGAAGCGTTGCCACTGCGCGGCGCTGGCGGCGGCGCAGTCCTCGCTGCGATAGCGTTCGACCAGACCGGCGATCAGCATCCGCGGACCGGTCTCGAAACGCGGCAGCTCGGCGGCACTGGCGCCCGCCCGGTGATGCTCGATGCTGGTGCGGATGGCGTAGCTCATATTCGATAGTGGATGACATCCGTCAGCGATGCACTGCTGGTCGCGGCCTCGTATTCAGCGCGGCTCACAAAACCGTCGCCATCCGTATCGCTGCTCACGAAGATCTCGGACAACAATCGGTTGTAGCCCGCTTCGGTGCGACTCAACCGATGATCGCCGTTGCGATCCAGCGACTCGAATGTCGGCACGGCCAGGTCCATGCTGGAATCTGCCGGTGCCGGCGAGCCGACGGTCGCCGCGCACACGAGCAATAGAACCACGCCACCACGCATAACAATCATTCTCGGCCTCCGCTGGTTCCCATGCGGCATTCGCGCGTATTCTTCCCCGCGCCCGAATGCCGACGGCCAAATGCTAGAAGCGCCGCCCCCGAGAATCTGTCGCGGCTTTGTAAATGCTGCGGCAGCAGCAGTTTGCGGCGCTCGGCGCTGCGACGCACGGCCGCGCCTTGCAAGTACATTTGCATTACAAACCGCTACCAAAACCGAACAGGACGTCCGCCCGACCTGGGAGACAATCCGCAACGATCATGCATCGCGCTGCCCTCCTCACCTGTCTGCTGATGGCGACGGTCCTGCTCTCGCAGGGCGCGGCGGCGCAGTCCGCCTGCACGGCGCCGGCGGCGGACTGCATGGTGGTCGGCGAATGGAACATCAGCCTGTCGCTGGGTCTGGGGCAGCGCACCAACCCGGTCGACGGCAATTCCGACATTCCGCTGGTGGTGATTCCGCAGATCAGCTACTACGGCAAACGCTTTTTCCTGGAGAACCTGGAGCTGGGGTTCACGCTGCACGAAAGCGACGCCAACACACTGAGCCTGATCGCCGCGCCCGGCTACGACCGCATATTTTTCTATCGCAACGACCTGCAGAACTATTTCGTGAGCGGCGGCGCCTTCGGCCTGGTCAGCGCGCCGCAATACAATGCCGACAACCGCGAGCTCAGGGAAAGCGAGTATCCGATGCGCGCGCGGCGCACGACCTACCTGGTCGGACCGGAGTGGACCTTCAACTATGGCCGCCTGGTCGGCCAGGTGGATGCGCTGTACGAGGTCACCGGCCGGCACCAGGGCTACGAGGTGCGCGCCGCACTGGCGACGGCGCTGATACAGGCGGAAGATTCGCTGACGGTGAGTGCCGGCCTCACCTGGAAAAGCGCCGAGGTGGTGCGTTATTACTATGGCATCGAGCGCTTGTACGAGCCTGGCCCGGCCCTCAATCCCTTCGTCAAGCTGGCGTATTCCAAGCCGTTGTCGCCGCGCTGGGCTTTCAACGCATTCGCTCACTACGAGTACCTGAGCGATGCGATCGCCGACAGCCCCATCGTTTCCGGCCACGGTGTCACCACGGTGTTTGCAGGCGTTGTTTTCAAGATTCTTTGATCGCATCGGCAGCCTCTGCCTGGCTGCCGCGCTCTGCGCCTGGACCGGCGCAGCTGCCGCTGCGCCCGCAGCGAACGGCGATTCCATCCAGCTGGAATTGCGCCCGCGCGTGTGCACGCTATCGGCACGGGACGATCACTGCGACACCGTGGTGGAGGCCCAATGGCGCTCGCCTCAGGACGAATCTCTGTGTCTGGTGATCGTGGGCCGCCCGGAGATCAAGCGTTGCTGGGAGAACTTCTCCGAAGGCCAGTACTCGGTGAAACTGGTGTTCAGCGAGGACCTGGTGGTCGAACTGCGCGATCCGCAGTTGCACGACGTGCTGGTGTCCGAAGCGATCCAGGTCATCAAGGAAGCCTTGCAGCTGCGCCGCAAACGACGTCAGCCCTGGAGCATCTTCAACTAGCATGAGCATCACGCTGCCCCTGGTATTGCTGGTCGAGGACGACCTGCGCCTGTCGGAGCTGGTACGCAGCTACCTGCAGGAGAACGGCTTTCGCGTTGCAGTGGAAAACCGCGGCGACCGCGCGGTCGAGCACGTACAGCGCCTCGGCCCGGACCTGGTGGTCCTGGATCTGGGATTGCCGGGCAAGGACGGCTTTTCAGTCTGCCGCGAGCTGCGCGCCTCCGGCGCGACCCCGATACTGATCCTCACGGCACGCGACAACGACATCGATCATGTCGTCGGCTTGGAACTGGGCGCGGACGATTACGTCATCAAGCCTGTCGAACCGCGTGTACTGGTGGCGCGCATCAGCGCGCTGTTGCGTCGTGGCAGAAACATCAACGGCGCCGAGAGCAAGACGCTGCGCTTCGGAGCCCTCACCATCAACGTCGCCGCGCGTTCGGTCACGCTCGGCGATCAGCTGGTGGCCCTATCGAGCAACGAATTCGACCTGTTGCTGCACCTGGCGTCGCGTGCCGGCGAAATCCATTCACGCGAAACGCTTTATCAGCAACTCTACAAGCGGGAATACAACGGCCTGGATCGCACGCTCGACGTGCGCATCTCACATTTGCGCAAGAAGCTGGGCGACACCGGCGCACCCGAAAGAATCCGTACCGTGTGGGGCCACGGCTATGTGTTCGTGGCGGAAGCCTGGAACGGCACGGATTCGCGCCTGCCCTGACACAGCCCCACAACCCCGACCCGCCTCGGCCGCAATCGCGGCCACGATCGATGGCCGCTGGATCGTACCTCCCGGATAGCTCATGGCACGTCACTTTCTGCAGCTGTATCTGCTCATCGTCGCCACCCTGGCCATCGCCAGCTGGGGCCAGGAGCGCCTGGTCCAGATGTATGGATCGCAAAGCGCCTCCGAGGTGGTGGCCAACAATCCATCGCCAGTGGCTGTACTGGCGCTGGTGGAAGAGCAGCTGCGCAACGTCCAGCGCGGCGCTCGTCAGCAGTTCGTTGCACAACTGGCGCGGCAGACCCATGTCGATCTCGAACTGTTCGATGCACGGGACATTGCCGGCCGGGATACGCTGGCCCGCCTCGAACGCGGCGAACCGGCGTTGATGAACGCCGATGGTCGCGCCTGGATGCTCAAACGCCTGGGTGACGACGATCGCGTACTGGCCTTCAGGTACGCGGTGCCAGACACGCAACGCGGACTGCTCGAATGGGTTCTTGCGCTGCTGTTCTATGCGGCGATTGCACTGGTCATCATGGCCTGGCTATGGCCGTTGACACGCGACCTGCGCCGGCTCGAGCAGGCGACCATGAATTTCGGCAACCGCAACTGGACGTTCGACGCCGACATCAAGCCAGGCTCCCAGGTGAGGCCGCTGGCCGAAGCGTTCCGTCGCATGGCAGCGCGCATCGACAGCCTGATCGGCTCGCACAAGGACATGTCCCACGCCATGTCGCACGAGATCAAGACGCCGCTGACGCGCATGCGGTTCGAAATCGAGATGGCACGCACCGCCTCGAGCCCGGACAAGCTGGCCGAGCACATGAACAACATCAACACCGACATCGCCGAGCTCAACTCCTTCGTCACGGCCACGCTCGACTACGCGATCCTGGAGCGCGCCGAGGTCGCTCTCAACGTCGCCGAGCATGATTTCACCGTGATCCTGCCGGCGCTCACCGAATCTGTTCGACGCAGCGCGCCGCCGGACCTGAGCATCCGCTGCGAAGTTCAGAGCAACGCCACGCGCGTGCGGTGCGATGCGCATCTGCTGGAGACGGTCCTGCGCAACCTGCTGTACAACGCGATCCGCTATGCGCGCACGCAGATCCGGGTGACCTTCGTCATCTATCCCAATGACTACAGCCTGCACATCGACGACGACGGTCCCGGCATTCCCGAGGCGGATCGCGAGCGGGTATTCGGCTCGTTCGTACAGCTGGGCGAGCGCAAGGGCGAGAAAGTGGGCTACGGCCTGGGGCTGGCCATCGTCAAGCGCATCGTCGAATGGCACGGCGGCACCGTCCAGGTGCGCAAGTCCGATCTGGGCGGCGCCCGCTTCTCGATTCGATGGCCGGTGCGGCGGGCATCTCCCGGCTGAATTCGCAAAGCGCCCCGGGCTCTCGCCGCAACCGTGCCGGGCACCCGGCCGGCAGGCCATGAGCCTCTCCGACCGGGCCACGCCGCTTCCAGCTCGCTGGCCAAAGGATCGCGCGCGATTGCAACCTTTCCGGCGCCGGGCGCGTCCGAAGCGGATGAGTCAGCCCCGAATACAAAAGGAAGTCCAATGAGCTTTCGCGCCTCGCTCGCTTGCGGCCTGTGCCTCGCCCTGCTGTCCACGCTGACGCATGCAGCGGAAAAGCGCCTGGATCGCACCTTCACGGTCCAGCCCGGCGGCAAGCTGACCGTGGATACCGACGGCAGCGACATCACGGTGCGCGGCACCGACTCGGACCAGGTGACCGTGCACATCGTCGTAACCGGCTCGCAGAGCGCCCTCGACCGCCTGACCCTGTCGGCCGAGCCCAGCGCCGAGGGCGTTGCAGTGACCACGCGCAGCAGTCGCCACGACTGGCTCGACTGGCTGCGGTCCGGCGGCGGCCGCAACGCGAAGATTTCCGTCTCCGTACCGAAGCGCTATCAGGTCGGACTGAAGACGTCGGGCGGCGATCTGCTGATCGAGCAACTGGAGGGCACGGCGACCGGCACCACCTCCGGCGGCGATGTCCGCGTCGGCAACGTGAGCGGCAACGTCAGAATGCGCACCTCGGGCGGCAACATCGTAGCCAGCGACATCGGCGGCGATCTTCACATCAAAACGTCCGGCGGCGACATCACCGTGCGTGCCGTCACCGGGCAGCTCGACGCCGAGACTTCGGGCGGCGACATTCGCATGGAACAGGTCCACGGCCCGGTCCGCGCCCACACCTCCAGCGGCGACATCGTTGCCGACGTCATCCGCAGCGACGCCGACCTGGACTCATCGGGCGGCAACATCAAGGCGAGCGTCGATGGCCGAATCCGTGCTGCGACGTCCGGCGGCAACGTCGACGTGGAACTGCTCGGGGTGAATCGCGGCATCGAAGTTTCCACCTCCGGCGGCAACATCCTGCTGCACGTGCCGCGCAACGTGGCCGGCGTTGTGGATGCTTCGACCAGCGGCGGCTCGGTCGTCAGCGACCTGCCGGTCACCACCGTCATCTCCTCCGGCGGGCGCGTTTCCCGAAAACTGAATGGCACCATCAACGGCGGCGGTGAACCGATCAAGGCACGCACTTCGGGCGGCGACATCCAGCTACGCGCCCGCGGTTGACGATCACCCGCTTACGCGGGGCAGCTCTGTGCGGAAGTGATGGGTAATCAGAGCGCCCTTGGCTCACATCGCGGATACTACTTTCGTCGCCAGCGCTGCCGATTCCGCCGCGCAGTCGCGCGTCGGTTTCAGATTCCGGGCTCGCGCGGCGGAAATCTCCGTCTTGGCCACCGCCATGTCCGCCTCGAAAGCATCGTTGGCATGCAGGCGGGCCACCACGCCGGCTGCCATGAAGCGGCCCGCCAGCACGTCACTTTGCCAGTGCACGTTGCAGACCAACCGGCTTTCGCCGAACGAGCGGCCACGCGCCAGGATGGCATCGCTGCGCTCCGGAGCCAGCTCGGCCAGGATCAGCGCCCAGGTCCAGCCAGCCGAAGTATGGCCCGAAGGATAGGAGCCGTTGTTACGTAGGATCGCCTCGTCAGCCGGCGAGCACGTCGACTCGTTGAACGCGGCGAACGGACGGATGCGCTTGTACTCGTTCTTCGCCCCGGCTGTCGCGCGCCCGGCATCCTGGAGCGTTCGCCGCAGCAGTGTGTAAAGGCGTGGCGTGTCCTTCTCGTCGATGTTGACATCGAGCGCGCAAGCGTATGTGCCAGCGGCTCGCGGAAAGCTCAGATTGGCGTCCTCGGCCGCCTGTTGCCAGCGCGCTGAATTCCGCAAAGCACGCGCTTCGACGCTGACGGCTTCATCCTGTGCGAAGGCCGCCGATCCGGCGGCCGGCGGAGCGGGCAACAAAGCAAGGCTATTGGGAATCTCGTCGTTCGCCAGGTAGCCGGCCGGTACGCCGGGGCGGACTTCGGGAACCATCGGATTCTCATTGACCGACTGGCCGGCGCAGGCGCCGAGACCCAGCGCGAACGCGCCAACGAGAACTGCCTTGGATCGTTGATTTCGACCAGCCCGCTGCAGCATCGAACGACTCCCGTTTTGCCGAATTGGCACGGAACGATAGCGTTGCGCACCGGCATACGGCAACCGCCGCGCCACAGCGCTGTACTTCGGGCAACGATGTCCGGGTGTTGCGGATGGCCGCTGTTCGGCTACGGGCACAGCTTCAGAACTGCACGGCCCGCCAAGGCCAGCGCGCTACAGCGCTTGTAACGGTCGCTCGGAACGGGCCGTGCGCAGGCTGAACACGGATCTCAATCCGCTGCGATGCTCGTGCCGCTCGATGGCCAGATCGATGAGCCGCGTGACCAGCTCCTGTGGCGGCACACCGCTGGCCGCCCAAAGCTTTGGATACATCGAGACCGCGGTGAACCCGGGCAGCGTGTTGATCTCGTTGACCAGCAGCTGTCCGTCCGCGCGCAGAAAGAAATCAACGCGCGCCAGGCCGCTGCACTCGAGCGTGCGGAAGGTCTCGACCGCCAGCCGCTGGACTTCACGGATCGTCGCGGCATCGAGCGGCGCTGGAATCTTCAGCGTGGTGCCGTAGTCATCAAGGTACTTGGCATCGTACGAATAGAAGCCGTCGGCGTGCGTAACCACGATCTCTCCCGGAATGGACGCCACCGGCGCATCGTTGCCGAGCACGGAACATTCGATCTCGCGACCTGCGACGGCTTCCTCGACCACGGCTTTCAGATCGTAGTCGAAAGCCGTCTCCAGCGCGGCCGGCAGTTGTCCGCGCGCAATCACCCGGCTGATGCCAACGGAAGAACCGAGATTCGCCGGCTTGACGAACAAGGGACAGCCGAGCGACTCGATCTCGCGCAGGATCGCTGTCGGCTCGCGACGAAAATCGCTGCGCCGCACGACCATGAAACGCGCCACTGGAATCCCCGCATCGCGCAGCAGACGCTTCATCACGTCCTTGTCCATGCCGATAGCCGAGCCGAGCACACCGGCGCCCACGTACGGGATACCGACCAGTTCGAGCAATCCCTGCACGCTACCGTCTTCGCCCTGCGTGCCGTGAAGCACCGGAAAGATTGCATCCAGCTTGCCCACGGCGCTGCGCGCAGCGGTATCGGCAGGAGCGACCAGCGAGACGCTCGGACCGGCTGCGTCGATCCGCGCCAGGCGAGGATCGCCCTTGTCGCACAGCAGGCGCTCCGTCGATTGCAAGAGCCAACGACCGTCACGTGCAATGCCGATCGGCACCGCCTCGAATCGTGCCGGATCGAGCGCGGCAATCACGTTGCGTGCCGAAAGGATCGACACCTCGTGCTCGGCGGAGCGTCCGCCGAACAGCACCCCGATTCGCAGTCGCCTGTTGCTCATGATCCGAATCCTAGCGGGCGATCCGGCGCGGGCGCGGGCGGATTATGATGAATTGTGGCGTGCGCGCCCGCTCTCCCCGAAGTGCGATTGCTCCATT
The DNA here is from genome assembly GCA_035556415.1 of Povalibacter sp. Taxonomy (GTDB): domain Bacteria; phylum Pseudomonadota; class Gammaproteobacteria; order Steroidobacterales; family Steroidobacteraceae; genus Steroidobacter. The sequence goes on from DATMEZ010000214.1 coordinate 59,397, forward strand.
CCCTTACTAAATTCCATTGCGGCGCTGCCGTTATCCAATTCGATCGCTGCCTTGCGTGGAGCCCCCTCGATGTCCGTTGCGTCCCCTCGAACCATCCTCGCCGTCGACGATTCCGCCTCGATGCGCCAAATGGTCCGCTACACCCTGGAAGGCGCCGGCTACAAAGTGGTGCAGGCTGCCGATGGCGTGGAGGCACTCGAGTTCGCGCGTACCGGCACGGTCGACTTGGTGCTCACCGATGTGAACATGCCGCGTATGGATGGCATCTCGCTGGTGCGCGAGTTGCGAACCCTGCACAGCTACAAGTTCGTCCCCATGCTGGTGCTCACCACCGAATCCGGCCAGGAAACCAAGCAGCGCGGCAAGCAAGCCGGCGCCACCGGCTGGATCGTCAAGCCTTTCAACCCGGAACAGCTGCTCGCGACCATCGGCCGCGTGCTGTAACGGATCGGAAAACAAGCGCATGGCTGCTCCGCAGGCAGGAACCTCTGCCACCCACCCCGTCGCCGCGGCGCCGTCCGAAAGCTGGGCGGTCGAGCGCCAGATGGCCAACACGCTCGGCCTGTGCGAGACGCAGATGACCTCCGCGCTGCAGGAATCCGACCAGGCGGTGGACGCGCTGATCCGGATATTCACCGGCCTCGCCGATACGATGCGTGACCTGGGCGCGGTAAGCGCCAGGCTGCCGCCGGAGATCAAGGCGAACGTCGCCGACGATCTGGACGCGCAGCTGGCGGCAATCACGAAACAGATCGGCTCGGCGGTGATCGCCTTCCAGTTCTACGACAAGCTGACGCAGCGCCTGGGGCACGTCCGCTTCAGCCTGGCGACGCTGGCGCAGTTCGTCTGCGATCCAGCCCAGACGCAGCAGCCCGAGCAATGGGATCGCCTGCACGCGACCCTGCGCAGCCTGTATCGCACGCAGGAGGAGCGGGAAATCTTCCAGCTGATGATGGATGGTGCAAGTCACACGGCCAGCAATGAGGGGCGTTGCGAAACCTCCGCGGCGCAGAGCACGGCCGGCGACATCGAGCTGTTCTGACGGCAGCGCCGGTCGCAGGCGATGTGACAGAACATTGTCAAAAATCGCTCCCGGCAACTCCCGTAGCGATTCCCCACCGATGTGACGCATCGCACGGAACGCATTGCGCATCGGCATATCGTGGCGCGCGAGTCTCGTCAGCAATGCGGGCTCACCGCCCGCGCCAACAGGGAGCCAGTCATGGTGATCCAGTCGCGGACTATCGTGGGTGCGGCCGCTGCGCTCGCCATGGTCGGCGCGGTGCTGTGGGGATCGGCATTCTTGATGACCCCGCCAGCGCGCTCCGCCCATGTCGAAGTCCAGCAGGTTCGGGAACGTTCGTGGGCCGTCGAAGTGAAGGATCTGAGCTTCGAGCAGGCGGTCGTCGATACCAAGACCGCCGCCGTCACCCGCTGATGTCGTTGATGACGCCGCCGCGACAGCGCTTCCTTCGGAGCGCTGCGCGGCTCACGCCAACGTGATTGCCTGCGACGACAACGGCAGCGTGCGCACCGGCTTGCCGTTCGCCAGCGCCAATGCATTCGCCAACGCCGGTGCGATCACCGGCGTTCCCGGCTCGCCGACGCCGGTCGGCTTGCCGCTGGCGGGCACGATGTGGACTTCGATCGCCGGCATCTGGTTGATGCGCAGCACCGGATAGTCGTCGAAGTTGCCTTGCTCCACCTGGCCGTCCCGGATCGTGATGGCGCCGCTCAGCGCGGCTCCCAGGCCGTAACCGATGCCGCTTTCCATCTGCATGGCGACGATGTTCGGATTGACCGCCAGCCCGCAGTCCACCGCGCAGATCACTTTCGTCAGCTTCAAACCGTCGGACGTGCGCTGCAATTGCGCCACTTGCGCCACCACGGAATTGAACGACTCGTGCAGCGCCAGACCCCAGATCTGGTCCTGCGAGCGCGGATTGCGCCATCCTGATTTTTCCGCGACCAGGTCCAGGACCGCGCGGTGTCGCGGATGCTTGTCCGCCAGCAGCTCACGGCGCAAGGCGTACGGATCCTTGTGGGTCAGTCGTGCAATCTCGTCGAGAAAACACTCGGTGGAGAATGCCGTGTGCGTCGAGCCGACCGAGCGCCACCATTGCACCGGCACCGGGTTGTGCGTGGTGTGCAGTTCCACCGACAAATTCGGGATCTGGTACGGCAGGGTCGACGCCCCCTCCACCGAGGTGGGATCGATCGGCCCCGGCGCCGCGAACGGCGACCCGGACAGGATGGACTGGCCGGCGATGCGATGCTGCCAGGCGATGAGCCGCCCGTCCTTGTCGAGACCGGCTTTCAGCGTGTGAACGTACAGTGGCCGGTAATAGCCTGCGCGCATGTCTTCCTCGCGCGTCCAGACCATCTTCACCGGCTCGCGTACGTTCGCTGCCTTGGCGATCGCGACCGCTTCCACCACGTAATCCGACTGCGGATTGGCGCGACGACCGAAACTGCCACCGGCATACAGCATGTTGATCTTCACGGCCGCCGGCGGGATGCCGAGCAGCTTGGCCACCGCCAACTGATCGGGCGTCTGGAACTGATCGCCGTTCCAGATCTCGCACTCCTGCGCGCCGACGCGCACCACGCAATTGAGCGGCTCCATCGATGCGTGTGCCAGATATGGAAACTCGTAGGTTGCCTCCACCACCTGTGCGGCCGACACGAGCGCCGCATCTGCATCGCCGACGCGCTTGGCCGATGCACCGGGCTTGGCCGCGAGTTCCCGATATCGGGCGAGCAGTTCAGCTGAGCCGCTTCTGAATGCCTTCGACTCGTCCCACTGCACCGTTACCAGATCACGCGCCTTGCGCGCAGTCCAGAAATCCGTCGCCAACACGGCAATGCCTGCGCGCACCGGCGTTTCGAACGCCACTACTGTTTTCACGCCCTTGATGGCTTGCGCCTTCGAAGCATCGAAGCTCTTCACCTTCGCACCGAAACGCGGTGGATGCAGCACCAGCGCCGTCAGCATTCCGGGCAGCTGGATGTCTTGCGTGAACGTCGCAGTGCCCGTTGATTTGGCGCGGCTGTCCACGCGTGTCAGGTTCTTGCCGATCAAAGTGTAGTTGGCTGGATCCTTGGGCTTGGCGTCCGTCGGCACCGGCAATTTCACGGCATCGCCCACCAGCTCGCCGAACCGCGCCGTGCGATTGGATTTCGAGTGACTGACGACACCTGCCGTTATCGCGATCTCGTTCGCCGGAACGCTCCAGCGCTGTGCCGCCGCGCTGACCAGCAACGCACGTGCGGTCGCGCCAGCGCTACGCAACTGATCGAACGAATTCGACAGCGACGAGCTGCCACCCGTGCCCTGCATGGGCCCGAACGACAGATTGTTGTAGAGCTTCGCATCCGCCGGCGCGCCCTCGACGCTCACCTGCTTCCAGTCCGCATCCAACTCCTCGGCGATGAGCGTGGCCAGGCCGGTGTAACTGCCCTGCCCCATCTCGACGTGCTTGGATATCACCGTGACCGTGTCATCGTCCCCGATGCGCACGAATGCGTTCGGCTCCAGGACAGCGCTGGTTGGCGCCTCGGCGGCGACTGCACCGCGCTGCGGTAGCCAGAACGCAATGGTCAGCGCTGCTCCTGCCTTCAGCACGTCGCGCCGGCTGGCACGGATCAGAGTCTCGTCTGCCGATGTGCTCATGTCGGTCTCCTGACTACGCCAGCGACTGCGCGGCACGCTTGATGGCGGCGCGGATACGAACGTAAGTGGCGCAACGGCAGATGTTTCCCGCCATTGCCACGTCGATGTCGGCGTCCGTCGGTTGCTTGTTCGTGCTCAGCAACGCGGTCGCGCTCATGATCTGGCCCGACTGGCAGTAACCGCATTGCGGCACATTCTCGGCAATCCATGCTTCCTGGACCGCCTTGCCGGCGGCGCTGTCCGCGACCGACTCGATGGTGGTGATCTTCATGCCTGCCACGGCCGACACCGGCAGCACGCAGCTGCGGGTCGCCGAGCCATCGATATGAACGGTGCAGGCGCCGCACAACGCCTTGCCGCAGCCGTACTTGCTGCCGGTCATGCCCAGACGATCGCGCAGCACCCACAGGAGCGGTGTATCCGGGTCTGCGTCGGTTTCCAGTTTCTTGCCGTTGATGTCGAGCGTGATCATGCGATGAACCTCACAGGCACATGGCGGGCGGCGCCGGATTGTACTCTGCACCTCGTCGAGGACGCTGCCTCATGAACTATCGCTGCGGCGCAACTCGGCTCATGCCAGTACGCGTCGCGTCCATTTCGCTCATATGGCCTCGCCGCCGATGAATCGCCGCAGCTGCTTCATCGGACGATGACGACGCTACTCCAGCCAGACCCGTGATATCCACATCTCCGGCGCCGTCGAACCATCTGCCCGGAAGAGCATGAAGTCCGCGATCTGCGTGAGATCCATCGACCGGCCGCGCGGCGCGGACTCGATGTCGACAACAGGCACCCGCAAGACGGAGCGGGTTCGCGGCGCAACCGTCAGCATGCGGTTGAACCGATCGTCGAATTCGTAGTTGTGGTGCACGTCGTGAACCCGCAGCATGAACGCGAGGTCGGCATCCGTCGTATTGGTCACGTCCAGCACCAGGCTCTTGTAACCGCGCCAATCGGGGCCTGGCTCGGCCGCATCGATTCCCGGCCAGGGCCCGGCGGCGAACTCCACTCGCAATGCCAACTCTCCCGGCTGCCTGGCCCACACCGACGGCATCGCCTGCAGCTCGATCCGGGCCCGTTGCGGTTCGAGAAAATACGAATCGAGCTGCTGGCTGAAATCCAGCAGCACCGGGAAAGCCCGCTCGCGCCGCAGATATTCGCTGGCCGCCGTCGCCAGCGGAGTCGAATGAATCCCCAGCAGGACGACACCGCCCAGCACGGCGAATGCCCGGACCGGACGACGCAACCGGCCATCGATCGCAGCCGCGATCCCCAGAAATGCTGCGGCTCCCAGCGCATCGCTGCGAAGGTCGAACCACGACGCATCGCGGCCCACGGGAATCTGCGCCAGCTCGGTGAGCCCACCGAGCGCGAGCGCGGCAAAGAAAGCCAGCAGATACTGCATCGCCGGCCGCAGCTGCAGCCGCCCATCGCCTCGGATGCACAGCAACAGCAACACCGCGACACAGCCGAAAATCGGGCCGTGCGCAAAATCGTGCAGCGTCCGGATCCCGAGGGTCCGGCCCGGCACTGGCGCAAAGACGACCGCTGCGAGCAGAATGCCGATGATCACAGCTGCGCTGAGCCGGAGACTTTTCATGATTCGGATCGACCGATGAGCAATGCCGCCGACAATACACATTCCACCCCGGCATTGCCGCGTCCATCCGCCACGATCCTGCTGTTGCGGGAGGAAGCGTCCGGAGTCGAAGTGCTCACGGTGCGGCGTCACGCCGAGTTGACCTTCGGTGGGCAATGGGTTTTCCCTGGCGGCAAGCTGAGTGCCGCGGACGGCTCCGCTGCCGCGCTCACCCTGATCGGCAACCCCGACGGCTACAGCTGCGGCCGCATGCACAGCCTGCGCGGCGAGCCGCTACCGCTCACCGAATGCCTGGGCCTGGCGATGGCTGCCTGCCGCGAGACTTTCGAGGAAACCGGCATCCTGCTGGCAACCGACCGCAACGGTCGACCTTGTGCACCTGAAGTATCGGCACGCCTGCAGGAACAGCGGCCGCATGTCGTCAAGCAACCGGCACTGTTCATTGAACTGCTCGCGCAGGAACGACTGCGGCCGGATATC